>CAMNAQ010000167.1 GCA_946531495.1 uncultured Lachnospiraceae bacterium | reverse complement strand
TTCTCGAAGTTGAGGAAATCTCAGATGATAAGAAGTTTGGACGTTTTGTATGCGCACCACTTGCAAAGGGTGAGGGTACAGTTATCGGAAATTCTTTAAGACGTATTCTTCTCTCATCAATGCCTGGTGCTGCAGTCAGCGAGGTAAAAATTGATGGAGTATATCACGAGTTTTCATCCATCCCTGGGGTTAAGGAAGATGTCAGCGATATCATTCTTAACTTAAAAAAGCTTGCAATTAAAAATACATCATCAAGCGACGATCCTGTTATGGCATATATCGACTATGCCGGTGAGGGTATCGTTCGCGGTTCTGATATCAAGGTTACTTCAGAAGTAGAGATCGTAAACAAGGATCAGGTCATTGCTACACTTTCAGGTAAGGAAGCAAGACTTTATATGGAGATAAAGATGACAAAGGGTCGTGGTTATGACGGTGCCAACACTCGTGACCGCAGCGATCTTCCTATCGGTGTCATCGCAGTTGATTCTATCTATTGCCCTGTAGTCAGAGTAAATATGGTCATCGATCCGATTGAGGGTACCAACGAAGAGAAGCTTACTCTCGATGTTACCACAAACGGAACTATGGCTCCTGATGATGCAGTTTCTCTTTCTGCCCGTATTCTTGACTCACATCTTAAGCTTTTTGCTGATATGGATGTCAGTGTTGAGAGCGAGGTTAAGGTTGAGGACGCAGGAAATAGCGATTCTAACGATCTTATGAACATGAACATCGATGAGCTTGAGCTCAGTGTTCGTTCTTATAATTGTCTTAAGAGAGCAGGCATCAACACTGTTGGTGATCTCTGCAGTAAGAATCTTGAGGATCTTTCAAAGGTTCGTAATATGGGTCGTAAGTCAATCGACGAGATCCTTGGTAAGCTTGAGTCCATGGGACTTGTACTCAGCAGCAGAGATGCAGAGTAATTAATTCAGGTAAACATAACAGAAAGACGGTTTCCCAGATGGGAAGCCGTTTTTTTTTTCGTGATTATGCTGTCATGGATCACTGTGGATGGCTCATGATTGAAAGTACTATTGAAATATGCGAAAATTAGGTCATTATTACGTTATTATGATGCAAATGCAGCCGAAAGTCCTCATAGCTTTGGTGACTGTAGTGGATAAGACACGGGATTGATATTATATGAATGAATCTGACAGAAAAGAATATAAGTTTACATTGGAAGAGAACCGTATGAGCCGCATGATGAAGGATATCCGGGCAGAGATCGCAAGGCAGCGGCCGGTGGTTCCTTTCACCGAATCGGACATAGATATGGTCCGGAGGCAGGCGCAAAAAATCGGAAATATGAAAATGCTGGCGGATCCGGAGGGATGGTATGTTGCCATGATACTGTCCGGGTATCTGACGAGGGATAAGGAACAAAGACTGTATCTATCGGATATTTTACACGCCCACTTAACAGGTATTTCCTCAAGCCTTGTGTATACAAATCCTTATTATCAAAATATAATTATTCCCGATGATCTGACCTTGGGGAATCATCATTTTGCCACACTTTCCTATGATCAGGGAGAGATAATGGAGCTGAATCCCGACATGGTGGAGGGAATGTATGTACCTCATTACGGATATCTTAGGGAAGCTCTGGAGGTACCCTGCATCACAGAGGACAAGCCTGAGGAGGCTGTCTGGATGAGCCTGTCTCCGGGTGAAATCATTACCATGAAAGAGGATATAGATGATGCTGAAGGCAGGGTTCTCACACTTGGTCTCGGGCTTTCCTACTACGCTTATATGACAGCCAGAAAGACTTCGGTTTCTTCTGTTACGGTCATCGAGAGAGAGGCAGAGACCATAGAGCTCTTCGAGAATTACATACGGCCGCAGCTTGGAAAGGACGAAGTCGGGAGAGACATTTCCGATAAAATAAGGATCATTCAGGGAGATGCCTTTGATTTCATGGGAACTGTAAAAGACGGTGAGTATGACTACATTTTTGCGGATCTCTGGGAGGGACCCTATGACGGAAAGCCCATGTATCACAGGATAAGGCGCATGACAGAAGACTTCAGAAGGACGGATATCCGTTACTGGATACTGCCGCAGATGATGTCGATATGATCACTAATCAGCAGGAGGAAAGAAATGGGTAAATTTTATTTTGTACGTCACGGACAGACAGTCTGGAATGTTGAGAACAAGATCTGCGGGGCAACAGACAGCCCCCTTACTGAAAAGGGACATGAACAGGCCAGAGAGACTGCAGCGGAAATAAAGAGAAGGATGGATGCGGGAGAGATACATATCGATGAGATCATCACATCACCTCTTTCAAGGGCCTATGATACGGCTGAAGAAATCTCTAAGATCACAGGCATTCCCATGCGAAAGGAACAGAGGCTCATAGAGCAGAATTTCGGAAAATGGGAGTCAACACCAAGAGACGGTCAGGATTTCAAGCTGGCAAAGCAGAACTTTATCGATGATTATGAGGGTGGCGAGTCCATGTTCAGAGTGGCTCAGAGAATCTACAATCTTCTCGATGATATAAGGAAGGAGCCGGATAAGGTGTATCTTCTGGTGGCACATAACGGTATTGCGAGATTTATAATGTCTTATTTTGAAAATATGACCAACGAGGAGTTTGC
>CAMNAQ010000166.1 GCA_946531495.1 uncultured Lachnospiraceae bacterium | reverse complement strand
CCTCGGGATCTATTCCAGCATTTTCCGCAACCTGTGTGATTGGAAGCATTTCGCAGCTCTGTGCGATCTCAATATCTGATTTCATCTCAATTACCACCTATAGTACTCTGTTACTTTGTATCAGTTTTTTATTCCATCAGTTCCGTTATTCCGGAGGTGTGTCCTTGCTTGATAGCAAAATATTAAACTCATCCTCTGTCATCAGGATCTCTCTGGGCTTGGTTCCCTGTTCGGGTCCTACAACATTATATTCCGCAAGATAATCCATGATCCTTGCAGCTCTGTTGAAGCCTATCTTAAGGACTCTCTGAAGATAGCCTATGGATGCTTTTCCGCTCCTTATGATATAAAGGCCTGCTTCCGCAAAAAGATCATCTCCGAATACCGATGACCCCTGGGATGAAACTGACGAAGTTCCGGACTGGGGTGAAGGATCCATACCGGCTTCGATATCCTTTATGGTCTTCTTAAGCTCCGCGATACCATCCGCATCCGAAAGAGGATTATGGAATGACGGATCGTTGCTTATGCCTCTCAGATATCCTGTGACCTTGCTGACTTCCTCATCTGATACAAAAGCGCCCTGAAGTCTGTCCGGCTTCATCTTGCCCTGAGGATAGAAAAGCATATCTCCTTTTCCGAGAAGCTTTTCCGCACCAACCGTATCAAGGATTGTCCTCGAATCGACACCGCTGGATACGGCAAATGCAATACGGCTTGGCATATTAGCCTTGATAAGTCCGGTGATGACATCAACGGAGGGTCTCTGTGTAGCTACAACAAGATGCATTCCGGCAGCTCTTGCAAGCTGGGCAAGTCTGCATATGGATTCCTCCACTTCCTTGGCCGCAACCATCATAAGGTCTGCAAGCTCGTCAATGATGATGACAACTCTCGGAAGCTTTCTGAGAACAGGTGCAAGGGAATCGCTCTCATCATGCTGATCTATAGGGAACGGATCCCTTCTACCGGAATTCACATCCTCTACATACTGGTTAAAGCCCTCAATATCCCTGACCTCTCTGTCGGCAAATGCACGATATCTTCTTTCCATTTCCCTGACAGACCATTTAAGCATCTCGGATGCTGCCTTGGGCTTTGTGACAACATCAAAGGGCAGATGAGGAATATTGTTATAAACCTTAAGCTCAACCACCTTCGGATCGACAAGTATCAGCTGCACATCCTCGGGTGAGGATTTATACAAAAGACTCAGGATAAGAGTATTGATACATACCGATTTACCGGAGCCGGTAGTTCCTGCAATAAGAACATGCGGGAACTTGGCAATATTCGATACGATCGTGCTGCCTTCAATATCCTTACCGACCGCAAACGAAAGAGGATCCTTCGACTTTTTGTAATCGGCGCTGGAAAGAAGGTCTCCCAAAAATACCGGCACTGCAGAGGAATTGGGCACTTCGATACCGATCGCACTCTTGCCGGGAATCGGCGCCTCGATCCTTATATCAGTTGCGGCAAGCGCCATCTTTATCTCATCCGAAAGACCAACGACCTTGGAAAGCTTTGTACCCTGGCTTACGGTGAATTCATATCTGGTGACCGTAGGTCCCTGGCTGTATGCTCCCATCTCGGCTTCTATTCCAAAGGACGAAAGTGTCTCAAGGAGCTTGGATTGAACATTTCTGATCTCTGCCGAAGCATCCCCACGTGATGCGGAGCTCTTTTTCAGAAACTCAAGGCTGGGCGGCTTATAAACAAATCTTCCGGTTTTAGCCGGTTTTGAAGGCTTTGATGCAGCTGCCCCTGAAGCAGAAGCAGGTTTACCGGCAGGCACATCCTGTTTTCCCGCCTGAACATTTTGTTTTTCATCATGCTCGGCAAAAGAGCTGTCCCCAGCTTCTTCGGCCGGACTCTCAGGCTGCTCAGGACCCGAGATTCTGATCTTATGCTCGGATCTTACCTGAACCTTCTCAAATGAGAGCTCTTCAGGTTCGGAATCATCCTCCGGATAAAAATCATCCTGCTCAGGATAATCTGTATCCTCACTGCCACCGGAAAAACCGGGTCTTTTTGAAGGATCATCCCAGCCGCCAAGAGCCTTGTTATAAACAGGCTCATCCTGCCCGTAATCCTCCGGAATTCTTTCATTGTAGCTCATCTGATGCATCTCACCGGTATGCTTCTGTTCAAAAGCAGAGCCGTGAGCAGGTGCCTTTTCCACCTTCAGGATATCTCTTGCGTCCTCGGTTTCCTGACGTACCTTCTTATTCTGTTCCTTCTTCAGATGCTCTTCTTCTGTTCTTTTCCTGACATTGTTTTTCCAGTTTTCAAGTCCGCCGGAAACACTTGAAAGGATCTCTTTTTTCTTTCCTTCACGTTCCCTGTTGATCTTCTCCGTAACTGTAAGAGCCTCTCTTGAAGCAGGCAGATTCTCATCAGGAGATTCATCAGGTCCTGCCGCTCCGGAATTATCCGGAAGCTGAGGGAGTCTTTCGCTTTCAGCTATTCTCTGTCTGCGCTCCTCTCTACTTGCTCTCGATTCGGAAATAAGCTCTCCCGTTCTTTCACCGGCATTTGTAATGATATCCCTGAAAAATCTGGAAAAGAACTGTCTGTTGATCGCAAACAGGCTAAGGATCAAAACCAAAAGGCAGATGATAACCTCTCCGACCGCACCTATATTTTTACCGAGAAGATACGAAAGGCTTCCGGATATTACGCCGCCACCGTTTTTCCCTTCGGATGAAAGCCGATAAATATCTCCGGCACTGTATGATGCAAGCTCCGAAGCGGATCCGGAAAGCATCTCGGAAAAAATACCGAATATCAAAAACAGGCACACAGCCCCCGTCATCCTTATGGGGAGCACGGGATCATCATCATTTCTGTACATCCACCAGATGATAA
>CAMNAQ010000165.1 GCA_946531495.1 uncultured Lachnospiraceae bacterium | reverse complement strand
CGACTTCCTTCCTGATGTCTATAAGAGTCTTTCCCACAAGCGGTGATTCAGGCAGTACGGTTATGCTCACCATCTGGACTCTTCCTCCGAAAAGGCCTTCAGGCTTAACGGTTCCGGGGAGACCGATGCTGCGCGCAGCTTCCTCTGCCATGTCATACTTTGGATTGAAGATATAATCGATGTTCTGCTCTTTTTCCAGAGTTTTACGCTCCGAGGCAAAATCCGGCTGAAAAACCCTGGCAACAGTCTTAAGAGTGCCGAGTGCCTTGGCCTGCACACAGCTCAGGATATTTATCTCATCCACGGGAGTCAGGGCGATCAGGATATCTGCAGTATTTGCACCGGCCTTCATCAACGTATCCTTGGATGCTCCGCTTCCCACAACACCGCTGACATTGTATTTATCAGTGATATCGTCCACGATGCTCTTGGACTTATCGATTATCGTAATATCGTAGTTTTTCCGGGAAAGCGCCTGTATAAGAGAGCATCCCGTACGTCCGGATCCGACTATTATGATCTTCATAAAGCAATTCCTCTCATCATTATTTCAATTCTCAGGTCATATTTCAACACAGCTTATGCATCTGATTCAATGTCATCATGATGTTCCTGCATTCTCTACCTGCTTCTTACCATCCTTGCGGTCTTGTGCTTTTCAAGAGCAAAATAAACCTTCTTCACAGTGAGACCCTGTACAAGGACTGTGAAGAAAATGGTTATATATGTGACATTTATAAATATGTCATAAATGTCATCCGGAAGGAATTCTTTGGTCCCGAATGCAAGCGCAAGCGAAAGACCGCCTTTAAGTGCACTCCATGTCATAAGAGTCACATATTCAAAGGTATTGTAATTACCCGGGATCTTCTTTCTTCCCGTAAGAACGCTGCTGATAAATACGCCGAAGGATCTTGCAAGTATATTGATAAGGATCGCTGCGGGCGCGATGACCGCAATATATTTGCTGACATTTAATCCGAGTACGAGAAGTCCGATCATGACAAACAGTATAGAATTGAGCAGGCTCTCCACTATTTCCCAGAAGTCCTTATACAGCTCCTTGGGATCGATGACCATGGCTCTTCTTTCAATCTTAGAATAAGCTACGGAAAAATACATTCCGCATACAACGGAAGCTATGACACCGGAAAAGCCAAGATGCTCGCATATGATATATACACAGGAAACATCAAGAAGAGAGATCAGGATATATTTGATGGGGTCTCTTGTCAGCTCCATCAATTTGAAAAGAACAAAGGATATTCCCAGGGCTACAGCGACCGCTCCCACTATCTCCTTAAACATAAGCACCGCAAAATTGCTGTCGCCGCTATGGATAACAAGACTTCTTACAAAGATGAAAAGAGTAACACCGGTGCCGTCGTTAAATAAAGATTCATTTTCTATGACGGAGCATACATTTTTTGAAAGGCCGATCTTATTGAGAATACCCGTTGCAGCGATCGGATCCGTCGGTGAAACAACGCATCCGAGAAGAATACATGTGAGTATATCCATTCCAAGCCCGAAGATATGGGATACCAGATAGAACAATAATCCGTAGAAAACCGATGAAAGCATCGTGGTAAGCAGCGCAAGCAGGCTGATGGCACGAACATTTTCCCTGAACTTACGAATGTTGACCTTGCTTGCTCCGGAAAACAGCATAAAGCAAAGCACACCATCCATCAGATATTCCTCAAATCCAAAGTCTCCAAGACCGCTGACAAATTCACTGACAGAGTCAATGCCAAGCAATTTACTTGCGATCAGCATAACGAGCGAAATGATAAACGAAAAAAGGATCAGTGAGATATCGGACTGGATATGAAAAAATCTCTCATTCAGGATTCCGATCAGAACAATGAATATCAGAATGATAAGCAAAAAGTATAAAATACTCATCTGTTTTAACCTGCCATACTTACAAAAATCAATTACCTGTATATTATATAATACCCCGCATCTGCGGGGTATCCTTTTTATCGATCACTTTTTATGAGCCTTAACTATCGCCTTATAAGCTGCGGCATTTTCTTTGGAAAAACCGATGAGAAGATTGGGATTAACCTTTCTTATCGCTTCATCGCACGGTTTTTCCGCTTCCTTGTAAGCAAGTACTCCCGGACGGAACTCTCTTCCCTCCGAAAGCTTTAGAGTATAGTAGGGGGTATTATTCTGATAATGCACATAGCTCCATACCACATTCCTTGTCTGAATGATGTCATTGGCTATGCTGATGATATACTCATCCGTAAAAAAGCATGCAGGCTTATTAGAATTATACTTCTTGGCGACATACAGAAGATGATTATTGATCTGATCCATCACCTTGTCCGCACCGATATTATCAAGCTTTTTCTTCATCTTGCTGTATCCCGCAAGATCAGAGAAAAAAACAAGTGCAAATATCAAAAAAACAAGTCCGCCGATAAGAAGAAATACAGGCTCAGAGCCTTCCTTAAACGCCTCGCTACCGATAATATCATTTACTGTATCAAGACTCAGCATATGAGTCATGATCATGACACCGATAGCAAGACAGATACAGCCTATAAAGAACCAGATGATGTTCCCAATCTTAACCTTATTAAGATCATTAATATTGTACTTCATGCTTTCCCCCCATTAAAACACAATACCCTGCAAGCAGCCTGTCACATAAGAAATCGGATCAGGTCAAAATGTCATACATATTATAAACTGCCGGAGAGCCTTCGCCCTCCGGCAGTTATTAGGATAGCATATTTACTGTGCAGCCACAATATTGTCATAAAGAGGCTTGCACTGAGGATAAAGTGACTTATAAACCTGATATTTCTTCTCGTATTTTGCAACAAGTTCAGCTTCAGGCTCAACGGTATCGACCACCTTTACAACCTTGGCAGCGATCTCCTCTACATTCTTGTACTCTCCGGCAGCTACACACGCAAGCATTGCACCGCCGAGTGAAGGACCTTCCTCAACCTCGAGGATGTCGATCTTCACATTAAGGACATTTGCCATGATCTTTCTCCACAGCGGGCTCTTTGCACCGCCGCCGCAGATCTTGG
>CAMNAQ010000164.1 GCA_946531495.1 uncultured Lachnospiraceae bacterium | reverse complement strand
AGGATATACAGAAAAACTCCGGGAGGAGCTGGGTGACAGATTTCGGATATCATATCTGCACGGGAAAATGAAGCCTGCTGATAAGGATAATATCCTTACGGAATATGCTTCCGGAAACATAGATATCCTGATATCCACAACCGTTATCGAGGTTGGGATCAATGTTCCCAATGCTACTGTGATGATGATCGAAAACTCCGAAAGATTCGGACTTTCCCAGCTTCATCAGCTGAGGGGAAGAGTTGGAAGAGGCTCTGCCCAGGGATATGCCATATTTATGACATCGTCTTCTGATGATAAGACCAGAGAAAGACTGGATATCCTTGGCAAAACCTGTGATGGTTTTGAGATAGCATCCTATGATCTTAAATCAAGAGGTCCCGGTGAGCTCTTTGGCGTAAGGCAGAGCGGAGACCTTGCGTTCAGGGTCGCAGATATTTTTGCGGATGCGGATCTTTTGACCGGAGCTTCCGAATATGCGGATGAGATCCTGAAAAATGACAGACATCTTCACAATGAAGAAAACAGACTGATAAGAGAAGAAGCTGAGCATTTCGGCAGAAATTATCTCGATTTCAGAACCATATAAATACAGCTGCAAGTCAGCTTTTTGGAGGGGAGAACCAATGTCTAAGATAGCCGTAGTAACAGATTCCAACAGTTCCATGACTGTACAGGAGGCTAAGGAACTGGGGATTTATATGATCCCCATGCCTTTTTATATCGGAGGAAAGGAATATCTTGACGGAGTAACTCTGACTCAGGAAGACTTTTATGAAAGACTTAAGGGCGGAGAAGAAATCCACACAAGCCAGCCCTCGCCCGATGCTGTAATGAAGCTTTGGGATGAGCTTTTGGAGGAGTATGATGAGATCGTTCATATTCCCATGTCAAGCGGTCTTTCGGGATCAACCGGCTCTGCATATCTTCTTGCACAGCACTATGATGATAAGGTGCAGGTTGTTGACAATCAGAGGATCTCCGTTACCCAGAGACAGTCCTGCCTTGATGCTCTTGAACTTGCCGGCAGAGGCATGAATGCCCGTCAGATAAAGGAAGAGCTTGAAAGGGTAAAGTTTGAGAGCAGTATTTATATAATGATAGATACTCTTACATATCTTAAAAAGGGCGGAAGACTGACTCCTGCCGTTGCTGCTATCGGAACGCTTCTTCGCATCAAGCCGGTTCTCCAGATTCAGGGAGAAAAGCTTGATTCCTTTGCCAAGACCAGAACCGTTCAGGGCGGCAAGGAGATCATGATAAACGCAATCAGAAGTGATATGCAGAACAGATTCGGATGTACAGAAAATTTCCACAATGTGCATCTTGAAATGGCATATACCTATGATCTTGCCGAAGCTGAGAAGTATAAGGAAGAGGTCAGCGCTGCTTTCCCCGGATATGAGATCGTATTGAGGCCTCTTTCACTTTCCGTTGCATGTCATATCGGTCCCGGCGCTCTTGCGGTTGCCGTATCCAAAAAGATCTGATTTTGTATCATCGGCTTTATATGAGTTTTTTGAATGCAATTAGCCTGTATTAAACACATCTGTATAAATTGACCATATATGTTCCAAAAGCTTGAAATCCACTATATTTAGTGGATTTTTTGTTGTAAGTGATCTAAATCTATGCTATTATTAGGAAGTTGCAAACGATTGTTCGGGGTATTAAGGAGTATTTATGGCACCAAAGAAAGACAATTATGATGAGAGCAGTATTACAGTACTGGAAGGACTTGAAGCCGTAAGGGTCCGTCCCGGTATGTACATCGGCTCGGTCTCGACCAAGGGACTTAATCATCTTATATACGAGATCGTGGACAATTCGGTCGATGAGCATCTGGCGGGATTTTGCGACACTATCAGAGTTACTCTTGAAAAAGACGGTTCATGTACTGTTTCCGATAACGGAAGAGGTATTCCGGTAGGACGTCATGAAAAGGGAATATCTGCGGAAAGACTCGTTCTTACCACGCTTCATGCCGGCGGTAAGTTTGATAATAATGCATATAAGACCAGCGGAGGTCTGCACGGTGTAGGCTCGTCGGTCGTAAATGCTCTTTCATCCAGATTCGACATCACCATTAAAAGGGACGGAAATATTTATAAGGACAGCTATGAAAAGGGCGAGCCCACAACAGAGCTTGTGGACGGACTTCTTCCTTCACAGGGTAAGACCAGGGATCATGGCACTACCATCAATTTCCTTCCCGATGATACTATTTTCGACAGGACAAGATTTAAGGAAGATGAGGTTAAGAGCAGGCTCCATGAGACTGCATATCTTAATCCCGGTCTTACCATTGAATATAAGGATGCCAGGGGATCGGAGCCAGAAACCGTCACCTACCATGAGCCTGAGGGAATCGTGGGATTCCTTAAGGATCTCAATAAGCTGAAGGATCCTCTTACAGAGATTGTATCAATATCCGGAGAATCTGACGGTATCCAGGTTGAGATAGCTTTTCAGTACGTTAATGAGTTCCATGAAAATGTACTGGGATTCTGTAACAATATTTACAATTCCGAAGGCGGTACTCACCTTACCGGATTTAAGACGCAGTTTACCACCGTTATAAATTCATATGCCAGACAGCTGGGAAATCTCAAGGACAAGGATGCCAATTTCTCCGGAACCGAAGTCAGGAACGGTATGACTGCCGTAATAAGCATTAAGCATCCTGCGCCTACCTTTGAGGGACAGACCAAGACAAAGCTTGATAACCAGGATGCTTCAAAAGCCGTAGCCAAGGTTACCGGTGACGAGGTTGTCAGATATTTTGACAGACATCTTGATGTTCTCAAGGCTGTCATAGACTGCGCCGACAAGGCTGCCAAGATCAGAAAAGCAGAAGAGAAGGCCAAGACAAATCTTCTCACAAAGCAGAAATATTCCTTCGACTCTAACGGAAAGCTCGCCAACTGCGTATCAAAGGAAGCTGATAAATGCGAGATTTTCATCGTAGAGGGAGATTCTGCAGGCGGTTCCGCAAAGATGGCCCGTGACCGTATGTATCAGGCGATCCTTCCCATCAGAGGTAAGATCCTCAATGTTGAGAAGGCCTCCATTAATAAGATCCTTGAAAATGCTGAGATCAAGACCATGATCAATGCATTCGGATGCGGTTTTTCCGAAGGATACGGCAATGACTTTGATATCAAAAAGCTTCGTTACAATAAGATCATAATCATGGCCGATGCGGATGTTGACGGAGCCCACA
>CAMNAQ010000163.1 GCA_946531495.1 uncultured Lachnospiraceae bacterium | reverse complement strand
TCTTACACCGCCTTTTCACCCTTACCCGCATGGCGGGCGGTTATTTTCTGTTGCACTGTCCCGGGAGTCACCTCCGCCGGACGTTATCCGGCATCCTGCCCTGTGGAGCCCGGACTTTCCTCACGAGCCTGCAGGCTCCCGCGATCGTCCGTTTCGCTCAAAGTCCATTATACAACACGTGTCAAACTCCGCGTAATCAGCCCCGGGCATTCGGAAAAGCCTGTATTTACGCGGATCTGCGCAAAAATTTTGCGTATGCCCCCCGGGGACCATACGCAAAATATTTACAAATTTAATAATATTTTTATCAGACATTAAAGCACGAACCGCCGACAAACTCTCTGCATATTGAGTTATTGGGCAAAAATTCGCTGGGAAGAGACAGGAAATAATCAAGGAATTTCAGGAGTCTCTTAGCCTCGTGATATGTGGGATCATCCTTCTGTATACTGAAAAGAAGGGGCTCCGCAAACTGCTTGAGAAGAGCCAGCTCATAGATCTGTGCCGAGTTGAACATAACGTCCGCTTCTTCCTGGAACGGGAATATATTCTCTTCTTCGCCTCTTCTTACGGAATGCCACATCGAAAGAGTTCTGTGAGCATCAGATCCTCTGGTCCTTGCGTCTCTTACAAGACGTCTGAGGAGTCTGGCATCCGTTGTGGGTATCCTGTTATGCTGGTCGATATTGATCGAGGTAAGTGCGGAGATATAGATCTTGAACTTACTCTCATCGGGAAGCGCATAACTCATCCTGGGATTAAGTCCGTGGATACCCTCTATGACGAGTATGTCATCCTTTTCAAGCTGCATGTAATTCCCGTGATATTCTCTCTGTCCGATCTTGAAGTTGAAGGAAGGGAGTTCTACCCTCTCACCGGCAAGGAGCTTAAGCATATCATCGTTGAAGCCCTTGGTATCGATTGCTTCTATACATTCGAAATTATAATCTCCGTTCTCGTCCCTGGGTGTATTCTCACGGTTAACGAAATAATCATCAAGTCCGATCGCATGAGGCTTAAGTCCGAAGGTCCTGAGCTGGATCGAAAGCCTGTGGGAAAAGCTGGTCTTACCGGAGGAAGAAGGTCCTGCGATCATGACAAACTTAACGCCCTTCCTGGATGCGATCTCAGCGGCAATCTCGGCGATACGTCTCTCCTGCTCCGCTTCCTGAACAAGGATAAGATCCTCCATTCTTCCGGAACAGATCCTCTCATTGAGATCTCCCACATTTTCGATTCCCACATACTCACACCACTTATGTGAACGCTGGAAGGTATCGAAGAGCATCCTGCTTTCTTCGTACTTTGGAACAACGGTGGGTGCGCTCTTTTCCGGAAGGATAAGCATGAATCCGATGTCATATTTTATCAGGTCAAAATACTTTACATAGGATGCATTGGGAAGCATATATCCGTAGTAGTAATCCCTGTATCCGTCCATCTCATAGATATTGACGTTGGAGGTTCTTCTGTATCTGAAGAGCTTGACCTTATCCTCCATGCCCCTCTTGGAAAATATATCGAGGGCATCGTCGATGGGATAGGATCTCTTCATGTAAGGAGTTCCTGCCTCCACAATCTCAAGCATGCGCTTTTTGATCTTCTCAGCATTTTCTTCGGTACTTTCGATAAGCCCCTCGGTATTGATGAAAAGGCCTCTCTTAACAGTAAAATCCGCCCTGCATTTATTTGCGGTCTCTTCACCGAAAAGATCCCAGATGGCTTTCATGAGCAGCATCGTAGCACTTCTTACATATGTCAGATGACCTACATTGTCAGACAAAGTGAAGAACTTTACTTCACCGCTTCTGGTAACCTTCTTGAAAAGCTCTCTTATCTTACCGTCCAGACTGATCGCTGCAATTGGCGAATCATAATCCTTCTGATGATCCTTGGCAACATCTTCCCATGTGGCATCGGGGCCATATTCCTTTTTTTCACCGTTGATGATAAGTGTGTACATGGATTTCCTCTCATTCTTTATTGAAATGGGATCTGACGCTCCGGTTCAGCCTTGCCAGTTCCCTTATCTCTTCCGTACGCTCATTATGTTCTCCGCATTCAGAGATCAGCTTTTCCAGTATCCTTTCATAGGAACTCATCTCCGCATCAAGATATTCCGAAAGTCCTCTGTCCTCCTCGATAAGATCGGCTCCGTATCTGTCCTCCGCAGTTATCGAGGTGCTTTGACATGCATCCGTCTTTCCCGTATATCTTATCCTCATGGGGAAATAATACTTTCCGGCATCGAGGAGTATATTGTTACGTGTTATCTCAAAGCCGCTGGATCTCAGGAAATTCCTGAACTCCGGAATATTCGACTGAGGCTGGACTATGAATTCTTCCATCCTGCCGATACATTCCATACCGTTTGTCAGAATATCCTTTATGAGCATTCCGCCCATTCCCGCTATGACTGCGGTCTTTACACTGCCCGGTTCAAAAGATGCGAAACCGTCGGAGATGATAAGTTTTATCCGGTCTGAAAGACCTGCTTTTTCTACATTCTCCCTTGCTCTTTCAAGAGGACCGGGGCGAAGATCCGATGCAGTCACCTGCGGAGAGATACCTCTCGACACAAGCTCAATGGCCATAAAACCATGATCGCATCCGATATCCGCACATGCAAGTCCTCTCGGAACAAGTTCAAGTATGTTCTCTAACCTGTCAGAGAGCCTCATGTATCCTCCAGATAATCCTTGAGCTGTTTGGAACGGCTGGGATGACGAAGCTTGCGCAGCGCCTTTGCTTCAATCTGTCTGATCCTCTCTCTTGTGACATTGAATTCCTTACCGACCTCTTCGAGTGTACGCTGTCTTCCGTCATCAAGTCCGAAGCGAAGTCTGAGAACCTTCTTTTCCCTGTCCGTAAGTGAATCAAGTACCTTATCAAGCTGTTCTCTGAGAAGCATCTGAGTTGCAGCTTCAGCAGGTGCGGGAACATTGTCATCTTCGATAAAGTCTCCGAGATGTGAATCCTCCTCTTCACCGATGGGGGTTTCAAGAGAAACAGGCTCCTGTGATATCTTAAGGATCTCACGTACCTTCTCCTCGGGGATGTTCATCTCAGCAGCGATCTCTTCGGGGCTCGGTTCTCTTCCGAGGGTCTGAAGAAGCTGACGGCTCACACGGATAAGCTTATTGATCGTCTCGACCATATGAACGGGAATTCTGATAGTCCTTGCCTGATCGGCTATGGCTCTTGTAATAGCCTGTCTTATCCACCATGTTGCATATGTAGAGAATTTGTATCCCTTGCGGTAATCAAACTTCTCAACCGCCTTAATAAGTCCGAGATTACCCTCCTGGATCAGATCAAGGAAAAGCATTCCTCTTCCCACATATCTCTTGGCAATGGATACAACAAGTCTGAGGTTAGCCTCTGCAAGTGCATTCTTGGCTTCCTCATCTCCGTTCTCCATTCTCTTGGCAAGTTCAATCTCATCCTCAGCAGAAAGAAGATCGACCTTACCTATCTCCTTGAGGTACATGCGGACAGGATCTTCGGTGCTTACCCCTTCAACCAATGCATCGATATCTATCCTGTCGATGCCCTCATCTTCGGCATCCGCAAGAT
>CAMNAQ010000162.1 GCA_946531495.1 uncultured Lachnospiraceae bacterium | reverse complement strand
GACATATGAGGATACAGAGCGTAGTTCTGGAATACCATTGCGATATCACGATCCTTGGGCTCAACATCGTTCATGAGCTTATCGCCGATGTAAAGTTCTCCACCGGAGATGTCCTCAAGACCTGCGATCATACGGAGAGTTGTTGACTTACCGCATCCGGAAGGTCCTACGAAGATGATGAATTCCTGATCGTTGATCTCCAGGTTGAAATCCTTAACCGCTTCGAAGCCGTTAGGATAAACCTTGGTGATATGCTTAAGTGAAAGACTTGCCATTGGTACATACTCCTTTCAGAATATAAATAGGGGCATTGACCGCCCAATACTCTAGCACTATACCATTTACCCAAGGGTATTGAAAAGAACAGAGATAAACAAACTTTCAGGCTCTGTTTGGTCATTTTGCCATCGATAATAAAAAAAATCTAAATTCATTGGCATTTTGCCCAACCAAAACTTGTACCGTTTCGTCGTTTTGACGTATATATATAGTGTTTTATGAAAAATCAGCCCGCATAATGCGGGCCGTTAACTGTCATTTTCAGGCAGCGGTCATTTGCTGCTTTCACCAAGGTATTTCTTCATCTGTTCCTCCACAGGGTCCACCTCGGGAGCTGCCTCGGGATGTTCCGCATAGAACTTTTCCTCAACCTTTTCAAATGCCTTGCGATACAGCATGGCACTGATATATCCGGGACCCGCTATACCAAACAGGAAGACCACGGGGATCGAGGCAAACCAGTAAAGCCCGACAACAGGAGGGATTATGTACATGATCCCCATCAAAACCGCACGGGGCAGGATCGCAACCGTCATATGAAGCCCGCTCTTTATCGTTCCCTTGACGGTATTGTCAAATCTCGCCAAAACAGGGAAGATCATGATACATGATATGAAAATAAAGAACAGAATGGCGATCATGACTGCCTTCACGATATTTGCACCGCTTCCCTCAAGTCCGCTGGCAAAAAGCACATCAAATCCCGCAACTCCGAGCACCACTATCATGATGAGCCAGATAACGGTTGCCTGCTTGAAGTTCTGTTTAAAGGAATGAAAATATCCCTTTATTATCCCGCCCTCTTCATTCTTTACGAGCTTGTAGCACATATAGTCCTTGGCGGTAAGTGCAGCTCCCGCAGTTATAACCGGAATGCACATCAAAATGGTAAGCAGATTGACTATCATAACGTCACTGATCTTATTGAGAACAGTCATGAATTTTGAATCAGGATTAAGAAATCTCACAATAAACCTCTCTAAAACACAAGTTCCATGGTCGTAACACGGATCCCGGATATGCTCCTCTCCGCTTCGAGTGCCATAAAGCCTATCTTTTTGTAAAAATCGACTGCGTAGGGAGCAGCCCTGACTATCATATTATTCTCATGGCAGATATCCCTCAGATACCTGCAGAGTCTGTCAACAAGCTCGGTCCCTATACCGAGACGGTGATACGCCTTGTCTACGAATAAAAGCGACAGTCTGTTACCGCCTCTTAAGGATCCGACTCCCACTATCCTTCCGTCCAGCCTGGCCACCATTACAGGATAGTTTCCCTTCAGAAATGCAGCATGCAGGTCATCATCCGTTATAAATTCAAAAAAATGCCCCGTGCCTTCTTCACCGTAATCGGATGCCTCAAATTCCATGAATGTGGTCCAGACGAGAGATATGGCCTCAGTCCAATCTTCAGGTCTTGCCCATTCGTATCTTATTCGGGATTTCAGGAAAGCCTTGCCGTTATCCATTCAAGGATATCCTCTTTAACGGTTTCTTTGTTATCCTCATTGAGTATCTCGTGTCTGTCACCTTGATACAGCTTAACGGTTATATCACTTACTCCGGCTTTTCTGTAACTGTCCGCAGCCGTCTTAACGCCCTCTCCGTATGTGCCTACGGGATCATCCTCTCCGGCAACGAACAAAAGCGGGAGATTCTTTGGAACCGCAGCCACATTCTCACTTTTCTGCATCCTCTTCATCAGCTCGAAGAGCGCAAGATATCCGTTTGCGGTAAAACCGAATCCGCACATCGGATCGGCAATATAATCATCGACATTTTTCTCGTTTGCACT
Source organism: uncultured Lachnospiraceae bacterium (assembly GCA_946531495.1). Lineage (GTDB taxonomy): Bacteria > Bacillota > Clostridia > Lachnospirales > Lachnospiraceae > AC2028. The sequence goes on along the minus strand of CAMNAQ010000162.1, from coordinate 1,605 downwards.
AAGCCAGTCATACGGCGTTCTCGGAGAAGATATCTTCTTGAGATATCCGCCAAAACTGATCTTCGTGACCATGGCAGGCTTGCACTTCGATCCCTTGAAGAACGCAGTCAACTTAGTCAGTGCCTCGCCGGCATTCAGAACGGACATATCCATGCTTCCGGTACCCATGATTATGGCCATATTGATACCGCTGCCGTAACGTGAAATATAATTCCTTGCTATGAAGGAGCCCATGCTGTGTCCCATGATGATCACAGGGATCCCGGGATATTTTTCCTGGGTGATCTTCTTGAGCCTGTGTACATCACGAACAATGACGGTTGCGGGATCCTGTTCGCAAAAATATCCCTTGGTTCCGCCCTCGGCAACGGTTCCGCCGTGTCCCAAATGGTCCTCACCCGTTACGATAAAGCCCCTGCCTGTCATGAATTCGGCAAAATCCTCATATCTTCCGACATACTCTTCCATCCCATGGATGATCTGAATTATTCCCTTTACGGATGAAGCCGGAACCTCGGGCATCCATCTGACACCATGAATGCTCGTTTCGCCGTCTCTGGAATCAAAAAAGAATTCTTCCTTCTTCATAGAGGTACCCCCATTGATCTCAGCCGATCTCGGCACCGGCAGGCATATCACTGTCCACGCCCAGAAGCGAAAGCTCTCCATCGGCATTTTCTGCACACAGGAGCATTCCTTCACTTGTAAGTCCCGCGATCTGTCTCGGAGCAAGATTTGTAAGGACAACAACCTTCTTGCCGACCATCTCCTCAGCGGAATATCCTGACTTGATGCCTGAAAGGATCTGTCTGGTCTTACTTCCTATCCTGACCTGTGAGCAAAGGAGTTTCTTGGATCCCCGGACCTCCTCACAGGAAATGATCTCGCCCACCTGAAGCTGGAGCTTTGCAAAATCATCATATGTTATCTCAGCCTTGGGCTCAAGGTCTATCACATCGGAAGCTTCCTTATCGGATGCATTCGCGGTATCGGCGTTATCCTCACCGCTTCCCGATGCTATACCGTTTTCTCTTTCGTACTCAGCCTTCTGAGCTGCACGGATCTCTTCAACCTTTTTCATGATGTCTTCCATGTTAAGACGTGCAAAGAGAGTCTCGGGCTCAGCTGTGACCTTATTTCCGGATACGTAAAGACCGAATTTATCAAGATCGTCATTATCCCTGAGCTGCTCTTCTCCGACCTGTGCCAGGATGGCCTTTGCGGTTGCGGGCATATAGGGATAGAGGAGATTTGCTCCTATGATGATGGACTCGGTAAGATTGTACATTACCTCGGAGAGCCTTTCTTTTCCGGCATCGTCCTTGGCCAGGGTCCAGGGCTCGGTCTCATCGATATATTTATTGGAACGCTTGAAGATAGCAAATACTTCGTCGATGGCATCCGCAATTCTGAGATCGTCCATCTTTGCTGCGACCTTATCCCTTGCCGCAGTGACCACAGCCTTAAGGTCAGCGTCCACATCTGCCTCGGCACCTGTCTTTGTTACAACACCGTCAAAGTACTTATTGGTCATGGAGACCGTTCTCTTTACGAGATTTCCGAGGATGTTCGCAAGATCGGAATTGTATCTCTCGGTCATGAGCT
>CAMNAQ010000161.1 GCA_946531495.1 uncultured Lachnospiraceae bacterium | reverse complement strand
GCGACTGCCATTACACGTGCGGAAAGAGGGATGACCTCACCGTGAAGGCCTTCGGGATATCCCCTGCCATCCCATCTCTCATGGTGATAAGCCGCCATATTTCTGGCCTCCTTCAGATAGCTCTCACCGCGTACCGTACTGATGGCCTTCTCCATTATATTTTTCCCCGCAGTCGTATGAGTTTTCATGATCTCATATTCTTCATCCGTAAGCTTTCCCGGCTTATTAAGAATGGTATCCGAAATATTGATCTTGCCCACGTCATGAAGAGGAGCCGACATTTCAACGGCAGTCATATACTCCGGCGAGAGCTTCTCGGAATAGTAACCCTTTCGCTTTAAGCCTTCGAGAATTATCCTTACGTAAGCGGCTGTTTTCTGGACATGTGCTCCCGTATCGGAGTCACGGCTTTCCACCATGTCAGCCATGGTTATTATCAGACCGCTCTGCATCTTTGTCGTATTATCCGCATAATGCCTGATATCCCGCATCTGCTCTGCCATTTCGGAAGACATCCTGCAAATGGAGTTATACAGATCCTCCATTTCATCTCCCGTATGTACATTGATTGATCTGATATTCCTGACATGCTCGTCAAGTTCCTGCTGATCCATTTTTTCGCTTATGAATCCGTTTGCCGTCCTGGCCATTGTTTTGATCGGAAAGATGATATTGTAATCGGCAACCCAGAGACCGCAGGCTATTATGAGGATTATGAATCCGCTGAACACCATCAGCATTCTGAGAACGAATTTTCTTATGTCCAATGAAAGAAGCCACATTGAAGCATCTGCCCCTGCATATGCCACAACATTGCCGTATGAATCATATATCGGCTCATATGCAGTTATCAGAAAACCGTATGAGTCATTGCTTGCAAGAACGCCTATGTGCTCACCATTCAGCAGTTCATCTATATAGGGCTCGAATGTGGGATCAAAATCGATAAAATCACCGACATTTGATCCGTCCTGAGATTCCGGATCCGTATCATAAACGATATAGCATCCGTTTTCATCTATCTTATAAACATACAGATATACAAGATTAGGGATCGAATCACAATATGAAAGAAGGATTGAATTTGTCCTTCTGTATTCTTCATCGTCATAAGCCGAGATCTTTTCGGCATCGGAAATATATGCGTCGACCCTGTCACCGTTGACTATGCTCGCAACAAAGCATGCCGCATTCGTAACGGTCTCCTCGTAACGTTCAAATGCGCTCTGACGGTAAAATGAAAGACCGCTTATGATCATGATAAGGGAAACGGCGCCTACGGAAAATGCAAGAAGTACCGTCACCCTCTGCTTAAGAGAAAATCTCTTGTCGCGGTTATTTCTCCGGTAGGTCAGGATCTCCTCATCCGAGAGCGGCTTCTGCTTCCAACCGCTGTTTCGTATTGAGTCCTTGATCTTTTTAGGCAGCAGTCTTACAACAAGGAACGCAACGCCCGCGGTCACGCACTTGTCGACCAGATTGAGTCCTATATTCAATATCATCGAGCATGCAAAAAATCCGATATTGATTCTTTCGGAAAGAGCTTCTGCCGCCTGGGTGATATCTTCAAACTGGGGTTTTCCGAGAAGGAACCATTGGAAGCAAAGTCCTACCCCACCGCTGATAAGAGAGATGACTCCGAGATAGACCGGAAGAAACACTTTTGTCTTACGCTTTCCGCTTCTGACATACCATGAAGTGGTAAGGGCAATCAGGACATTGATCAGAACATAGTAGATCGATAATCTGTTGAAAAGACAGCACAGAAGGTTAGTGGTGACTGCCGTGATAAGTCCCGGGAAAAAACCTCCGATAGCCGTTACGGCTATGGTTCCCATAGTATCCAGATAAAGCGGCAAGCCCATCCTGTATGTGATATATGCAGCTAAAACATTTATTAATACACCGATCAGGACTGACTCGGCACGGTGCATGCTGTCAGCCGTCGTGACCCTGGAACTGTCGCTCACCTCAGATCCTCCGTTAAGCAAAATATAGTAAAACCCATTTTGGGCATAAATAGCCACTCAATATGATATCACAAATGTTATTTATTTTCCACGGATCTGCTCACATTTTTAGTACAGCCAATGTACTTTTCAGCAATAAAACACCCCTCTTACGAAGCCTTCGTAAGAGGGGTAAAAGATTCAGTCATTTTCAAAAAGGGGAGTTGAGAAATATCTCTCTGCAGTATCGGGAAGTACGGTTACGACAGTTTTGCCCTTTCCGAGTTTTTTCGCAAGCTTCAGCGCTGCGGCAACATTTGTGCCCGAGCTGATACCGCACATTATGCCTTCCTTCCTTGCAAGATCCTTGGCAGTGCGGATAGCTTCCTCATCCGTCACGATATAGATATCATCATAGATATTCCTGTTGAGATTCTTGGGGATTATTCCGTCCCCGATGCCCATTTGGAGATGGGTTCCTATATTACCGCCGGCAAGGATGGCTGCATTTTCGGGTTCAACAGCCCATATTTCAATATCGGGATATTGTGCCTTAAGTGTTTCTCCGATGCCGCTTATCGTGCCTCCGGTACCTATACCTGAACAGAAGCCATGGATCGGACCCGCAACCTGCTCAAGTATCTCAAGTCCGGTATGATGCTTATGCACCTCGGGATTTGCAGGATTTTCAAACTGCTGCGGGATATAGACCCTCGGGTCTTCCTCCGCCATCCTTAGGGCTGTCTGCAGGCATTCATCCATGCATGCTCCGATGTCACCCGCATCATGGATAAGAATTACCTTGGCCCCGTAGTGCTTAACAAGAAGCCTTCTCTCCTCGCTGACGCTGTCCGGCATGATTATCCTGGTCTCATATCCCATAACGGCACCGATGAGTGCAAGCCCTATGCCCTGGTTTCCGCTTGTGGGTTCGACTATTATCGTATCATCCTTTATCCGGCCATCCTTAAGAGCCTGTCTTATCATATTGTATGCGGTACGGGTCTTGATGGATCCGCCCACATTGAGCCCTTCATATTTGACCAGGACCTCCGCAGAACCTGGGTCATTCATCCTCCCGAGTCTTATCATCGGAGTATGTCCTATATATTCAAGTACATTATCGCAGACCATATCATCATCCTTTTAATTTTCATCCGTATACCCATCCGGGATATCCGCCTATCCGTCCGGAAAGGAGATGCGGGCATCAATAAACGCGAGGATAATAATAGCACGTCAAATGCCATAAACGCAAACATACCATACATATGTAATGTTTAAGCAATACGCGGACGTATCCAAAAAAACACGGACCGCTGCACGGCCCGTGTTTGCATATGGGATCAAATATATTACTGCGCAAAGAGGGGAGTCGAATAATATCTGTCACCACTGTCTGGAAGAAGAGCTACTATGGTCTTTCCCTTGTTTTCCGGACGCTTTGCCAGCTCGATCGCACCGTAAAGTGCGGCTCCCGAAGAAATACCCACAGAAATTCCTTCCTTTTTGGCAAGAAGCTTGGCAGTCTCAAATGCCTTTTCATTAGGTGCTTTGAATACCTCATCATAGACTTTGGTATTAAGGACCTCCGGAACAAAGCCGGCACCGATGCCCTGAATCTTGTGAGCCCCGGATCTGCCCTCCGAAAGCACCGGTGAATCTGCAGGCTCAAGTGCCACAACCTTCACATCGGATTTCTTGCTCTTAAGATACTCTCCAACAACTGTAAC
>CAMNAQ010000160.1 GCA_946531495.1 uncultured Lachnospiraceae bacterium | reverse complement strand
ATGCCCAATGATACCATTGAGCGGGGTATCAAGAAGGCAGCCGGAGAGGGCGGCAATGTCAATTACGAATATATAACCTACGAAGGATACGGCCCCAGCGGTATCGCTATCATAGTTGATACACTTACCGACAATAAGAATCGTACCGCAGCCAATGTAAGAGCCGCATTCACAAAGGGTGGCGGAAATGTCGGTACTCCCGGATGCGTATCCTTTATGTTCGACAAGAAGGGCCAGATCATTGTTGACAAGGAAGAGGTTGAGATGTCTTCCGATGATCTTATGATGACCGCTCTTGATGCCGGAGCCGAGGATTTTAATGAGGAAGATGACAGCTATGAGATCCTTACAGATCCCGATGCATTTGACGAGGTCAACAAAAAGCTCATGGATGCCGGAATCCCCATGCTCAGTGCGGAAGTTACCATGATCCCTCAGAATTATGTTGAGCTTTCCAATGAGGATGATATCAAGTGCCTTAACAGGATCCTTGATCTTCTTGATGAGGATGATGATGTTCAGGCTGTTTACCATAACTGGGATGAGTGATTTTTAAGAGGATTGATATGGAGCGTCTTGCGATTGTAGTTCCCTGCTATAACGAGGAAGAGGTCCTTGGAATGTCTTCCGAGGCTCTCAGAGGAGTTCTTAATGACCTTGTTTCGAAGGGTAAGATCTCACCTGACAGCTATGTGATGTTCGTAAATGACGGAAGTGCCGATAAGACATGGGCCCTTATTGAAGAAGAGCATTCCAAATACCCTTCACAGGTTTTCGGTGTGGGGCTTGCGAGGAATGTTGGACATCAGTATGCACTTACGGCAGGTCTTATTACGGCTGCGGATATGTGTGACATTTCCGTATCCATCGATGCAGATCTTCAGGATGATGTTTCCGTTATTGAGGAAATGGTAGATAAGTATCATGAAGGCTGCGACATAGTATACGGCGTCAGAAAAGAGAGAAAAACAGATACGTTTTTCAAGAGGTTCACTGCTCAGTCATTCTATAAGGTCATGGCCCATATGGGAGTCAAAACCGTATATAACCATGCCGATTTCAGACTTATGAGCAGCAGGGCGCTTAAGGAATTTGCCAACTATCATGAATATAACCTGTTCCTCAGGGGAATCGTTCCTCTCATAGGTTATAAGACCGACTGCGTATACTATGACAGGAAGGAAAGAGCGGCAGGTGTTTCCAAGTATCCTCTCAAGAAGATGCTTGCACTTGCGTTTGACGGGATCTCATCGTTTTCCACAAGACCCATCGATCTTATCCTTACTGCCGGATTTGCAAGTGTGTTCCTTTCCATGGTAGCACTTGTATATGCACTTATTTCATATTTTACGGGCCATGTAGAGCCGGGATGGACCTCACTTATCATTTCGGTCTGGTTCCTCGGCGGTATGCAGCTTCTTGCCATCGGACTTGTCGGAAAGTATGTAGGCAAGACTTATATTGAGGTCAAGCACAGACCCAGATATAACATTGAAAAGGTTTTAACTGATGACTCTTCGGAAGACTAAGGTCAGTATTGTTATAAATGCCATATATGTACTCATAGCAAGCGCTCTGTGTATCATTACGGTCATGGATGCCGCTGAGGGATTCGGTTTTAGTTATTTACCGGGTCTTATCTGCTTTGCTGCCATTATGGCACTCGGCCTTGGGCTGAAAAAGCTTCTTTCCTTTACGTCAGGCTCTGACAGGATCAAAGCTGTGACCGAAAAGGGTGATTTTTACGGACTTGTCATTTTCCTGATCCTGATCGTATTTGCAATCATCTTCAGGATCGCTTCCTATGCATGGAACGGACTTGGCGGGAATGCATATTTCGAGCTTGCCAAGGTTACCGGAACCGGCATGAAGCATTATGTTCATGCATGTGATGACTGGTATCTTACCCTTCTTCACGGCATCTTTTTCCTTTTCGGAAACAAGATCTTCATAGCGGCTATATTTAACTGTATTCTTCAGTTTGCGGCCGTGACTCTCGGATTTGCCGCTTTCAGAAAAATGCTCGGGGTAGTTCCTGCCCTGTTTTTTACCGCATTCTGGACGATCACCGGTTTTTCCGTACACGAGGCGCTTACCCTCAATTCCAGAAATCTTGTATTTTTGCTCATCACTCTGACCTTGTTTGTCCTCAGTACATGTATTCCCGCATCATCGGGAAAATTCTTCAGTTATCTTATCTCGGGACTTCTTGTTTCGGTATGCATATATGCTGATATTGCCGGGCTTGTTCTTATTCCCTTCGTACTCGGTATTTTGCTTAACGATATGAGCGAGGACGAAGATAACAGCTTTGGACTCAGGATAAGCAAAATGCTCTTTACACTTGTATCTACGGTATTTGGATTAGTTGTTCTGATCTTTGTTGATTCTTATCTTACTTCATCCAATCCTTTCAATACGCTGTCCTCGATCTGTTCGCTTTATAAACCCTCGGGGTCGTTTACGCTCGGCTTTTCTTATATGACATCATATGCAGAGATCGTCGTAATGGCTGTGATAGTGACCCTTGGGATATTTGTATGCTTCTTCTCCGAGCATGAGTCGAGGTTTGTTTTGCTCCTTTCCGCACTTACGATCCTTGCAATCAATCATTTCGGGATGACTTATCTTGAAAATGACGGAAGAGAGATCTTTTTCATGATCGGAGCGCTTGTTGCCGGTGTATCTTTCAGGGAACTCTTTCCCGCTGAGATAGTAGGAGATGTGTTTAAGGCAAGTGCAGAAATGTATGATAACGAATTCTCGGCTCCGGACAAGGGATATGTTCCCACCGGACTTATGAATGCGGAATCCACCATTGAATTTGACGATCTTTCGGATCTTGATATAAAGCCTGAAGCGGATCCTGTACCGGAGAATGCTTCAGCAGATGATACAGATATTTCAAACAGTGAAGCTGCGGTGAAGGCCGAAAGCACCGCATCCTCAGGCAGTGACCATTCAACTGAAGGCAGGTCTGTTGCAGATAATGCGAAACCCGCAGAGCCTTCGCAGCCTCAGAGAGATTATTCTCCAATGGAGACGTTTGATGCGGTTGTTCTTCCGGGACACGAGCATGATACCAGGCCGCAGATCTCACAGGGACAGCTTACATCCCAGGCAATCCAGGCATCGTTGCCTCCGAAACAGCCTGGGGAGGCTCACGAGGAAGCTCCTTCGCATACATCGCAGGTTTCCTTTGCATCCGAAAAGACCGAAGAAACCAAGAAATCCGTTTATGTTCCGTACGGAAAGCCACAGCTGAAGCCGGAGTACCGCAGAAGACCCGGCGCGTGGATGCAGGCAATAAATGAAAAGAACAGGCAGGCTTCGGAAAATTCCGGGATAAAGCTCGGTGCGACCGATAAACAGGAAGAAAAGGTACCCGTTCCCGATAAGAACATCCCCGAAAAGAACGGTAATGCGTCTGATAAGCCTGTCCGTGAGATAGCGCCAAACGGTGCCGTAATGCTTGAAAATCCCATTCCTCATCCCGTAAGAAAAACGGAACATAAGGCAATGGAATACGATATCGATGTCACGGATGATAAGGCGGATTATGACATTAAGATATCGGATGATGATGACTACGATATTTAAAGGATCTATATAACTGATGGCTCAGCGTACTACAGGTAATAACAACAGAAGACCGGGTGTATCCCAGCAGCGTACCTCATCCGGAAGAAACGGCTCACAGAGCAGGAATGCTTCTTCGGGAAGAAGACCTTCTCAAAATCCCAATGCCGGAAGATCACAGAGAAGGCCTGCTGCAGAGGAATATGAAAATGACGGATCCGAAAAAGTCCTTATCACGGTCATTAT
>CAMNAQ010000159.1 GCA_946531495.1 uncultured Lachnospiraceae bacterium | reverse complement strand
ACTTACCATATGTAAAGCAACATCTAAGGATCGTCTTACACTTAAGGAGCTTGATAGCTTTTGCAGGAATAATTATTGCAAATATATGGATATCTGCAGACTCAGATTAAGGATCATGTCTGAGGAGGTGAAGTGATATGAAACTGATAATGGCTAATGAGCAGGATATAAGAGATACCATTGTATCCACATTTGACATAAGTTTTTTTGTTGAAGCCGGAGCCGGTGCAGGTAAGACAACACTGATCGCAACCAGAGTCGTTAATCAGCTAAAGAGCGGATGGACTACTCCGGAAAGGATCGTTGCCATAACTTTTACCAATGAGGCAACAAGAGAACTGAAGGATAAGATATTCGATAAGGTCGAAAGCAAACTGAAAGAAGATGCGATGAAGCCGGGCACGCTTACGGGCGAAGAGCGTAAGAATCTTGAAAGTGCCCGTGATAATCTTGATCAGATGCAGATCTCAACCATCCATGGACTATGTAACAGGCTTTTAACAGAAAAATGCTTTGAGGCCGGTCTTCCAATGGGCTTTAGACTTCTTGAGCCTGAAATGGAAGATGGGCAGTTTAATGCTTTTTTTGTGAAATGGATGGAAAAGAATGTTAAGTCAGCCGACTGGAGCGTCCTTCTGGAAGACTGCAATGAAAAATGGAAGATTTATAACAGGCTTAGCTCTCTGGCCAAAACATTGTACTCACTCTCTTCGGATATGAGTGTTGAGACAAATGTATCTGCTGCCGATGCTTCAAAAGCATATTCGGATGTTGACGCTTTTATAGCCGATTACAAAATGGAACTGGATGCGGTACTATCTCTTATTCCGAATCATTCATATGATATCATGACTGTTCCGGATGCCTATCTTAATAAATTTGGTCAGTCGCTCAAGAATGCATTCATATCCGGACGGAGAAGCGATCTTCTTGATATTGTGGTCAAAGGAAATAATCAGAAGAAATACATCATAAATCCTGCCCATATAAAAAATGAATACGAGGATTCACTCAGGGCAACCGGACTAAAGGGGAAGGCTGTATCCGAAAAGCTCAAAGCTTTTGAAGATTCTTTGGTATTGAAGGATAATTCACTGTTTGCTTATATCGGAAATAAGATCGAGGATATTAAAAAGTGGACGAAAGCATATAAGGATCAGATCTTCAATAAATATGTTGAGATATCCGAAAAGGCGGCAGAAGATTACAGACGTGATTTTCCTGCAGGGATCATAACAAATGACAAGCTTCTTCAAAAGACATATGAACTGCTGGATTCATCACCCGAGGTGAAGCATTTCTTTGCTTCAAAATTCGACTGCATTTATGTGGATGAGTTTCAGGACACCGATCATATTCAGGACGGCTTCATCAGAATGCTGGTTGAAAAAGACGGGGTTAAAGGAAGTATAAGGGACGGTGCTCTGTTTGTTGTCGGTGACCCCAAACAGTCAATTTACAGATTCAGGGGTGCGGAGCCTGAAGTGTATTTCAGTACAAGGGACTGGATAGAGGATCCGAATATTAAGAATGCATATTTTTGCAGACTTAATTACAATTTCAGATCTGACAGAAAGATCATCGACTGGGTGAATACCAAATTTGCCGGAAAAGCAATTACCGGTAAAGTTCCCTATGTATCAATGACTCTGCCTCCGGCTAAAACCGGAATCCCGGCTCCTTCATCCAATAATCAGATACAGGGTATCTATAAATATCTGAGCCCTGATATAAATTGCGGAAGTATTGAGGATGATGCGGATGCCGTATGCAGACTTATTGCCGGAATGTATGGTACGAAGGATATAGAAGATGAGGGAATGCTCAGGAAGATAAAGTATTCCGACTTCCTCGTTCTGTGCGCCAACACATATCATATGGATGTATATGTACAGAAGATGAAAGAGTACCGGATACCTTTCACAATGATCGCCAAGGTTTATGCTACAACGAATTATTATCTTAATGCTTTTATAAGAATGTATGCATTCCTGGCAGATCCATATGATAAGGCTTCCATAGAAGGTGCACTGGAAGTGCTTGCAATATCAGGATCTGCTGAAAATAATAATCCGGATATTTTGGAAGTGATAAGAAATGAAACACGAAGAATGTCAGGATATGGTTGCATTAAGTATCTCATAAAGCATATGGATCTGGTTATGAAGAAGGGAAAGGATATTGACCTTTATGAGACATCCGATCTTCAGAGAAAGCTCTACCAGATGACAGAGAAGATCCTGATATCGGATCATGACAGCAGAGGAGATATCCTAAGGAAATTGAATGATTATGCTTCGAGTCAGATCGTCAAAGAGATAGTGCTTGAAGAAAAAAAGGATGTTGTCAGATTTATGAATCTTCATCAGGCAAAAGGCCTTGAGGGTGGTATTGTCATTTGGACAAACAGATATGAAAGTAAGGAATTCGAGGCCGGAAAATACAGGAAGGATAAGTATTTTTATCCTGATATAGAAGATTATAATCCATTTGGAAAGCCTATCATTGTATGGAGTTCCATAAATGCAGATCCTTCTCTTGCCTCTCAGGCGGAAAGCGAAAGTACGGAGGAACTTATCAGGCTTGAATACGTAGCTGCAACCAGAGCAAAACAGGCTCTTATCTTTATGGATTCATGCTCGGACGGAAGACCTTTGTTCAGCGAGGGCTATGATCTTGATAATCTTCCGTCAATTGCTTCTATGGCTACAGGGGTTATACCGGCATCTTCAGCTAAAGCAGCAGCTGTGGCACCTCAGTCAGCAGAAAGCAGAATGGCAGATAAAGAAGCTTCTAAGGATCATTCCGCAGAATTGTTCAGATCCGTTGTCCCAAGCGAGCTTGAAGATAAAAAAGCAGGAGAGGATATAAAGAAACAGGATACAGAATCCGACAGAGTCAGAGGTAACATCATTGGACTTTCCATGCACAGATGCTTTGAACTTGTAATGGAAAGAAGGGAAACGGATCCCGGAGCATCCGTTCTTGCATCTGAAAAGATAAAAGAATTCTGTGTCGTTCAGGCACTTAATGAAAACAGTGAGTTTATTCCCGCGGGTGATTTTGCAAGGTACAAGGAATTTCTTGCAGGTGCTCTGAATGCGTTTGAGAAGTGGTTCGTGGGCAAGGAGGAATACAGGGATGCTGTGAAGATCTATACAGAGCTTCCATTCTCATACATGATCACAGATGGCTTATGTGGTGATATGGCAGCCGAAAGTGCATTTATGGATGATGCTCCGGATGGTAAAGACAGTGAAGAATCTAAGGATACACCCAGGCCTCCCGTGTGGATGCACGGAGAAGCTGACCTTGTGATCAGATTAAAGGACGGTACCTGCCACATCATTGACTACAAGTCCGATGATGACAGTAAGTATCCTGATGAAGAAAGCTTTGTGCAGTATCTCAAACGGAAATACACACCTCAGGTTTCGGAATATAAGAGAGCAGTAAGCGGGATACTGGATATTCCTACTGATAAGATCAGCGCGTTTTTGGTGTCGTTTACATATAAGAACACAGATGACGGCTCTCTGGTGATCAGGGTAACAGAAATCATATAGTTTTTTGATGTTGCGGAGGAAAAGACAATGGATGTAACTGTTAAGGATCTTGAGAAATTAGCTTCTGATGAAAGATTTCTTCGACTGATTAAGGATAATACAAGCAGAAATGTTTTTGATATTGTTGGACAATCATATAAAGAAGAATGGCACAGTCATTTTATAAAGTGGCTTTTGGATCCTAAGGAGAATCATGGACTTGGCACATATCCTCTGAGACAATTATTGGTTTTGTGGGGGGATAAAGCCGGAATTGCAGATGCAGATCTTGCAGATATGATCTACAATCCTGACAATGATTATAGAGATATTCGTCTTTCTCGTGAGGAGATTACCACAAACAGAAAACGTATAGATATTTTCGGTAAATGCGACAGTTTTGTGTTGGCTATCGAAAACAAGATAAATTCTAAGGAACATGATCAGCAGACAGATCAATACTATAATTATATTAAAAACAAATATAAAAATGTTGAAAGGAGAATTTACATATTTTTGTCTCCGAAA
>CAMNAQ010000158.1 GCA_946531495.1 uncultured Lachnospiraceae bacterium | reverse complement strand
AAAGAGTATTTACATATTCCGCCGCGGATGCACCGGCAAGATAACCGGTGGACCAGGCGATCTGAAGGTTAAAGCCTCCTGTAAGCGCATCAAGATCCATTACCTCTCCGGCAAAAAACAAGCCTTCGCACTTTTTGCTCATCATGGTTCCGGGTGCTATTTCCTTAACGCTCACACCGCCTTTGGTGATTATCGCCTCTTCAAATCCGCGCGTTCCCGTAACCGTAAGTTCAAAATTCTTCAATAGCAAGACAAGCCCAAGCCTTTCCTCTCTTGTCAGATCCCCGCATTTTTTATGAGGATCAGCTCCTGAAAGCTTTGCAATGACGGGAACCATCTTTTGCGGCAAAAGCTCCGGCAGCATATTGATCAAATGCTTTTCATGATTACCGGATATTTCCCTGAGAAGTCTTGCATCAAGCTCTTCTTCAGAAAGTGCAGGCTTTAGATCCAGCAGGATCCTGCATTCATTATATCTCTTTTTTTGATAATAGCTGCTGGCCGAAAGGACCATGGGACCGCTTATTCCAAAATGGGTAAAAAGCATTTCACCCATATCTTCATATACGTTTTTTTTATCGCATATCATCTTAAGACCGGTATTTTTAAGCGAAAGGCCCTGAAGCTCCTTGCAAAAATCCTCTTTGATGCACAAAGGAACAAGTGAAGGCACGGGCTCTACGACAGTATGTTCAAATTCAGAAGCAAACTTAAGTCCGTCTCCCGTTGAGCCTGTTGCAGGATATGACACTCCTCCGGTTGCGATGATGACAGCTTCGCATTTTTCCTTTTTTCCGTTTTCGAAAAGGACTTCAAATCCTTCTTCAGTCTTGGTTATACGGCTTACACCGGTATTAAGCCTGACATCGACTCCATGCTTTTTCAGATCATCAGAAAGAGCCCTGATAACATCCGACGAATGATCGGATACCGGAAATATCCTTCCGCCTCTTTCTTCCTTAAGTCTGCAGCCGTTCTGCTCAAGCTCATTGCAGATATCGGTATTGTCAAACCGGTCAAGAGCGCTGAACATGAACTTGGGATTAGTCACGATATTGTTCATTATCACATTTCTATCCGCGGAATTGGTAACATTACATCTGCCCTTTCCTGTGATAAAGAGCTTTTTCCCAAGCTTCTCGTTTTTTTCCGCAAGAAGCACATTTTTACTGTTTTCTGATGCCGAAACGGCGGCCAGCATTCCTGCGGGGCCGCCGCCAATAACGATAATCTTATACATCTTTTTCGTCTTCTTCAGACTTTTTTCTGAGTGAATAATTAAGTATCGGGTCATCATCGATAAAATCGATCTCATCATTAAGATAGACCTGATAATCATTCCATACGGATTCGAGCATCTTAAGATTTTGTCTTATCTGCTCGGGAGCTTTGATGCAAAGTGCCACAACGATGGCGTTGATGACAGATAAGGGTGCCACAAGCGAATCTACGATGGACACCATATCGGAACGCGCATAGAGATTGCATGTTGAATAAAGCGTCATCGGAGAATGCGCAGAATCAGTGATGGCGATAACCGATGCTCTCCTGTCATTGGCAAACTCCATTGCCTTAAGAGTTCTCATTGAATATCTCGGAAAGCTGATCCCTATAAATGCATCATCGGAGCTGATCCTTATCATCTGTTCAAAGGTCTCCGTGACGGAAGTTGAATTGATAAGTACGCATCCGGGTCGGACCATGTTCAGATAAAAATGCAGAAAAGCAGCAAGAGGCTCATTGGAGCGAAGCCCCATTATATAAACATTCTTAGCCTTCAACAAAGTGTCCACCGTCATGTCAAAAGCACTTGGATTGAGATTCTTGACAGTATCCCGGATCTTATCTATGTCCGAATTCATTACTGAAGAAAGGATCTCGGACTGAGTTGATCTTCCGTATTTTTCATCGATCTTCTGAACAGAAGAAAGCTTGGTCTTTACACAATCGACCAGGCTTTTCTGAAAATCCGGATAACCCTCATATCCGAGAGCAGAGGCAAATCTTACAATGGTAGATTCGCTGACTCCTATCTCTTTTCCGAGCTCCGCCGCAGTCATAAATACCGCGGTCTCATATTCATTCTGTATATAAAATGCGATCTTTTTCTGGCTCTTGCTCATTCTGGGGATCATATCTCTGATCCTGAGGAGCACATCACCTTTTAAATCCATATTAATGAACCGTTTCCTGTAATATAAATACCGGCGACACCGAAAAACTATGCCAGGAAGGAATTATAAGCTTTTTCGAGAAGGGAAAGTGTCTCCTCATCGGTAAGATCATAATCTCCGGAAAGAGTCATACATGCGGCACCATGAATGAAGATCCACATCTTCATGAAAAGTCCGCCGGGATCGGTGCATCCGAGTTCCTTGGCAAGATTGATCTCAGCTACAACATTGCCGTCTGATCCGTTCAAAAGCTCATACATGGATACTCTTCCCGGTGCAGCATCCACAAACAGAAGTCTGAAAAGGTTCTTCTCCTTTCTCGCAAAGGCTATATAAGCCATTCCAAGATTGGTGAAGGGAATATTGCCATGACGCTCAAATGCCGCATAATAATCCCTGAAATACTCAACAGCCTTCTCATAAACGGCAGTCTGAAGCTCTGACATATTCTTATAAACCCTGAAAATAGGCTGGGTTGAACATCCTGCCTTTTCCGCAACGTGACGCGCGGTAATAGAATCGGCTCCGGATTCTCTTGTCATTTCAAATGCAGTTCCGAGTATTCTGTCGATGGTTATGCTTTCTTTACGTGCCATGTAGATTCTTTCCTAACTTTTATGATTGTTTTAAGTGCGAACAGTTCGAATGTCGCAGGAAAAGTGACGTTTGTTATTTTACCGACCGAAATCCTTCAAGTCAAGGTTTCACGGATGTTTAACAAAAATATTTTTCAATATTTGCGCAGGCTGACAATATATGAACAAAATATGAAAAAAAATGCCCGAGCCGTTATCAGCTCGGGCATTTGATCAAAAAAGCTTATACAGGGTATGCCTTATTTTCCTTATCGGCGATCTTTACATCAACACCTGTTTCCTGAGCCTGACGATATTTGAAGAAGTCTGTTGCAACCTGAGGGAAAAGAGCGTATGAAAGAACATCTTCATCCTGCTTCTTCCACTCCTTCATCTCTGCCTCGATAGAAGCAAGCTCGGGCTCGGTATGTCCTGTTGCCTCCGCACTTCTTGCGGTAGAACGCTTCTCGCCGGGGATGACCTTGTCGATAACTTCCTGGTTCATAGGCTTAACGGTCTGACCGTAATTACCGCGGAGGAGATCCTTGAACTCACCGGTAGCCATCTTGTATCTCTCGCCCATAAGGACATTGAAGATAGCCTGGGTTCCGACGATCTGTGAAGAAGGTGTAACAAGAGGAGGCTCACCGCAGTCCTTACGAACTCTGGGAATCTCTTCAAGCACATCTCTGTAGCGATTCTCGGCATGCTGCTCTTTGAGCTGGCTGACCATGTTGGAAAGCATTCCGCCGGGAACCTGATAAAGAAGGGTCTTGATGTTAACACCGAGAACCTTGGGGTTCATGAGGCCGCTCTTGATACACTCATCTCTGTAGGGTGCAAAGTAATCAGCAATCTCAGCAAGGAGATTCTGATCATAACCGGTGTCATAGGGAGTACCCTTGAAGGTCTCAACCATAACCTCTGTTGCGGGCTGTGATGTTCCGAGTGCGAAAGGAGAAATTGCGCAGTCGATAACGTCAACACCTGCCTCTACAGCCTTGAGATAGGTCATGCTGGCAACACCGGAGGTGTAGTGGGTATGAAGCTGGATGGGAAGCTTGGTCTGCTCCTTCATAGCCTTGATGAGCTCTGCAGCTCTGTAAGGAAGAAGAAGTCCTGCCATATCCTTGATACAGATAGAATCGGCACCCATCTCCTCGATCTTCTTAGCCATGTCTGCCCAGTACTCAAGAGTATAGGCATCACCGAGAGTATAGGAAAGAGCGATCTGGGCATGTCCTCTTCCCTCACGCTTTTTGATCTCGTTGGTAGCATTAACTGCTTCCTGAAGGTTTCTTAAGTCGTTAAGGCAGTCAAAGATCCTGATGATATCGATTCCGTTTGCGATGGACTTTTCTACGAAAGCATCTACAACGTCATC
>CAMNAQ010000157.1 GCA_946531495.1 uncultured Lachnospiraceae bacterium | reverse complement strand
TATAATGTCCGGACATTTTGTTGATTCGGATGCTGTGAATACATGCGGTATCACCGGTATAACCGGCACCGATATAGCAATGGCCAAGGAAGCAGGCTACAGCATCAGGCTTCTTGGCATTGCAAACAGATATGATGACGACTCCGTTGCTACATGTGTTGCTCCATTCCTTGTAAAGAAGGGACATCCTCTTGCCGGAGTCTGCGACGTCTTTAATGCTATCTTTGTTACCGGCAATATGCTCGGAGAGACTATGTATTACGGCAAGGGCGCAGGAAAGCTTGCGACCGCGAGCGCAGTTGTTGCCGATGTCATTGATGCGGCAAGAAAGGGTTCATCCACCATGTTTAAGGGATGGGATGAAGCTCCCGTCAAGGAATCATCTGCAGGCGATATGGTGTTTAAGTTTTATGTAAGATGCCTTGACGATAAGTTTGATGATGTTCAGGCAGCATTTCCCGGCGGATGCAGGATCTGCAAGTTCGGAGGTGAATCCGGATTTGTGACCGAAGAGATGAGCGTTTCCGAATTTGAAGGAAAATATGCAAAACTCGGAGATTCCGTAAAGAACTTCGTAAGAGTATACGGTTGATCTTGGTCTGACTGTTTTTTAAGTTATCAGGACGGTTAGCGCTGTCTGATATATCGGTTTTTAAATTTTTATTTAAGAGGATCATTTAAGATGGCTAAGGTAGTAAAATTCGGTGGCAGTTCTCTTGCATCTGCCGAGCAGTTCAAAAAGGTCGGTGACATAATAAGGGCCGACAGTGAGAGAAGATATGTGGTTCCTTCCGCCCCGGGAAAAAGATCTCCCAGAGACACAAAGGTGACCGACATGTTGTATAACCTTCACGGAAGCGTTTCGGATGAAAGGAGCTTTGCCAAGATCCTTGCGGATATACGCGCCAGATATGACGAGATAATAAAGGGACTCGGTCTTAAGCTTGATCTTTCCGAGAAGTTCGATAAGATTGCTTCGGACCTTAAGGCAGGAGCAGACAAGGATTATGCCGCATCAAGGGGAGAATTTCTCAACGGACATATAATGGCAGCATATCTCGGATATGAATTCCTTGATCCCGCGGATTATATCATCTTTGACAGAAAGACTGATAATTACGATGCGGAGAAGACCTACAAGAATCTCAGCAAGAAGCTTGAAAAGGTTTCAAATGCCGTCATTCCCGGATTTTACGGTGCATATGCGGACGGAACCGTTAAGACCTTCTCAAGAGGAGGCTCGGATATAACGGGTTCCATCGTCGCAAGAGCCATTCATGCGGATGTTTATGAGAACTGGACCGATGTGTCGGGATTCCTTATCGCCGATCCCAGGATCATAAATAATCCCGCCAAGATCGAGACCATAACCTACAGAGAACTCAGAGAGCTTGCTTACATGGGTGCGGGAGTGCTTCATGAGGACGCTATTTTTCCCGTAAGACAGGAAGGCATCCCCATTAATATCAGAAATACCAATGATCCTGCAGATGACGGAACCTGGATCGTAGAGACTACATCCAAGAAATCCAAATATGTCATAACAGGTATTGCCGGAAAGAAGGGATTCTGCGCAGTCAATGTCGATAAGGACATGATGAATTCCGAGATAGGATTCGGAAGAAGAGTTCTTCAGGCTTTTGAAGAGAACAATATCTCCTTTGAGCATCTTCCTTCAGGCATCGATACAATGACAGTATTCGTACATCAGGATGAGTTCAGAGATAAGGAGCAGAGTGTTGTTTCCGCAATCCGCAGAATGACCGATCCCGATATCATCGACATCGAATCCGATCTGGCTCTCATAGCTGTCGTGGGCCGCGGAATGAAGTCCACCAGAGGAACTGCGGGAAGGATATTCTCCGCACTGGCTCATGCACATGTAAACGTCAAGATGATCGACCAGGGATCTTCCGAGATCAATATCATCATCGGTGTTGCAAATTCGGATTTCGAGACTGCGATAAAAGCCATATATGATATTTTCGTTGAAACAAAGTTATAATTTTCTTACTGTGGACGGCATCTGTATCCTGAAGCTTTCGGATACAAATGTCGTTTGCTATGGTTTCGGGCTTTGACAGGGGAGAAAAAATTTTGAGCAAACGTAAAAAGAAAAACAGGAATAAAGCAGACAGGTCCGATTACAATGAAAAAAACAGATCTTCGGCCGAAGTAAAGGCTGAAGAGGCTGACGATGCCACCCAGGAACTGACATTCGATATGTCGGATTTCGAATCGGGAGAAGCTTCAGATCCTGAAGAAGGATCCGGAGCTGCGGAGGCTCAGGATGGGGCTGAGACAGGTGAACTTTCGGATTCCTTTGAAGACTCAAAGGAGCCTTCAGAAGGCGAAGTGAATCCGGAGGCTGATGACTTATCTGAATCTGAAGATCCTTCGGAGGACGAAGAGAATTCGGATGCAGGTGATCCTTCGGAGGAAGAAGAGACTGCAGAAGCAGATGCTTCTTCGGAAGCCGGAGAAAATGCGGAAGCAGATGATCCTGCGGATGTTCAGACCTTTGAAGATGCGGAAGAAGCAGTGCCTGACGAATCCGCCCCGGGCAGACCTTGTGATGAGCCTGAAGATGATAAGCACCGTAAAGACGGTGATGAGCAGGATAAAAAGCCCGAGAAAAAGAGCGTCAGCCGCAATGCTCTCAGAGAGCAGTCCGAAAATGAGCGTATAAGGCGTGAAGCCAGACATAAGAGAAGAATACGCCAGCAGGTAACAGCATATATAATCCTTGTCCTGATGATCGCAGTCATAGGTGCGGGACTGTATTTTGCTGTCAGATATTTTGTGGATCTTTCCAGACAGAGAAGAGCCGATGCACTTGCTCAGGAACAGGCTCTTCAGCAGCAGCTTGAGGAAGAGACTGCGGCACAGACGCAGCCTGTAATAGAGGAGCTTCCTCCTGCGCCTACCGTGGAGGATCTTGGCCCTACTCCTTCGGAGAGACTGGACGAGCTGATCTCATCGGAAATTGCCGCACTGACTCTTGAAGAGAAGGTGCAGGCTATAATGTTTGTTACTCCTGAATCCATTACGGGAGTGGACAGAGTGGTTGTTGCAGGTGACGGCACACGCTCCGCACTTGAGAATTTCAGTCCCGGCGGAATTGTTTATTCATCAAGGAATGTAACATCGGGTGACCAGTTTACCACAATGATGTCCAACACTTTGGAAATGGTAAGCCGTCCGGTATTTCTTGCAACTACCGAAACGGGAATGAATGAATCCGGTCTTGTCGGAACCGGGGTCATCGAGTCCGTATTAAAGCCTTCACAGGTTGTGGAGACCGGAAATGTGGAAGAGGCTGTAAATGCCGGAATGACCATCGGATCCGGACTTCAGTCTATCGGTATAACTGTTGATTTTGCACCTCTTGCGGATCTGTCGGTTACGAACGGAGGAACGGGCGCAAATACTTCATACGGAGATGATGCCGCTTCGGTTACCACCTACGTGACCGGTATGGCGGAAGGCCTTTATCAGAGCGGAGTTGTTCCTGCATTCAGATATTTTCCTTCACTTGCAGCTTCTTCGCAGAATCCCCAGAACGGAAGGGCAGTCTGTGACAGGGCGATCGAGGATTTCAGAAGTAATGAGTTCCAGGTATGGCTTTCAGCCATCAACGCCGGAGCCATGATGATCCAGATGAGCAATGTCATCTATCCTTCGATAGACAGTGATTCGCTTCCTTCTTCACTTTCGGAAAAGACGGTTACCGGAGTGCTCCGTGACGAACTCGGATATGACGGTGTGATAATAAGCGGTCCCCTGAACGACGCTGCAATCACATCCTATTATACGGCTTCTGAGAGCGCTGTTATGGCCCTTAAGTCAGGGTGCGACATGATCTATGCATCTCCGGATCCTGAGGCTGCTGCAGAGGGTATTATCGAGGCTGTAGGCAGCGGAGTGATTTCGGAAGAGAGGATTGATGATGCTCTTGTAAGGATATACCGCATCAGATATGCAGATACGCTTGCGCAGTACAGAGCCGAATATGAGGCCGAAGCGATCTCCATGGGTGTTGACCTTACCGGAGTTCAGTATTGATGATATGATCCGGATTGCCTGTGCAGTCCGGATCTGTGCAAAAAAAATTCATCAGAGCACTCTCTGAGGAATAAAAAAGAGCGACAGACGGGGCTC
>CAMNAQ010000156.1 GCA_946531495.1 uncultured Lachnospiraceae bacterium | reverse complement strand
GTACCTTACCCTTTGAAGAAGCGATGATCGCTTCTTCCTCTTCTACAAGCTCCTTCATCTGCTCGATAAAGTACTTCTTGATCTTAGTCATCTCGTGAAGCTCATCAACGCTTGCGCCCTTACGGAGAGCTTCATACATGATGAACTGTCTTTCAGATGTGGGATTTACAAGCTCTTTTCTGAGCTCATCAAGGCTCATCTCGTGGAAATTTTTAACATATCCGAGTCCGTATCTTCCTTTTTCAAGAGAACGGATAGCCTTCTGGAAAGCCTCCTTGTAGGTCTTACCGATACTCATGACCTCACCGACTGCTCTCATCTGGGTTCCGAGATGGTCAGATACTCCCTTGAATTTTTCGAATGCCCATCTTGCGAACTTGATTACAATATAATCTCCGTCGGGCTTGTAATTATCAAGAGTGCCGTACTTACCGCACTCGATATCCTTAAGATCGAGTCCGCATGCGAGCATTGCGGATACAAGAGCGATGGGGAATCCTGTAGCCTTGGAAGCAAGAGCGGAGGATCTGGATGTACGGGGATTGATCTCTATAACGATGATACGGTCGGTCTTGGGATCATGTGCAAACTGACAGTTACATCCGCCGATGACCTGTACCTTATCAACTATGGCATAGGCATATTTCTGAAGTCTGTCCTGAACCTCCTGGGAAATGGTGAGCATGGGTGCAGAGCAGAACGAATCTCCGGTATGAACACCCATGGGATCGATATTTTCGATGAAGCATACGGTGATCATCTTTCCGGTGGAATCTCTTACAACCTCGAGCTCGAGCTCTTCCCAGCCGATGACCGATTCCTCAACAAGCACCTGGTGAACCATTGAAGCCTGAAGACCTCTTGCACAGACGGTCTTAAGTTCTTCCACGTTGTAAACCAGTCCGCCGCCTGCACCGCCCATGGTATAAGCGGGTCTGAGGACTACGGGATATCCGAGTTTTCCTGCTATCTCAACAGCCTCGTCCACGGAATATGCAACCTGGGAACGTGCCATCTCGATTCCGAGCTCATCCATTGTATTCTTGAACTCGATCCTGTCTTCGCCTCTTTCGATGGCATCAACCTGGACACCGATAACCTTTACTCCGTATTTTTCGAGAACCCCTGCCTGAGCAAGCTCGGAGCAAAGGTTAAGGCCCGACTGTCCTCCAAGGTTGGGAAGAAGTGCATCGGGGCGTTCCTTCTCGATTATCTGAGTAAGACGCTTTACGTTGAGAGGTTCGATATATGTGACATCCGCAGTCTCAGTATCTGTCATGATGGTCGCCGGATTGGAGTTGACTAGGATGATCTCATAGCCAAGCTTTCTCAGTGCCTTACAGGCCTGAGTTCCTGAATAGTCGAATTCGCATGCCTGACCTATTATGATCGGGCCGGATCCGATAATGAGGATTCGATGGATGTCTGTTCTTTTCATATTGAATCTTCCTTTCTGAGCTTTCGGGCTTCATTGCCCGGTCTGTTTCTTATATATAAATTTTTATTCTGCCTTCTTAAGGAGCATGACGGTTTCCACCTCTTTGGTCCAGGGGAACTGATCCACACATGCATATCTTACGATCTCATATCCGGAATCCAGCAAGGGACCCAGATCCCTTTCAAGCGAAGTCGGCTTACAGGATATGTAGATAATATGATCCACTCCGTAAGCGATTATCTTGGGAAGTGCTTTAGGATGTATCCCGTCTCTTGGCGGATCGAGTATTATCAGATCGGGCTTTTCCTCTATCTCGTCAAGAACCTTAAGCACGTCTCCGCACAGAAATTCACAATTATCTATCCCGTTGAAACGGGCGTTTTCCCTGGCGGCTTCAACAGCCTCAGGAACTATTTCCACCCCTACAGCTTTTCCCGCAGCCTCTGCAGCTATCTGGGCAATGGTGCCGGTCCCGCTGTAAAGATCAAATACGGTCTTTCCTCCGGCGCCGCCGTCGCACATGGAAACATAATCCCTTACAAGCAGGTAGAGTACCCCGGCACTGTAGGTGTTGGTCTGGAAAAACGAAAACGGTCCTATCTTAAAAGTAAGTCCCAGAAGCGTTTCACTTATATGGTCCTGACCGTATAAAACCTCGGAAGAGTCCGCGATTATGGCATCGGATAAAGTATCACATATTATATGAACTATTCCGGTAAGCTTCCCGTCGTACGAAATACCGGTAAGCATATCGCAGTAATCCTTCAAAAGCCCGCTGTCATCCGTCCCCCATGCCTTTGACGAAGCAGTAACGGGGCATACAAGGATCTCTCCCGTATGGGCAGCCTTCCGGACCATGAGGTTCCTGAGATATCCGCTGTGATCTTTTCTGTGATAAAAGGGTATATCCCTTTCTCTGAAAAAATCCCTTGTATTTGTCAGGATCCTTCTGTAATCTTCATCGACTATAAGACAGTCGCTGACATCAAGCACATCATGGAATGCACCTCTTTTATGAAGCCCGACGTTAAGCTCTCCGCCAATCCGGTCGTTGCCGAATGTGAATTCCATTTTATTACGGTATCCGTACATTTCGGGAGAAGCCTTGATCCCGTCCCATGCAGGAGCACGCCCGTATTTTTCGCTGCTCTCACGAATCCTTCCGGCAAGAAGTCTGACGATCTGATCCCCCTTCAGGGCAACCTGATCTTCTCCGCACATAGAAAGATATGCGCAACCTCCGCATTCCCCGAAGTGTGCGCATATCCTGCCTGTCTCAAGTGTACTGCGGTTTTTAACTTCAACAAGAGAGCCCTCTGCTCTCTCTCCGTGACTTCTTCCGATACGGATCACGACCTTTTGTCCGGGAAGAGCATTTTTAACTGTAACAATCCCCTCATCGCACTTTACACGCGCTCTGCAGGGGTAATCACAGCTTTCTACCCATCCTTCGACAATCTGGCCTCTCTTCATGATCAGTTATCCGCTTCGTCTGCGAAGAAATCCTCGTCCTCAAAATCGTCATCTTCGAATTCGTCATCAAAATCCTCGAGATAATCGGGGCTGAAATGACGATACACAAGATAACCTACGATGCATCCCACGGCGATGATGCCGACGATTGCGAAAATGATAAGTCCGATATTGGACTTCTTTTCATCTTCTTCATCATTTGCGGACTTAGCCATAAAGTTTCCAAGTCCGGCAGCTGCTACAAGCTCTGCAACTCTGGCAGCCTGTGAGCCGCCGAAATCCTTAAGCTGGTCAAGATCGATACCGATCTTATTCTTAAGAGCATCCTTCTTACATGCGTTCTTACAACTCATATATACCGCCTTTCTAAAAATCAGCTGTTAAGTACGGGGCTCTTGGCCCTTCATTTCACTCAAAATCAATTAAGTATATCACTCCTTAACAAGTTTTGCAAAGGAAGCATACATAACTTTTGTTCCGTGGGCATCAAAATCAACCGTAACCTTATGATCACGCGGTTCCTTCACTATGGACGTAACGGTTCCGGCTCCGAACTTAAAATGTCTGACCCTGTCCCCGACCTGATAATCTATGGCCGCGGGTGCGCTGACTCTTTCCGAACCCTTTTGTATTCCGAGGGATGCAAAAGAGTTCTTCGGATACACAGGCTTTATATATGAGCCGCCCAAAGAGCCGAATCCTCCGATATCGGATCTGTCCTCATATGTATCCTTTCTCTTTTTTGGAATATATCCGTCAAGATATTCGGAGGGGATCTCGTTAATGAATCTGCTCACGGGATTAAACTGAGTTTCTCCCCTTAGCATCCTTGCCTTCGCGCATGTCAGGAAAAGCTCCTTTTCAGCCCTTGTCATACCGACATAAGCAAGTCTGCGCTCCTCCTCGATATCCTCCTCATCACCGGAGGATATGGACAGATACCCCGGGAATAATCCATCCTCCATTCCCGTAAGATATACGACCGGAAACTCAAGTCCCTTGGCGGAATGAAGAGTCATAAGAACGACCCTTTCGGAATTCATATCCGCATTATCAAGATCACTTACCAGAGCGACCTCCTCAAGGAAATCGGATAAAGTGGCATCCGGTCTGTTTTCGGAGAAGGCTACTGCCTTACTTACAAGCTCGTTAACGTTCCCTATACGGTCATCCGCTTTTTCCTCATCAAGATCCTTCAGGTACTCCTCATAATCCGTAAGCTCTATTATCTGTGAAATAAGCTCACCAAGTGTTGCATTGTCCCTGTAAGCCCTGAGCACACCGATCAGATCGGTGAAAACAGAAAGCTTTGATGCCGCCTTTCCAAGTCCGGGGATATCACGCGCTTCGCACATTGCGGCAAACAAAGACTTATCCCTGCTCTCCGCGTAATCCCTGACCTTTTCAAGTGTTGCATTACCTATGGATCTTTTCGGAACATTGACTATCCTCTGTACAGAAAGATC
>CAMNAQ010000155.1 GCA_946531495.1 uncultured Lachnospiraceae bacterium | reverse complement strand
CAGAAGTCTTCTTGATATTCGCGATATCTCCATCGATTATGATATCGAGAGCAATATAATAGTTCTCTTTGACCGTGACGAGAATGCAATGAAGAAGGTCAGAGAGGATATAAAGCGGTTCGAGGGAGGAAAAGTCTTCATCAGGGATCTGTGATATGGACGGGATCAAGGCAGTATTAAATAATCTCATAGGCCTGACATACATTGTTGTTGCCTCGGTTATGGTGGCAGTATGTCTTTTGAGACCACAGCATAATCTGATTCCTCTTCAGCTTTTTATCGGAATTGCTTTCGCAATGGTATTTTTCACGGTGCTGTACCGGGTGCTGTCCTTATGCCTGCAAAAGTCGGGAAGAGTTTTTTCTGACCGCCTGTTTGTGTTGCTTGCGGTTTTGTGGGGAGTTGTCCTGATTTGCACCGGTGTGTTCTGCAGGAACAGTACGGTTTCTTTTTTGGATTATGAAATCTGCTACAGGGCAGCAACGGAATTTGCTCAAAATATGCCTCTTTCGGAAGCGGCGTATTTTTCCGTAAATCCTCATAACTGGAAATGTGTCCTTGTTTTGGCTTTTGCCATGAAGGCAGGATATGCGATCGGTCTGGATGATCCTTATTATCTGCTTTTGATTCTTAATGTTATTCTTATCGAATCCACACTTTTTTCTTGCAGATATCTGTTGAAAACATTCTTTGATGATACGCGTACCTCTTTTATGCTTATTGTCATGTTTGGCTCCTGCCTTCCTCTTTATGCTTTGTCTCAGAGCTTTTATACGGACAGCTTATCTTTTGGATATTCGGTAATAGGCATTTCTTTGCTTCATTACGCTTTTGTCCGTTTGGATAAGAAGCCTGTAAAGGCAGCCTGCCTGATGCTTTCGGGAATTCTGATGTGCTTTGGTTATACCATGAAGGTTACATCGTTTATATGTGTAATAGCATTTTTGATATGCTTTATGCTTAAAAGTGATAATGTGAAGTTGTGTAAAAAACACATTTATTCATTTGCCCTTGTGGCTTTGGGATTTGTATTTATATGGACTTTGCTTGAAAAAGCATCAATGAATTATGAGTGGTACCGGGTTAAGGACAAATACAGTGAACCCACGATCTCATATATTGCATTGGGCATGAAGGCTGATGGCACATATTACGGAAACCGTGAATTCAGGATTGCGCTTGACGAGATAACGGACTCCGCTGAAAAAGCGGAATTTACCAAAACCTATATCCTTGAGAATATAAGCGAGTTTTGGAATGCAGATCATATAATTGCCAAGATGAGAGCAAATTATGCAAGCGGCAACCTTGGCGCGGAGGATTTTGCAAAGTATCCTTACAGCGGAGACAATGTTCTGAGCCGTTTGTTTAATTATGACAGGGACCTTTATTGGTATGGATGCAAATACGATATGATCTGGCTGTTTCAAATATATTTTGTAACTATAATAGGTGCTGCGCTGAGCTTGTTTAAAAAGATCAAAACCGCAGATCTGCTTATGCGTGCGTATGAATTGACTTTTTTGGGATATTTTGTATTTTTATTCTTTTGGGAAGCCAACAACAGACAGCTGTTTAACATGATCCCCATGCTGATCATCGGATATGTTATCTCGCTGGAGTACATATATAAACTGTGGAAGCGTTCCGATGTTTCTGCCAAGTAAATGCAAAAATGGAATTGTTTAAAAAGAATTGCAACCGGATACTGCTCATGCTGTTCAGTCTGATAATGGCTGTGTTTTCTGCTGCTTCTTTTATTTTTTCAAGAAGTCCGAAATCGGATATCGATCCATTCTATAATTCATCCCCGATATACAGGGTGATCGATAATCCCCTTCTTAATCTGTTCCTTCCTTTGCTCTTTGTTGCTTTGGCGGTTGCGGCGGACCTGCTTGCGGGAAAAAAGAAGACTCTAAAGCATAAACATATAAAAGCTGTTTTATTTCTGATTGCATTGGCCGGCGGTCTTTTTTCATTTTGGATATTAACCGGTGGTGTCAGAACGCCCGGTGATGATCAGGCCCAGGTATACAGTGCTGCTGCTCTGTTTAATCTGGGTAACTACCTCAATCTGTCTCCGGGCGGATATGTTGATATGTATGTTCAGCAGCTTGGGTATATTTCATATGTGAGATTAATATTTCTTCTTTTTGGAAACTATAATTTTCAGGCTGTCCAGTACATCAACTGTCTGTGGATCGTTGGAATAATCTATCTGAGCGGAAGGAGTATCAGGCATTTTAGCGCCCATGCTTTTCCTCAGATCATCGGAAGCGCTTTGATGGCACTTTTTCTGCCTATTCACTATCTCTCTTCCTGGGTTTACGGAGATATACCGTTTTACTTCTTTCAATTTTTGTTTGTTGATTCATATTTGGCTTATGAAAAGTCCCGTGGTAAAAAAGATCTGTTCCTTATGTTCTTTTCCGGAACCCTTGCCCTTGTTTTTAGAAAAAATGCCCTTATCATGCTGATCGCATGCTTCATTGCATTTCTGTTTTTTGACAATGCAAAGGCTGTAAATAAGATCATATTGTCTCTCCTGATACTTATGCTTCCTTCGCTTACCGTCTCGGCGATCACCTCTGTCTACAGAAATGTCAGCGGATATGAGCTTAAAGGCGGTATTCCCG
The DNA here is from genome assembly GCA_946531495.1 of uncultured Lachnospiraceae bacterium. Classification (GTDB taxonomy): domain Bacteria; phylum Bacillota; class Clostridia; order Lachnospirales; family Lachnospiraceae; genus AC2028. Next base: position 1,940 of record CAMNAQ010000155.1, on the reverse strand, counting down.
CAACCTGCTGGATATCAATGGGAATGAATGAGGAGGGCAAGGCCGGATGGTTTTATAATTACAGCGTTCCCATATACTACATGTGTGATAACGACAGGGAGCTGGCAGGTGAATATGCAAGAAATGATATAAAAGAAAGAGTTTCTTATCTCATAAGCAATCCGAAATATGCCATAGGCTTTTACGGCAGAAAAATATTCACCCAGTGGAATGATCCGTTCTATAACACCCAGCGAAAAGTGGAGATCGATGATCCGGAAAATGCAGCCGGGATCACCGAATATCTCATGGATCACGAAAAAGGTATATTTAAGCTGCTGTCTTCGTTTCAGTTCATGATCTATGTTTTCGCATTGCTGTATTCGGTCCTTGTATCCGGAAAAAAGAGTGTACCTGAAAACATTATTTTGATCTATCTTACTGGAGGATTTCTTTTCAGCCTTATTTGGGAAGCCAATTCGAGATATGTTCTTCAATATGTGCTAATGCTGTTCCCGATGGCGGTGATGGGAATAAGTACTGTAGCAGACGGTATTTTCAAGGCAAAAATTGAAAAGGATTTCGCAAAAGGCGGTCTGTAAGACCGTCTTTTTCTATGATAAAATGTAAATGTTGTTGCAAATACATGACTTGCGGGCTTCCGGAACGGCAAAAAAGCGGATCCTGCGGGCCAAAATGATAAAACGCGCCATGCGCAGAAAAGAGGAAAACATGCTTTATATCGGAATCGATCTCGGTACCTCTGCAGTTAAGCTTCTTCTCCTTTCATCCGAAGGAAAGATCGTAAATATGGTCTCAAGGGAATATCCCCTTTCATTCCCTCATCCGGGATGGTCTGAGCAGAATCCTGCAGACTGGTTTGAGCAGTCCATGGAGGGTGTTAAGGAGCTTCTAAAGGGTCAGGATGCATCTCAGGTTGCAGGTATCTCCTTCGGAGGACAGATGCACGGACTTGTTATCCTTGATGAGAATGACAACATCATCCGTCCTGCCATCCTTTGGAATGACGGACGTACCGGAGCTGAGACCGATTATCTGAATAATGAGATCGGAAAGGCTAAACTCACCGAGCTTACGGGCAACATTGCATTCCCGGGCTTTACCGCTCCCAAGATCCTCTGGGTTAAGAAGAACGAGCCTGATAATTTCGCCAGGATCGCTAAGATCATGCTTCCCAAGGATTATCTTGCTTACAAGCTTACCGGTGTTCATGCCACGGATGTATCGGATGCATCCGGAATGCTCCTTTTCGATGTCAAGAATCGTACCTGGTCAAAGGAAATGTGCGATATCTGCGGCGTAAAGGAATCTCAGCTTGCTAAGGTATTTGAATCCTATGAATCCATCGGAACCGTAAAGGCTGATATTGCAGCAGAACTCGGAATTCCCGAGACTGCCATTGTTGCAGCAGGCGCAGGCGATAATGCCGCTGCAGCTGTCGGAACCGGAACTGTAGGTGACAATGCATGTAACATTTCCCTCGGAACCTCCGGAACACTTTTCATCTCATCCAAGAATTACGGCGTTGATGCCAATAACGCTCTTCACTCATTCGACCATGCCGACGGAACCTATCACATCATGGGATGCATGCTCAGTGCAGCTTCATGTAACAAGTGGTGGGAGGATGGCATCATCGGAACCAAGGATTATGCCGAAGAGCAGAAGGCCATCACAAAGCTTGGTGAGAACAATACCTATTTCCTGCCTTATCTCATGGGCGAGAGATCACCTCACAACAATCCTGATGCAAGAGGAACCTTCATCGGTATGACCATGGATACCTCACGTGCGGATATGACCCAGGCAGTTCTCGAAGGCGTTGCATTTGCATTTCGTGACATGATGGAAGCTGCAAGAAGCATCGGCATTAATCCCGAGAGATCCAAGATCTGCGGCGGCGGTGCAAAGAGCCCGCTGTGGAGAAAGATCATGGCAAA
>CAMNAQ010000154.1 GCA_946531495.1 uncultured Lachnospiraceae bacterium | reverse complement strand
ACTCTATACGTTCGCATGACCAGATGTACCAATCCGGAACCTGGCATCTTTCCATATCAGCTTTCCATTCCGGCCAGTCCTTGTGAGTGATCTCACCCTGGGCATTACGGCTCCCCGCAACCTTACCCTTTCTGACCGCTTCCATGATGTTGAAGGCCTCTTCCGATTCAACACCCTTTCCGATAAGGTAAGTCATGATGTCATCACGGGTACATATTGCTGTTGAAATATCTGCCGTGCCGTTTCCTATCAGCACTTCCGCATTATTCTGCCATACGTTGGTTCCGTGTGACAGACCGGATATCCTTACAAGATCAGAGAACATCCTGGGCTTAGCCTGAAGAACCAGGTTAATCGCAAAGTCAGTACCGAACTCAGGTATTCCCAGACAACCGAGCTTACAGCCTCCGATGTCCTCGGGAGTAATGCCGAGAGCTTCGGTATTCTGGAAAAGAGTCATAACCTTTTTGTCATCAAGGGGTATATCCTTGATGGGATCAAAGCCAATCAGATCCTGAAGCATTCTGATCATGGTAGGATCATCGTGTCCGAGTATATCGAGCTTTAAAAGGTTATGGTCTATGGAATGATAATCAAAGTGCGTGGTTATCGTATCCGTTGTCATATCGTTGGCAGGATGCTGGACGGGAGTAAAGGTATTTATATCCTCACCGTTTGGAAGAACGACTATTCCTCCCGGATGCTGTCCTGTGGACCTCTTTACGCCCTCACAGCCCTTCTGGAGAAATTCTATCTCGGCATTTCTCCTTCTGATACCTCTCTTTTCATAGTACTTCTTAAGAAAACCAAATGCAGTTTTTTCCGCAACGGTTCCGACGGTACCTGCTCTGAATGTCTGACCGGTACCGAATATGACCTCGGTATATTTATGGGCCTTGGACTGATATTCTCCGGAGAAGTTAAGGTCTATATCAGGCTCCTTGTTACCCTTGAATCCGAGGAACGTCTCAAAGGGAATATCAAAGCCTTCCTTCTTGAGATTTGCTCCGCAAACGGGGCATGCTCTGTCAGGCATATCAACACCGGCTTTTCCTCTGAATTTCAGAACCTCTTCGGAATCAAAATCGTAAAAATGACATTCCGAACAGTAATAATGAGGCACAAGCGGATTAACCTCGGTTATACCGGCCATGGTAGCGACAAACGAGCTTCCGACGGAGCCTCTTGATCCTACAAGGTATCCGTCTTCCACGGATTTCCACACCAGCTTCTGGGCGATGATATACATGACCGCAAACCCGTTGGTGATTATGGAATTAAGCTCTCTTTCCAGCCTCTCTGTAACAACAGGGGGAAGCTCCTGTCCGTATATCTCATGTGCACGGTTATAGCATATCTCTCTGAGCATATTATCGGAATCAGGAATAACCGGAGGACATTTATCGGGTCTGACAGGCGATATGCATTCACACATATCGGCGATCATGTTGGAATTAGTGACAACGATCTCCTCTGCCTTCTGGCTTCCGAGGAAGGCGAATTCTTCCAGCATCTCATCCGTGGTCCTGAAAAACAGCGGCGGTGTGGGAGGAAGAATCTTATCCCTGTTCTCGCTTTTTGAATCATAGATAACGTCCCTGTACAGAGCTTCATCCGGATTTAGGAAATAGACATCACCGGTTGCCACAACAGGTTTGCCGAACTCCTTGCCAAGCTCTATCACCTCCCTGATGATATCAAGGCAGTCATCAACGGAAGTGATCGGATAATGCTCATCTTCTATCATAAATTCCATGGTTGACGGAGGCTGCACCTCAAGATAATCATAGAACTTTACAACACCTGCGATCTGTTCCGAGGTATGGCCTTCGATCAGGGCATCCATCAATTCTCCCCTGTAATTGCCGCTTCCGATGATCAGACCTTCACGGTATTTTTCCACAAGTGACTTGGGGATCTTCGGAAATCTGTTGAAATATGTGATATGCGATTCCGAAATAAGCGTATAAAGATGGATCCTTCCCAGTTCATTTTTTGCAAAAATTGTGCATCTGGAAGGACGAAGCTTTGATATAGCCTCCGTATTTGAAGATCCCTTTTCGTTAACGTCGTTAAGAGTCTTTAATCCTTCATCAGTCAGCTGTTCAAGGAATTTAACAAAAATAAGCGCAGTACATTCCGCATCATCCACGGCTCTGTGGTGATGCCCAAGTTCTATTCCGAGATCCTTGGCTACCGCATCCAGCGTAAATTTTCCCTTTCCGGGGAGCTGCACTCTGGCAAGCGGGAGTGTATCAACATAAACCGGATCCACCGGAGTTCCCAATACTTTACATTTTTCCTTGACGAAATTAACGTCGAATTCCGCATTATGTGCAACCCATACACATCCGTCGCTAAAATTCAGAAATCGGGGCATCACAACTGCAATTGGGTCTGCGTCCCTTACATCATCATCGGTTATTGAGGTAAGCTTTGTGATCTCATAAGGTATCGGTTCTTCGGGATTGACAAATGTCGAAAATCTGTCAACGATCTTTCCGCCGGACACTTTTACCGCACCGAATTCTATTATCTTGTTTTTAACAGGTGACAGACCCGTTGTCTCGATATCATATACGACATAATCAGACTCAAGCAGTGGAAGATCTGCATTTCCGGTCACAATCTTATGAAGATCATCCACAAGATAGGCATCTACGCCATACAGGATCTTAAAGAAATCCTGTCTGTCGGGATCCGGGTCTCCGGCCTCCTTACGTCTGGCCTTCTCTCCCTTTTTTCCGCCCCACAGATTGTCCTCCCAAAGGTGGTTGGCATCGGTAAAGCCCTGAACAACACCGTTATCCGTTATTCCGACTGCACGGTGCCCCCATTTAAATGCCTGCTTAACTATATCCTTGGTCTCGGATACGCCGTCCATGTCACTCATCTTGGTATGGCATCTGAGTTCAACTCTTTTTCTTGCGGCAGTATCTTTCTTGGGAGTCCTGTAATCCTCTATCTTGACTATGCCCTTGACATTTCCGATAGTCAGATCTCCCCTGTCGAATTTACCGTTACTTACGGTAATAAATCCGGTAAGCCTTATAAACGTACCGGGCTCAAGCTTTTCCTGCATAACAGCAGACTCTGAGGTATCCACATATATCCTGCAGCTTATGGCATCCGTAAAATCGGCGATATTAAAGGATATGATCGAACGCCCTTCCTTGATATCGATCGCTTTCAGCGAAAAAACCATTCCCTTTACGGAAACATTACCCATGCCCTCATTGAGTTCATTCAGAGGGACAGTCTTTTCATCAGGAAATACGCTTCCGTATATGGCATTTGGATCATCCATCAGTTTTGTATTTTTCTTTCCGAATCCGCCTGATCTGTATCCTAAATAGCGATGATCCGAGCCGCCGGAGCCCTTAAATTCTCCTGTTTTTCCGCCTTCAGATGATGCTTTGTCATTCCCTTGACCCTTTTGAGATGCATCCTTATCTTTATCCCTAGGGCTTTCATTTTTCGCATTCTTTTCCTTATCACTGCTGACGGCTCCGAGGAATTTTTCCTCGCTCCTGCGAGCATTTTCGGTTGCAGCCTTTATTTCAGCCATGAATTCATCATCATCCCTCTGGGTGATCTTTACTTCATGATAGGTTATCTCTATATGGCCTTTGCTGCCGAATCTGCGTATATATATATCTTCGAGGAGGGAAAGGAATTCCTTTTCTCTTGAGTGATAAACAGGGATATCAGCCACGGAAACAGACATGATCTCAGAGGACTCAAAGCTTACCTTTGCAGTCCTCATCATGTTAAAAAACATTATGCTGTTTTCTTCGATCTCCAGTAGCGCGGAATCGGAATATTCCTCATAAACCGTCCTAAGATCAAGCTGCCTTGCCAGCTTAAAAGATTCAATGATATGAACCTGCGTCCTGTTGTTATTGATCACCTGCTTTCCAATCTCGCGCTCGGCTTCACGGATGATATCACGGGTGATTATATGGTCGCTTTCAAGATAGATATTAAGAAAATCATGATTTTTCGGTGTGGTAACCCTTGTTACAATCGTGTCCTCCAAAAGTACAGCAGCCCTTCCCTTCAGCTTCAGCATAGGGAAGGCATCGGTAAATACAAATGACATATTCTTTCCTTTCTCGCCAAGTCCTGTCGTGGCGCTCTCGCCTACCCGATCAGGTACTGTAAAAATGTTGATAGATCATACCGGAAGAAAAATCAGTTTTCTCCCCATTTATCCAGTTCTTTTTTCAATTCGGTTAAAAGATCTTTTTCGGGAACCTTTTTAATGATCTCTCCATGCTTGATTATAAGCCCTTCATGCAGACCTCCTGCAATACCAAGGTCCGCTTCCTTTGCTTCTCCCGGGCCGTTTACGGCACATCCCATGACGGCCAGTCTGATATCGTACGGATAGTTCTCTGCTATCTTTTCAACCTCACCTGCCAGTGTGATAAGATCGATCTTCGTCCTGCCGCAGGTCGGGCATGACACCACATCTATCCCACCCTTCCTGAGACCCAGAGTTTTAAGGATAAGTCTTGCAGCGGTTATCTCTTCGCAGGGATCACCTGTAAGCGAAACCCTTATGGTATCTCCTATTCCCTGACCGAGAATAAGCCCAAGGCCTACTGAAGATTTGATGCTTCCGCTTCTTACGGTTCCGGATTCCGTGATCCCCACATGCAGCGGATAAGGAGTTTTTCCGGCGATAAGTTCATGTGCCCTTACGCACATCATTACATTCGAGGATTTGATGCTTATAACAAGATTGTCATATCCCATATCCTCTATGAGCTTCACCTTATCA
>CAMNAQ010000153.1 GCA_946531495.1 uncultured Lachnospiraceae bacterium | reverse complement strand
TCTCTAACAATCTGATCAACCTCGGTATCTACGGCAAGCTTTCCGAGATACTTGAGAAGAACGGCAAAGATCTTACGGTCATCGAGGAGATCGAGCCCGAACCTTCACTCGGAAACGGAGGACTCGGAAGACTTGCAGCTTGTTTCCTTGATTCCATTGCAACACTCGGACTTCCCGGCGACGGCATCGGACTTAATTATCACTTCGGTCTTTTCAAGCAGGTCTTTAAAAAGAATGCGCAGACCGCAGAGAAGAACGACTGGATAGAAGAGCAGAGCTGGCTCAGAAAAACCAAAACTTCATTCAAGGTAAAGTATGCCGATTTTGAAGTCGTATCCAAAATGTATGACATAGATGTCATAGGATATGAAAACGGAGTAAACAAACTTCATCTGTTTGATGTCGAGACCGTTGACGAATCAATCGTTAAGAAGGGAATCGACTTTGATAAGAAAGCGATCAAGAAGAACCTCACTCTTTTCCTGTATCCCGATGATTCCGATAAGGACGGAAATCTTCTGAGAATCTATCAGGAGTATTTCATGTGCGCAAATGCTGCCAGACTGATCGTTAAGGATATGCAGGATAAAAAATATGAGCTTACCGATCTGTCAAAGCATGCGGCAATACAGATAAATGATACACATCCTACGCTGGTCATTCCCGAGCTTATCAGGATCCTTGTAGAGGAAGAGCATTTCTCGATGGATGAAGCCATTAAGGAGGTTACGGCGACCTGCGCATATACCAATCATACGATCCTCGCCGAGGCACTTGAAACCTGGCCTCTCGAGTATCTTAAGAAGGTTGTGCCTCATCTTATCCCTTACATTAAGGAGCTTGATAAGAGAGCAAAGGCAAGGTTCAAGGATCCCAAGGTTGCCATCATTGATAAGGATGACAAGGTTCATATGGCCCACATCGACATCCATTACGGACATTCCATCAACGGTGTTGCGGCAATACACACCGATATACTGAAAAAGACCGAGCTGAACCACTTCTACAAGATCTATCCGGAAAAGTTCAATAATAAGACCAACGGCATAACCTTCAGAAGATGGCTGATCTCCTGTAACAGGGAACTTTCCGGGATGCTCTGCAGCACCATCGGAGACGGCTATACAAGGAATGCGGACGATCTTGAAAAGCTTCTGGAATTCAAGGATAACGATATGGTCCTTGAAAAGATCGCGAATATAAAGAAGATCAAGAAACAGCAGCTTGCAGATTACGTAAAGGAAAAAGAGGGTGTGGAGCTGAATGTTGATTCGATCTTTGATATTCAGTCCAAGAGACTTCACGAATACAAGCGTCAGCAGATGAATGCTCTCTACATCATTCACAAATATCTCGAGATAAAGTCGGGAAAGAAGCCTGTCAGGCCCATAACCTTTATCTTCGGTGCAAAAGCTGCCCCCGCGTATGTCATTGCACAGGATATTATTCATCTGATCCTGTGCCTGCAGGAACTGATCAATAACGATCCCGAGGTGAATCAGTACATAAAGGTTCTTATGGTGGAGAACTATAACGTAAGTTATGCGGAGAAGATGATCCCCGCATGTGATATCTCGGAGCAGATATCCCTTGCATCCAAGGAAGCATCCGGCACCGGTAACATGAAATATATGGTCAACGGAGCAGTTACCCTCGGAACCGCCGACGGAGCGAATGTAGAGATAGCGGAGCTGGTCGGTAAGGAAAATATTTTCGAATTCGGTCTTAAATCCGATGAGGTCATCGCACATTACGAAAAGGCTGATTATGTGTCGAAGGATTATTATAAAAAGAGCAAGACCATAAAGGAAGCGGTGGACTTCATAACATGTCCCAAGCTGCTTAAGATCGGCGATAAGGTAAGGCTTGAAAGATTGTCAAAGGAGCTTCTTAACAAGGACTGGTTCATGACCCTCATAGATCTTGAGGATTATATCAGGGTCAAGGAAGAGGCATTTGCGGCTTATGAGGACCGTGACAGATGGGTAAGGATGATGCTTGTAAATATTGCGAAGGCAGGCTTCTTCTCATCTGACAGGACCATCAGACAGTACAATGAAGATATATGGCATCTTGGCTGAATGGCACAATGAAGACATATGGCACCTTGGCTGAATGGTAAATGCCGATGGTCAAAGGCTTTTTTTAAGGCTCTTGTCATGTATCTCAGCCCTGACCACAATATATAGTGGTATGCAAAAAACATGAAAAACACGGCTTCGGCCGTGTTTTTTTGGCATTCTTTTTGCAGAATCCAGTATTTATCGGCATTTCAAGGCACTTTTGCATGCGGTTGAACACTTTTCACAAAAATAACACGGGTCATTCTTATAATATTATGTAGCACTAAATCTTGACTTTGAATTACACAGGGGAATACAATATGTAGTGCACGGTCGGATTGATTCATACTAAATATTTGATGAAAAACGGCCTGAATAACATATAAACCGTAATATATCGGGGGAGTATCCATGAAGATTATCAAGAGAAGCGGCAGTGAGGTGCCATTTGACATCGAGAAGATCGTGGCAGCTGTCAGAAAGGCAAATGAGAGTGTTATTGAGACAGAAAGGATGACCGAGAAGCAGATCGAAGTCATTGCGGATAACATGCTCACCCAGTGTTCAAGAATCCCGAGATCTCTTTCTGTTGAGGAGATCCAGGATATGGTCGAGAATGAGATCATGAACCAGAGAGCTTTTGCTGTCGCTCGCTCTTATATCACATACAGATACAAGAGACAGCTCGTACGTAAGTCCAATTCCACGGACGAGCAGATCCTGTCCCTCATTGAGTGCAATAATGAGGAAGTAAAGCAGGAGAATTCCAATAAGAATCCCACCGTCAACAGCGTTCAGCGTGACTATATGGCAGGTGAGGTCAGCAAGGATATCACCAAGAGATTCCTTTTGGATGAGGATATCGTTGCCGCTCATGAGGCAGGTCTCATTCATTTCCATGATGCGGATTATTTTGCGCAGCATATGCATAACTGCTGTCTTGTCAACCTGCAGGATATGCTTCAGAACGGCACTGTCATAAGCGAGACCATGATCGAGAAGCCTCATTCATTCTCCACCGCATGTAACGTTGCCACTCAGGCCATCGCCCAGATCGCATCTTCACAGTACGGCGGACAGAGTATTTCCCTTTCGCATCTTGCTCCCTTCGTTCAGATCAGCCGTGAGAAGTTCAGACAGACTGTCAGGGAAGAGATGGAGGATGCCGGCATCAAGGTGACCGAGGAAGAGATCAACAAGGTTGCCGAGATGAGAGTTCTTGACGAGATCAGGGCAGGTGTCCAGACTATCCAGTACCAGGTCATCACGCTTATGACCACAAACGGACAGGCTCCCTTCATCACTGTATTCATGTATCTTGATGAGGTGCCGGAAGGACAGACAAGGGATGACCTTGCAATAGTCATCGAGGAGATGCTCAAGCAGCGTATCAAGGGCGTCAAGAATGAGAAGGGCGTATATATCACCCCAGCTTTCCCGAAGCTCATTTATGTCCTCGATGAGGATAATATAACCAAGGACAGCAAGTATTATTATCTGACCGAGCTTGCGGCAAGATGTACCGCAAAGCGCATGGTTCCCGATTATATCTCAGCCAAGGTAATGAAGGAACTCAAGGGCGGAAATGTTTATACATGTATGGGCTGCAGGAGCTTCCTTACATATGAGCCCGGTGTTCAGAATGTGGACGGAACTCCCAAATTCTACGGAAGGTTCAATCAGGGCGTCGTAACCCTTAACCTTGTTGATATAGCGTGCTCATCAGGCGGTGATATCGACAAGTTCTGGAGTATATTTGACGAAAGACTTGAGCTCTGTCACAGAGCCCTTATGGCAAGACACAACCGCCTCAAGGGAACCCTTTCAGATGTAGCTCCCATCCTTTGGCAGTACGGTGCGCTTGCAAGACTTCAGAAGGGTGAGAAGATCGATAAGCTCCTCTACGATGGATATTCTACAATATCTCTCGGATACGCCGGACTGAATGAATGTACAAAGTATATGACAGGCAAGTCACATACCGACCCGACTGCTACACCTTTTGCACTTGAGGTTATGCAGAAGCTTAACGATGCCTGCAAGAAGTGGAGAGGAGAGAGCAATATTGCATTCTCACTCTACGGAACTCCTCTTGAGTCCACCACATACAAGTTCGCAAAATGCCTCCAGAAGCGTTTCGGCATAATTCCCGGAGTTACCGATAAGAGTTATATCACCAATTCCTATCATGTACATGTTACCGAGAAGATATCCGCATTCGACAAGCTTAAGTTCGAATCACAGTTCCAGGCGCTTTCACCCGGCGGAGCCATCAGCTATGTAGAGGTTCCGAACCTTCAGGATAATATCGAAGCAGTCATCTCCGTAATGCAGTATATTTACGACAATATCATGTATGCTGAGCTCAACACCAAGAGTGATTACTGCCAGGTATGCGGATATAACGGAGAGATCCAGATCGTGAACGATAAGGACGGCAAGCTCATCTGGGAATGCCCCAACTGCGGAAACCGCGATCAGAACAAGATGAACGTTGCAAGACGTACCTGCGGCTACATCGGAACCCAGTTCTGGAACCAGGGCAGAACACAGGAGATCAAGGAAAGAGTGCTGCATCTTTGATCAGATAAGCATCCCCGTTACATTTAGGTCCGGGAACGTTTAATAACGGTCATCAAAAAAACAGGTCTTCGTATGAGACCTGTTTTTTGATCCCTAGTATAACGTTCGCAAAATAACTGGCCTAATGCGACGAATGCTTGCCTGAGA
>CAMNAQ010000152.1 GCA_946531495.1 uncultured Lachnospiraceae bacterium | reverse complement strand
TTTGTGTTTTAGGCATAAAAATGAGGCTGTCACACGTTTTAGTGCGACAGCCCCCATACCTGGTCATTTTCAAATTTACATCGTCTACCCGTTTTGCAAAAAGGAAATGCCGTACAGATCATGGAAGTTCACTGTTTATTACTTTGAATTGACAAGACCGTGTATCCCAGATCCGTTATGACATCCGACAGAACCTGATCATCTACATCTTTCTCCAGGCTGATGACCGCTATTTTCTTTTTTCCGTTTACCCTTGCACTGACTCCATCCAGGGAATTCAGAGCATTATGAACACGTGCGTAGCAATGTTCACAATGCATGCCGTCTATTCTGACAGTTTTTACACACAGTATATTGCCCAGCTTCTTAGGCTTTTCCAATACATCCTTCCCGCCTCCGCCACAGCATGATCCCTGTCCCTTAAAATGGGCGATACTGCTTTTGGCTGCAAAAAGCAGAAGCAATGTAATGATCAGAATGATAACTGCATTTGAAACAATAGCATTCATTTAAGTCCACCCTTGCCTTTCTGTCCTTTCCCAGATAACTCATGCCCATTTCCGAATCCGCATATTCAAAATCCGCAAACGCATCTCCTATGGAGCGGATCTCCGCTTCGCTTAATGTATTGACTCTGACCGACATATTCTGCATTTCTCCTCATCATCGCCTGGCAGACTTTTCACCGCAACAGATGCGTCATGCTGTTAAGTCCGAATGCAATGGTTGATCCGTTGTGGAGCATCGCACTTGTGGAGGGAGATAAGACCCCGGCCATACCAAGCGCTATCAGTCCTGTGTTAACCCCTGCAATGGTTCTGTAATTAAATCTTATCCGGTTCATGAGCAGTGTACTGATCTCTTTTAATACGATCATCCCCTCAAGATTTTCTGATCCGATGGTGATATCTGCTATCTGCCTTGCAATCTCCGCTCCACTGCTGATGGCTATACCGGCATCTGCTGCTGACAGGGCAGGCGAATCATTTATACCGTCACCCACCATGATAACCCGATGGCCTTCGGCTTTTGCCTTCTCCACATAAGCCGCCTTATCTTCCGGAAGCACTTCGGCATAATACTCGGTTATCCCCGCCTCCGCTGCAATCTTTGCGGCTGTCTTCTCACTGTCTCCCGTCATCATAACGATATGTTCAAAGCCCAGCTTTCTCAGGCCCCGGACCACATCTCGTGCCTCTGATCTCAACGGATCCTCGATCAGGATACAAGCGCACAGTCTGCCATTCTTGGCAAAATACAGATGAGAGTAGTCATCAGGCAGAGAATCAAAGAGCTCCTTTTTACCTTCCGGAATGACTACCCCTTCATCTTCGAACAGGAAATGATAGCTTCCTATTACTGCTTTTTCTCCATCAATCTCAGATGCAATCCCATGTGCCACAATATACTCAACATTTGTATGCATCTCATCATGGAGGAGACCTTTTTCAAATGCTGCATCTACCACGGCTCTTGCAACAGAGTGTGGAAAATGCTCTTCAAGGCAGGCCGCCTGTCTGAGGAGTTCATCCTCCGTTTCATCATTAAACGCGATGACCTTTGCTACAGTAGGCTGTGCCTTTGTGATGGTTCCGGTCTTATCGAAAACGATCATGTCAGCATCTGCAACAGCTTCAAGGTACTTACCGCCCTTTACTGTTATGCCATGCTCCGATGCTTCCTTAATTGCAGACAAAACAGATATGGGCATTGTCATCTTAATAGCACACGAATAGTCAACCATCAGCACTGATACTGCTTTTACAATACTTCTGCTGATGGCCCAGGTAAGACCTGCCGCGATCAAAGTGTATGGCACAAGTCCGTCTGCGATCCGCTCCGCTTTACTTTCAAGAGAGGATTTCATCTTCTCGGACTCTTCGATCATCCTGACGATCTTATCAAACCTTCCGCAGCCCTCTGTCTTAGTGACCTTAATGACCAGATTTCCTTCCTGTACTACTGTTCCGGCAAAGACACTCATTCCGGCTCCTTTATGTACTGCGTCAGATTCTCCCGTCATGGATGCCTGATTGACCATAGCTTCACCCGAGTCAACCTCACCATCGAACGGGATCATATTACCCATTCTGACGACAACTCTGTCACCGCATACTACAGAGGATGAATCCGTCTGAACTTCGCCGTTATCGGTCAGCACCCATACATTGTCGATATTAAGCGACATCCTTCTGGCCAGATCATCCACAGACCTCTTATGTGTCCACTCCTCGAGTGTATCACCGATCTTAAGGAGAAACATCACGTTCGATGCGGTATCATAGTCTCCTGTCAGCATAGCGGAAGATATAGCAAGCGCATCGAGTGCCTCAACCTGAAGTTTTCTGTTCTTCAGGGTCCTGATACCTCTCCGGATGTATCCCGCAGTCCGGATAGTATCAAGTACCATTCGCAGAGAAAACGGAAGCAGTATGCGCTTTCCAAAATGCAGGATAACAGCAGTCACAATCCTGTCATGGTATTCGGAAGCAAGCTCTCTCCCGGAGCACTCAAACACTCTGTCAGGAACCTCTGTTCCTTCGAAGGAGAAGTTCCTTATGATATCAATGATCCTCTCCCTGCCGCAGGAAAAAACTATTGCCGCATCAGCAGTACGCTCATATACCCTTACATCGCTGATCTCTTCAAAGCCTTCAAGATAATACTCAAAGGTGTCAGCCTCACGAAAGGTCATCCGTTCCATTGCCAGGTGAATGCGTATTCTGTGACCTGCTTCATGCTTTATCGTGAATTTCATTCTTCTTCAGCTTCTTCCTTTTTGGCTCTCTCTTCGTTCATAGCCTTGGCGTCTTCATAGATATCCGTGCAATTTTCCTGAAGAGTTGTAACCTGATCAAGAACACAGTCCTTTGCTCTCAATACGCCGGCTGTGCAGTGGGTATAAACCTTCTTTGCATCCTTCGAGGACAACAGTCTGATTCCCTCAAGTCCAAATAATGTACCAAGCGCAAACAAAACAATACCCTTTACCTTCATGATGACCTCCTTTTTTTGACAGGTATGTTAATTAATAATGTTCCATCACCAATATCTGCAGTTTTACCACAGCAGCCATATCCGAATCAGAATAATGTGCATATCCACGCAGCAAGTGCCGAAGATACAGGGAAGATAACAAACAGCTTTAGCAGCTGACTTTTTATGTTGTATCCGTACTTTCTGCCGCTGTATACGCTCTCAAGTTCGGGGTAATAAAATTGAAAGAAATGGAATTTTATAAGCAGGAAATAATCAAAGCAGATCATGTCATAGATCTTATATATTGCAAAGATCAAATAAAACCTCAGGAAAAACTGTATGAATGTATATCCGCTCCTGAAACCGTCCCATATTGAGATCACCCCCGTTCCCAGTATCATGAGTATACTGAATACAATGAGAGTCCATCCGACCGTCCTTGCCCCGTAAAAGAGTTCCTTATCCCTCGGTCTGAGCGCTTCGATTCCTTCTTTGGGGGCTGAGGACATGAGCCTTTTGTCCTGAATGAACGCCACAACGGCAAGCAGCATGATCGTTATTGCCACGCAAAACACGATGGCAAGAAATATGGTTAATAACACCTTTTCTTCCTCCCGAGATCGCCATTGATTAGCTATCTCTAACCATATATTAAAAAAACAATGGCCCAAACCATGCACTGAATATCGGTTGTTTCACAGACAAAATTGCCGTCAGGCATATTTGTGTTAGCCACATCTAACCATACTGCATTATATACGCACAGGTCTCATATTCCAAGTATTTTTTCTTCAGGGAATATTTTTTCTGCATCAAATTGAGAATACATTACAATAAAATTCCGTGGTCATCGGTTCATCACCAATGACCACGGAATATTTGAATGTAATATCCGTTCTCACAGCTTCTTTTCTCCGGCATAATGATCAACCCTTTTTCTCACTTACCATCATATGTCATTTTCTGGAGATCACAGTTATCCAAGGCTTATTCGGATGATGAGCAATCGACACTTCGGAAAAACCGGCCTTCTTCAACGCACCCGAAATCTGCTCCGGTGTATAGCATTTCATTCCTTCTATGATCTTTTCAAATTTAAGGCTGGTGGAATCCTCTCCGTCAGATTCATTGGAAATAAGGAAAAGGCCACCGTCCTTGAGTATACGTGCAACTTCTTTGAAGCACTCTTCAAGTCCGGGCCAAAAATATATGGTCTCAAATGCCGTCGCAAGGTCATATGTCCCATCAGGAAGATCAAGTGTCGATACATCTCCCTGCTTTACCTCCAATCTTCCTTTTGATATTTCATCTGCGTTAAAAGCTTTTGCTTTTTCTACGGAAAGTTCGGAATAATCCACGGCAGTTCCCTTTGCTTAGAGTATATTGTTTTATTCCGTTCTTATCTTTACTTTTTTTCCTGAGAATGCTATCCCAAATTTAATGATATCTGCTACACCCTCCTCACGCATTTCTATGTCATACCCTTTCTCATTGATCTGATCAAGAGCCTTTGCGGATAAGGCATCCAGTTCCTCATCACTCAGATCTTTATCCCATTTTAATTCCATGATCATCCCCGGGTATTTATTTTCCCTCGGAAACAAGCTTATATCATATCGTCCATCGCCGGACTCTCTGTTTGACCTGATCCGATACTGATTATCCATCAAAGCGATAAGCCCGAGAACAAGCCCATGATAAAATCCCTCCGCTCCGGCATCGTAGAAGCTGATACTCTTCTTTAAGTATTCTCCGATTCCGTCCTGCAGTTTCTTTGTATCCTGTGCATAAAGACTCTCAGCGATCTTATTGGCTGTAGCTC
>CAMNAQ010000151.1 GCA_946531495.1 uncultured Lachnospiraceae bacterium | reverse complement strand
ATGAGGTCTACAACTGGAGTACCAGAGGAAGACTCGGACAGTTCAATGAAAAACTCCAGCAGATAAGGCGCAAGGTCGGTGCGGATGAAGATGTCATCTCGATACTTAAGACCACTGCGGAAGAATTCAGACTTGCCGCAAGGTTCAGAAGATCCGGATATGTAGTTTCAGCCGGCGACGGGATCGCAAGGGTCAAGGGACTTGAACGTGCAGAGTACGGAGAGATCCTTATTTTTGCAAGCGGTGTCAAGGGAATGGTACAGGATATCAGAAGAGATGACTGCGGTGTCATTCTCTTCGGACGCGATACCGAGATAAGAGTCTGGGATGAGGTTGCAAGGACAGGGCTCAGAGCAGGTGTGCCTGTGGGTGATTCTCTTTGCGGAAGGATCCTCAATGCACTTGGGGAGCCGATAGACGGAAAGGGTGAATTTGAAGCGGAAGGCTACAGACCCATCGAAAGTCCCGCTCCGTCCATAACGGACAGACAGCCCGTGGATACTCCGCTTGAGACAGGTATTCTTTCGATAGATTCAATGTTCCCGATAGGAAGGGGACAGCGTGAGCTGATAATAGGTGACAGACAGACCGGTAAGACATCCATCGCGATAGATACCATCATTAACCAGAAGGGTAAGGGCGTTAAGTGCGTATATGTCGCCATCGGACAGAAGGCGTCCACCATCTCGCAGCTTGTTAATACTCTTGAGAAAAACGGTGCAATGGAGTATACGGTCATTATCTCATCGACCGCATCCGACCCCGCACCGCTTCAGTTCATTGCTCCGTATTCCGGGACGGCCATTGCGGAGTATTTCATGAACAAGGGCGAGGATGTGCTCATTGTATATGACGATCTGTCCAAGCATGCCGTAGCTTACAGAGCACTTTCACTCCTTCTTGAAAGAAGCCCGGGAAGAGAAGCTTATCCCGGAGACGTATTCTATCTTCATTCAAGACTTCTTGAAAGAAGCGCAAGACTGAGCGATGAAAAGGGAGGAGGCTCCATAACGGCACTTCCCATAATAGAGACCCAGGCAGGAGATGTTTCTGCGTATATCCCGACAAATGTCATATCCATAACTGACGGTCAGATCTATCTTGAAAGCGATCTGTTTTTCCTCGGCTTCAGACCTGCAGTTAATGTGGGCCTTTCCGTATCGAGAGTAGGCGGCGCGGCACAGACCAAAGCGATGAAGAAATCCTCCGGCTCAGTAAGGATAGATCTTGCACAGTACAGGGAGATGGAGGTCTTCACACAGTTTTCATCCGATCTTGACGAAGCTACCAAGAATCAGTTAAGACACGGAAGACTTCTTATGGAGCTTCTGAAGCAGCCCATAGGACATCCCAGATCCATGGTGGATCAGGTAATGATGCTCACTGCCGTCAATTCCGGCGTGATAGATACTATCCCGCTTGAAAAGATACACGAGTTCATGGATCTGTATCTTAAGAAAGCACATGAGGAAGAGCAGACCATTGTTCATGATATAGAGCTGCTTGGAGTTTTGAACGATGATGAGAAATACTTCCTTGTCCAGAAAGCACAGAATATGCTTCAGGAATTCATGAGTATAAAAGAGCAGTGATATGGCGGGATTAAGAGAGATATCCGGACGCATCAGAAGCGTCAAGGATACCATGAAAATTACAAATGCCATGTACATGATCTCCTCAACCAAGCTTCGTAAAGCCAAGAAGGATGCGGAGCTTAATAATCCGTACTTTCAGGCCATGCAGGAGATGCTCCTTAATATCATGCACACATCGGACCATCTGGTTCATCCCTTTACGGACAAGAGGCCGGATAAGAAAAAAGAGGACAGGGTTCATGCTGTCATAGTGGTCACTGCCGACAAGGGACTTGCGGGTGCTTATAACCACAATGTTGTAAAGCTTACCGAAGAGAGGTTCTTTTCCGGGGACGAAAAAGTAAAGCTCTTCGTCGTAGGAGAGGCCGGAAGACAGTATTTTGCCAGCAAAAAGGTCCATCTGGAAGGACAGTTCAAATATACGGCTCAGAATCCCACGCTTCACAGGGCAAGAGTCATATGCGACCAGATGATAGATGAATTCCTCTCCGGAAGATGCGATGATGTCTCGGTCGTATATACCGGTATGAAGGATCAGCTTACAAGTCAGGCACGGGTCATGCATCTTTTGCCGATTGTTCCCGAAGAGGTGGACGGAAGAATAGAGATCCCTGAGGATTACAGCGATGATCTGAATTTCAGTCCGTCTGCATCCAAGGTTATGGATATCATAGTTCCGGACCTTTTGATGGGATATATTTTCAGCGTGCTGGTTGAGAGCTTTTGCAGCGAGCAGAATGACAGGATGCTTGCCATGGATGCTGCAGACAGAAATGCATCCGAGATGATCAGGAATCTTTCAATCCAGTATAACAGAGAAAGACAGGCAAAGATCACTCAGGAGATAACGGAAGTTGCATCCGGAGCAAAGGCCCAGAAAAAGGCTAAGGCTCAGAGAGAAGAGAAGAATGAATAATATCACCAACAAGGGAACAGGCACAATAGTTCAGGTTATGGGGCCGGTCGTGGATGTTGAGTTTCCTTCGACCGTAAAGCCCTATATCAAGGATGCGCTGACAGTTACCGCAGGCGGAATGACAAGGGTCATGGAAGTGGCACAGCTGCTTGACGGAAACACGGTCAGATGTATCATGCTGGCTCCTTCCGAAGGACTGTCCAAGCATATGGAGGTTGAAGCTACCGGAGGACCCATAAGCGTACCGGTCGGTGAGCTTACTCTCGGAAGACTGTTCAATGTGCTCGGTGAGACGCTGGATGGAAAGGGACAGCTTGAAAATGTCGATAAATGGTCCATCCACAGGGATGCACCTTCATTTGAAAACCAGAGTCCGGCGATAGAGATACTCGAAACGGGCATCAAGGTAATAGACCTTCTTGCTCCCTATTCAAAGGGTGGAAAGGTCGGACTTTTCGGCGGAGCCGGTGTGGGTAAGACCGTCCTTATCCAGGAGCTTATCACAAACGTTGCAATGGAGCACGGCGGATATTCGATCTTCACCGGAGTCGGGGAAAGATCGAGAGAAGGCAATGATCTTTGGAGAGAGATGGCAGAATCCGGAGTGCTGGGGCGTACCGCGCTTGTGTTTGGACAGATGAATGAACCGCCCGGAGCAAGAATGAGGGTAGCTGAGACCGGACTTACCATGGCTGAGTATTTCAGGGACGTAAAGCGTAAGGATGTGCTTTTGTTCATCGATAATATTTTCAGATTTGTCCAGGCGGGAAGTGAGGTTTCCGCTCTGCTCGGCCGTATGCCTTCTGCAGTGGGTTATCAGCCCACGCTTGCAACCGAACTCGGAGAGCTTCAGGAAAGGATCGCCTCTACAAGGGACGGAAGTATCACTTCGGTGCAGGCTGTATATGTTCCCGCGGACGACCTTACGGATCCCGCGCCTGCGACCACGTTCGCACACCTTGATGCGACAACCGTTCTTTCCAGAAAGATAGTTGAACAGGGCATTTATCCGGCTGTCGACCCCCTGGAATCAACATCCAGGATCCTTGAAGCGGACATAGTCGGAGAGGACCATTATTATACGGCGAGGAGCGTTCAGGCTACTCTTCAGAATTATAAGGAACTTCAGGACATCATAGCGATCCTCGGAATGGATGAGCTTTCGGAGGATGACAAGCTTACGGTTTACAGAGCGCGTAAGATACAGAAATTCCTGTCACAGCCCTTCCATGTTGCGGAGAATTTCACGGGAGTGAAGGGGGTATATGTACCTCTTTCCGACACCATAAAAGGCTTTGATGCTATCCTGAGCGGCAGTATGGATGATTATCCCGAGAATGCGTTCTTCAATGTTGGAACCATCGATGATGTGATCAAAAAGGCGGAGTCATTATAAGATGAGTGAGGTCTTTCATCTGAAAATACTGGCAATGGAAAAGACTTTCTATGACGGGGATGCCGTATCCCTTAATTTTCAGGCGTTCGACGGTTCGTATCAGGTGCTTGCCTATCATGAACCGGTAGTTATGGCTGTTAAGGAAGGCGTTATGAGATTCCGCGTCCCCGGCGAAGACGGTAAGATGATCGTCCGTACCGGGATCAATGGTCTTGGACTTGTTAATATCACTAAGGATATGGTCCTTGTGCTTGTGGACAGTATCGAGGCTCCGGAGGATATCGACAGAGCGCGTGCCGAGGCCGCGCTTAAGAGAGCGATGGAGCAGCTCAGGCAGGATCAGAGTATCCAGGAATATGAACAGAGCAAGGCATCAATGGCAAGAGCGATGCTAAGGCTTTCAGAGTCCGGCAATCCTTTTGACGGATACGGAGATAAGTGACGGTGGCAGATATGGGAGTTATATACTGGGCAGGTGATTCTACCGTCCAATCCAACAATATTTATACTTTTCCGCAGACCGGACTCGGTCAGGAGCTTGGAAGGTACCTTAAGGCCGGGATACGCATAGAAAATCACGCAAGGAACGGACGAAGTACAAAGAGCTTTCTTGATGAGGGAAGATTTGGTAAAATAATGGACGGTCTGTCCGAAGGGGATTTTCTGTTCATACAGTTCGGACATAATGACGAGAAGAAGGAAGATCCTTCGAGATATACAAGTCCTCAGGGCGGATATTATGACAATCTGCTGTATATGGCAGAGTCCGCAAGAAAAAAAGGTGCTTACCCGGTGCTCATAACCCCTCTTGAAAGAAGGAAATTTTCAAACGGAATTCTTAACGGGGGCACGCATACGGAATATGTTTCAGCCATGAAGAAGCTTTCTTCGGATGAAAACATTCCCCTCATAGATCTTAATGAAAAGAGCAGGTGTGCGCTTGTGGAAGCCGGGGATGAAGCCAGTAAACGGTG
>CAMNAQ010000150.1 GCA_946531495.1 uncultured Lachnospiraceae bacterium | reverse complement strand
AAGCTCATCGCTGATGGCGGCAAGGTTATCCTTTGTTCACATCTCGGCAAGGTTAAGGAAGGCCCCAATGAGAAGGAGAGCCTTGCTCCCGTAGCTAAGAGACTTTCCGAGAAGCTCGGCAAGGAAGTTAAGTTCATCGCTGATTACAACGTAACCGGTCCCGAGACCACTGCAGCTGTTAACGCTATGAACGAAGGCGATGTTATCCTTCTTCAGAATACCCGTTTCCGTATGGAAGAGGAGACCAAGCCTGAGAAGGCAGGTGAGGCATTTGCCAAGGAACTTGCAGATCTTTGTGATGATTATGTATGCGACGCATTCGGATCATCTCACAGAGCTCATGCATCTGTTTCCGTTGTTACCAAGTATGTCCGTGAAAAGGGCGGCAACTGCGCAGTAGGATACCTTATGCAGAAGGAGATCGACTTCCTCGGAAATGCAGTTGAGAATCCTGTTCGTCCCTTCGTTGCAATCCTTGGCGGCGCTAAGGTTGCTGACAAGCTCAACGTTATCAATAACCTCCTTGAGAAGTGCGATACCCTCATCATCGGCGGCGGTATGGCTTATACCTTCCTTAAGGCTAAGGGATACGAAGTTGGTAAGTCACTTCTTGACGAGACCAAGATTGATTACTGCAAGGAGATGATCGCTAAGGCTGAGGCTAACGGAAAGAAGCTCCTTCTTCCCGTTGATACCGTTCTTATCGATTCATTCCCCGATCCCATCGACAATCCTGACATCAAGACCGAGGTTGTTAAGGCTGATGCCATTCCTGCAGACAAGGAAGGCGCTGATATCGGACCTGAGACCCAGGCTCTTTATGCTGAGGCTGTTAAGACTGCTAAGACCGTTGTTTGGAACGGACCTATGGGCGTATTCGAGAATCCTGTTCTTGCAGCAGGTACCAAGGCAGTAGCTAAGGCTCTTGCAGATACCGATGCTACCACCATCATCGGCGGCGGTGACTCCGCAGCTGCTGTTAACCAGCTCGGATTTGCAGACAAGATGAGCCACATCTCCACCGGCGGCGGAGCTTCCCTTGAGTTCCTTGAGGGCAAGGTTCTTCCCGGAGTAGATGCAGCAGACGATAAGTAATCAGATTAAAAATCATGGATGATTTATTGTTTGCTTGCCAATGCCCTCGCCAATAGATGATTCGTTTGTCCTCGCATGAACAAAATCGCCCTCGGGCAACTCGCAACGCTCGTGCTAATTGCACGAGCTGCCCAGACAATGCCCTCGGGAACCGATTTATGCTCGGACACTCATCATCTGCTCGGGCGGGCTGCGCAAACGATTAATTCATCCCTGATTTTCGAAAAACTGATTGACTGAATAAAAGGAGAAATAATATGGCACGTAGAAGAATCATTGCCGGAAACTGGAAGATGAACAAGACTCCTTCAGAAGCTGTTGCACTTTGCGCTGAACTTAAGGATCTTGTTGTAAACGATGCTGTAGATGTTGTTTACTGCGTACCTGCCATCGATATTGTTCCCGTTGCCGAGGCAGTTAAGGGAACTAATGTACACGTAGGTGCAGAGAACTTCTACATCGAGGACAAAGGTGCATTCACCGGTGAGATCTCAGCTCCCATGCTTAAGGAAGCAGGTGTTGAATATGTCATCATCGGACACTCAGAGAGAAGAGATATCTTCGGAGAGAATGATATCCTTATCAACGCTAAGGTTAAGAAGGCATTTGCTTCAGGACTCACTCCCATCCTTTGCTGTGGCGAGTCACTTGCACTCCGCAAGGCCGGAACTTACAAAGAGTGGATCAAGAGACAGATAGAGTGGGATCTTACTGATGTTACCGCTGACCAGGTTAAGACTCTCGTTATCGCATACGAGCCCATCTGGGCAATCGGAACCGGTGAGACCGCAACTGCCGATCAGGCACAGGAAGTCTGCAAGATGATCCGTGAAACCATCGCAGAGATGTATGATGCAGCTACCGCTGAGGCTGTACGTATTCAGTACGGCGGATCGATGAATGCCGGTAATGCAGCTGAGCTTCTTGCAAAGGAAGACATCGACGGAGGACTTATCGGAGGAGCATCCCTTAAGCCCGACTTTGGCAAGATTGTAAATGCATAAATAATCTGATATAAAAGAGAGAGACTGATTCCGGTCTCTCTCTCTTTTTATTTTGTGATTCAGGCGCAGGAAAGCGGGAACAGGAGGATCATCACGATATATGAATATTTATGTGGATTTTGATGATTGTCTGTGCGAGACTGCAAGGCATTTCTCTGTTCTGGCTGCAGATCTTTTCGGAAAAAACATTCCGTATGATGATATCAATTTCTTTGACCTGCAAAGATCGTTTTCGCTTACTGATGAACAATATGAATATATGATGAAAGAGGGACATAAACCTGAAGTGCTTCTTTCATACAAAGAGACTCCGGGAGCATCAGAAACCGTTAACAGATGGTTCTGTCAAGGTCATGATGTTTGCATAATAACAGGCCGTCCCTACAGTTCATATGAGCCGTCAAGGAAATGGCTGGATCTTCACGGCATGGAAAATGTGAAACTGTATTGTCTTGATAAATACGGGCGTGACGGTTTTTACAAAAAGAGCAGCTACAGTCTTGATCTTGATGATTATTACAGGATGCATTTTGATGTTGCTGTAGAAGATTCTCCTCATGCTTTTCGGTTTTTTGATCATCTTCCGGAGCTGAAGGTTCTTGTATATGACCGCCCGTGGAACAAAAATGCAGATTTCCCGGGAGATAATTATATTCGCTGTAAGGATTGGAAGGCTGTTTCTGCCGCAGCCGGGATATAGGATAAACTGTCGTGATCTATTGTGGACACAAAAAAATATTAACGATCGCTCTGATCACAATCTTAATACTGCTTTCCGCATGCTCATCATCTTCCGGTGAGTCCCCGGATGCGCCTGAGGCCTATGATCTTTTGGAGCCTGATGGAGTTCAGGGCAGCGGAAGACTTGTAGAGGATGTGACGGATCCCTCTACGGATGAAGAATTATCCGAAACAGAAGACCGGGAGGAAGGGCAACAGGCATCTTCATCCGAGGAGATCGCCGATGCATGGATAAAGGAGCATGGCATATACAAAGAAGCCACATATGTCAATATCTCGCATAATGACATAAATGATGTTGATATTGATGCTGTGATAGGCAGACTCCCCAATCTTGAGAGACTTGTAATGATAGATTGCGGACTTGACAATGACGGATATGCCGCCATTCAGGACAGGCATCCTGATATCAAGATAGTATGGGAGATAGTGCTTTCCCACTGGACTATACGCACGGACTCCGTTGCATTCAGTACCTATAAGACAACGGATGAAGAGTTTTATATGAATAATGATGAAGCATATTATCTTAAGTATTGTAATGAGCTCGTAGCACTTGATCTTGGTCATAATTATGTATCCGATCTTACATTCCTTGAATATATGCCTGAGCTGAAGATACTTATACTTGTCGATAATGTTAAATACAAGGGTGAGGATGAGAGATTATATCACCTGACAGATCTGTCGGAATTGAGATATTGTCCCAAACTCAGATATCTTGAGTTTTTTGCAAATAATGTTTCTGATTTTTCATTTATGGAGTATCTGCCTGAACTGGAAGATCTGAACATCAGTTACAATTCGGTATCCAGCATACAGTATCTTACAAATCTTCCGAATCTGAAAAGACTGTGGATGGAAGAGACATATATACCCTATGACAGTTATGTGTATCTTACCAGACTGTATCCAGGTGCAGAGATAGTATATTTCGGTGAGGGCTCTGTTGATCAGGGCTGGAGGTACGGAGCCAGATACTGGGCTATGAGGAGGATGTTCAGAGAAAATATAATCGATCCGATCTACAGGGACTAAAAGAGGGAAACCGATTTTTCTTGACACGGAAACTGAAAAAATATATAATCATTTCAAGTGAAAGGGAGTAGCCAGACGGTGGAAACTTTTCCCCGGGCTTGAGATCGTCACCCGGCACTGCGGAGACAGGATCTGGAAACGCAGATGCCCGTATCAAGTTAGAAGGCAAGACTTTTACTGTAACTTTAAAGGTTGCGGTAAAAGTCTTTTTTTTAGCAAAAGATACGAACCGCATCCCAAACAATTTAGGGACCGGAAAGACAGTTTCGGAACCTGTTGCCGGATAAACCGGCGGAAAGTGAGGAGAAAATGGATGAATTAACTGGCGCAATCATTATCGGAGGAATAGTCCTGGTCTTATTGATCATCATATTCATTACAGGCTATGTAAAGGCGTCCACTGATGAGGCATTCATCATCACAGGTCTTCATAAGGAACCCAGATACCTGATAGGCCGTGCGGGTATCAAGATTCCTTTCTTCGAGAAGAAAGACGTATTGAAGCTCCAGCTGATCCCTATCGATGTCAAGACCAGTTCTGCTGTTCCCACTGCAGACTACATCAACATCATGGTTGATGCTACGGTAAACGTTCAGATCGGACATACCCCCGAACTGATAAAGAAGGCATCCAAGAACTTCCTGAACAAGAAGCCCGAATATATCGCAGCTGTCGCAAGAGAAGTACTTGAAGGTAATGTCCGTGAGATCGTAGGTAAGATGCATCTTGAAGAGATGGTATCAGACCGCCAGAAGTTCGCTACTCTTGTTAAGGAGAACGCTGACCCCGATCTCGAGGCAATGGGCCTTGTTATCACCAGCTTCAATGTTCAGAATTTCGTGGATGACAATCACGTAATTGAGAACCTCGGTGTAGATAATGTTGTACGTATCCAGAAGGCAGCTGCCATCTCCAGAGCAGAGTCCGAAAGAGATATCAAGATCGCTCAGGCACAGGCTGACAAGGCTGCAAATGATGAACAGGTAAAGGCTCAGACCGAGATCGCTACCAAGCAGAATGAACTTGCTATCAAGCAGTCAGAACTCAAGCAGGAAGCTGATACCAAACAGGCAGCAG
>CAMNAQ010000149.1 GCA_946531495.1 uncultured Lachnospiraceae bacterium | reverse complement strand
GAAGCCATTGAAGTGGATCCGTTGGACTCGAAGGTCTCGGATACGCATCTGATGGCATAAGGGAACTCCTCGGGGCTGGGAAGAACGGGAAGAAGGGCACGCTCTGCAAGAGCTCCGTGTCCGATCTCACGACGTCCGGGACCGCGGCTTACCTTGGTCTCGCCAACCGAATATGAGGGGAAATTATACTGGTGAATATATCTCTTCTCGGTAACGAAAGGATCAAGTCCCTCAACCCTCTGAGCCTCAGAAAGAGGAGCAAGGGTACATACGTCACAGATCTGGGTCTGTCCTCTGGTGAACATTGCGGATCCATGAACTCTGGGGATGATATCAACCTCAGCGGAAAGAGGTCTGATCTGAGTGATCTCACGGCCGTCGGGTCTCTTGTGATCCTTGAGGATCATCTTCCTTACGGTCTTCTTCTCATACTGATATACAGCCTCTCCGAGAACTGCAAGATACTCTTCGTTCTCAGCGAATGCAGCCTTAAGGCGCTCGGTGATCTCTGCGATATTGCCTTCCCTTGTCTGCTTGTCATCGGTGAAGACTGCGGTCTCCATCTCTGCGGGAGGAACGATCTCCTTCATCTTCTCGAACATCTCAGCAGGAATAGCACATGAAGTATATTCATGCTTCTTCTTACCGCATTCTGCAACGATCTTGTCGATGAACTGGATGATGGTCTGGTTAACATCATGAGCCATGTAGATAGCCTCGAGCATACGTGCCTCGGGGATCTCGTTTGCACCGGCCTCGATCATGATGACTTTCTGCTTTGTTGATGCAACGGTAAGCTTAAGGTCGCCCTTGTCCCATACTTCCTGGGAAGGGTTAACAACAAATTCTCCGTCCTTCATTCCGACCTGGGTCATTGCACAGGGTCCGTCGAAGGGGATGTCGGAGATGCATGTTGAGATTGCGGCACCGAGCATTGCAACAAGCTCAGGTCTGCACTCGGGATCAACACTCATGACCATGCAGTCAAGAGTAACATCATTACGATAATCCTTGGGGAAAAGAGGTCTCATGGGACGATCGATAACGCGGCTGGTAAGGATTGCATTCTCGCTTGCCTTTCCCTCACGCTTATTGAATCCTCCGGGGAGCTTTCCCACTGCATAGAACTTCTCTTCGTACTCAACAGAGAGGGGGAAGAAATCAATTCCGTCTCTGGGAGCGCTTGATGCTGTTGCGGTTGCAAGAACAGTGGTATCACCGTAATGCATAAGTGCACAGCCGTTTGCCTGCTTACCGACTCTGTCGATATCTACGACAAGCTTTCTGCCGGCAAGGTCCATTTCATACTTCTTGTACATAATGCCTCCTTGATAACTTTAAATATGTTATGGAACAGAAGGCACCGAAACTACTGAAAAACCCGCGAACAATGGATTCACCTGCTTTTCAGCAATCCCGGAACACCTTTCTGTTCCTTTGTCACATCACCCAAAATCCCGGAAAACAGATCCGTAGATCTTCTTTAAAACAATATGAGAGGCTGCACTGTCCGTACAACCTCTCGTCAGCTTTAGATTATTTACGAAGTCCGAGCTTCTCGATAAGCGCACGGTATCTGTTGATATCCTTGTCTGCAAGATAATCAAGAAGTCCTCTTCTCTGTCCGATCATCTTGAGCATTCCGCGGCGTGAGTGGTTATCCTTGGGATTAGCCTTAAGGTGCTCGGTGAGCTCGTTGATACGAGCGGTGAGAACTGCAACCTGAACCTCGGGTGAACCGGTGTCACCGGGTGTTCTGGCATACTCGTTCATGATAGCTGTCTTTTTTTCCTTACTGATCATTTCAAAAACCTCCGTTTGAATATTTAAGATATCCTCATGGATATCCCGCGAGCGCTTCGCCTGAAGCCGGGCCCGGGTGGAGTTATCCTCTGGGCTAAGCCACGGTAAGACCGCGCGCAAAATACATAGTAACACTAAACATGGCAAAAAACAAGGATAATTTATTTACGATCCGGCTATCGGAGTCGCACCCTGTTTTGCCGCAAGCAGGTTATCTTCCTCTTCCTTGATGGCAAAGGCGATATTGGTCGCATGATCCGCCACTCTCTCGAGTCCGGAAACGATATCGGAAAAGATCATTCCGGCTTCGGGAGTGCATTCCCCTGCGGCAAGTCTTCTTACATGATTTTCCTGAAGCTTTCTTTCCTCAAGATCGATCTTCTCTTCGAGCTCGACAACATCCTGAAGATGGGTTTCATCGCTCTTTGCAAATATCTCCATCGAATACCGGATTATGGTATTTACCATATCGAGCATCTCGCCGAGTTCTCTTAATGCATCGTGTGAAAGGACCGCACCGTTTTCTTTTCTCTGCTTTGCGGCATCTGCGGCATTCTCGGCATGATCACCGATACGCTCGATATCATTCACCACATGGAACATGGCGCCTATGGACTTTAAGTCTTCGATGGGCAGCGTCGACTGGTTGATCTGTACCAGGTAACCGGTTATGGCATGATTAAGGAAATTGATATTCTCCTCGACCCTGTACACTTCCTCGATATCATCTTCATCGAGGGTTACAAGCGCATTCATCGCACGGTTAAGATTCTCGCCTGCAAGCGAAGCCATTCTGTCAAGCTCCTTGACAACTTCGATCATTGCGGTTGCGGGATTGAATATAACCTTGGAGCCAATGTACTTAAGCTGGAAGTTCTCTCTGTATCCGACCTTCTGATCTTCGCCCCTGATGGTCGAGCTGGCCAGCTTGACAAGCGGCTTCACAAAAGGAAGAAGGATGATGACCTGGAATATCTTGATTATGGTATGTGCGTTTGCAACAAATCTGCCATTGTCCGCAGAGAACAGCTTGATGAACGCGATCACCGGATCAAGGGCAAATGCAAGTACCACGTACATGATCACGGTACCTATAATGTTGAACCAGAGATGGATCATTGCGGCACGCTTTGCATCTTTTTTACCGGAAAGAGATGCAAGGACTGCCGTACTGCAGGCACCTATATTACATCCGAGGATTATATAGATACATATGGGAAGCGTGAGCATATCCTGCTGGGCCATGAGCAGTACAATGGAAACCGTGACGGACGAGCTCTGCACTATCGTGGTTATGGCAAATCCCATAAGGGTTGCAAGGAACGGATTATCAAGCGACAGGAGCATTTCCGCAACGGCCGGATCCGTCTTAAGATAGCTCATGGATGAACTCATTGTCTGGAGTCCCATGAAAAGGATACCGAAGCCGACCACTATCTCACCGAAATCCTTGACCTTTTCCTTCTTGGAAAACATCACGCACACAACACCGGCCAAGAGGATGATCGGTGCATATTTGCTGATATTGAAAGATACCAGCTGCGAAGTGACCGTTGTACCTATATTGGCACCGAAGATAACGCCGGCTGCCTGATACAGATTCATAAGTCCCGCATTAACAAAAGAAACGACCATCGCCGTACAGGCAGATGAGGACTGTATCACCGCAGTGAAAATTAGTCCCACAAACATACCGGTAAAACGATTGGTCGTAAAAATCTCAAGAATATGTCTGAGCTTGGCGCCGGCAACTGTCTCGATCGCCTTGCTCATTGTCTTCATACCGTAGAGGAAAAGCCCCAGTCCCCCACATAACGATATCAATACTGATAAATCCATTTCTACCTCTCTCGCAGTTCTTACTAACTGTGTATCTTCATTCCCTCATTAACCGAATACGATTATATCCGATGAAGCTTTTGTTCGCAAGCATTCGCATAGTTAATTATTTTGTCCGTTAACGGGATCCCATCTGAGTATATCATCCCTCAGCTGCGCTTTAAGTTCATCAAGGGAACCGAATTCCTTCTCCGGTCTGCAAAAATGCTTGAGATAGACTTCGGCATCAAGACCGTATACATCCTTGTCAAAACCGTATATATAGGTCTCCACACCTCTTTTTTCATGATCGGAAATGGTCGGTTTTCTGCCTATGTTGGTAAGTCCGGCATATTTTCTTCCCTCAATGATCACATCGGCAGTATATACCCCGTAGGGAGGAAGAAGCTTATCATCACCGGGTACCATGTTGATGGTGGGAAATCCGAGCGTGGTACCGATATGATTGCCATGCTCTATCTCGCCGTATATAAAGAACGGTATCCCGAGAAGCTTTTCTGCTTTCTCCATCTCAGCCTTCAGGATCTTTTCCCTTATCAGGGTGGAGCTGACTTCGTATTCCCCGTCAAGATCTATCCTTATCTTATCAATTATCCTTACATCAATATCATTGTCCGAGCCGAATTTTTTAAGGAGCCCGCAATCCCCTTCCCCTTTTTTTCCAAAGGAAAGGTCGCTCCCCGCAGCTATAACCCCGGCTCCCATCCTTCCGACGATGATATCATTCAAAAAATCCATCGGGGACATATCGGCGGTTTCCCTGTCAAAGGGGTATTCGATGAGTATATCTATTCCTTTTCTCTCAAAAAGGATCCTCTTTTCCTTTCTGGTTGAAAGGAGCCCTTTTTCCGAGCCGAAAAAGACCGAGGGTGCCGGATCAAATGTAAAGACACATGTCCTGATCTCATCCGGATACGCCGAAGCACTCTCCGCAAGTTCCATAAGGAGCTTCTGGTGTCCGATATGAACACCGTCAAACTTGCCGATAGCTACCGCAGTCCGCCCGTTTATATAAAATTCTTTTGTATCGGATATTATTTCCATCTGTTCTAATTTGTTTTTTCGAAGCTAAAACATTTTTACCGGTCTGTATATGCTTCCGGTGCCGTCATATTCATAGACTGCGGCAAAGCTTCCGTCAGGATGATATACCCTGAAGTGCTCGAAATGCGCGGGCAAGGGGTCTGCTTCAAGATCGGTACCTGCAAGTTTATTTCCGTTCAAAAGCATTTTGTCAGATGCAGGAAGCACAACAACTTTACGGAGATCTTCAAATACCGAATCAACGGGCTTTAAAAGGCTCATCAATCCGTCTTCATTTCCTTCATCCCTGAGTCTTTTTATCTCTGAAAGCGAAACCGCATTACCCGTATTAAAGGGACCGACAGCGCCCCTTTCAAGCGACTTCATGCATCCGCCGCATCCGAGGA
>CAMNAQ010000148.1 GCA_946531495.1 uncultured Lachnospiraceae bacterium | reverse complement strand
AACCCCTGACCTAGGCATTACGAATGCCTCGCTCTACCAACTGAGCCATTCCGGCATATAGCGGCAGTTTTTAAACCTGCCGCCCTTGTCTTTCAGACGACTTTTTGATTATATAGATGAAAGCATCAAAAATCAAGTCTTCTTAGTCTTTTTAATGGGGGTGTAGCTCCTGATCCTCTGCTCTATGACCTTCTCAAGCTCCTCCTCGGTGTATGGAATAAATTTCATAACGATCATGCTCTGCGGTCTTATCTTGACCGAGATGGACTGTGTCCTTCCGTCAAGTCTCTTATCGTTTGCCTTCCTGACGGTTCTGGAAACAGATGAGGTGCCGCCGTACAACTTATCATCCGTGGTGAAGATCTCTTTATATTTGCCTTCGTACGGAACACCGGTCTGGAAATTCTGTTCAATACCGGAGAAATTGATGACAAATACAAGCATATCTTCGGGATCATCGGTTTTCCTGACAAATGAGATACACGACTGATCTGCATTCATATTGCTCAGCCACTCAAAGCACTCCGGATTGGATTCGTTCCTGTAAAGAGCCGGCTCCTTTTTATACAGATCGTTAAGTGCGGAAATCAGTCTCAGATCACCTGCCTTTGCATCCAGTCCGATCAGCTTCTTTCCGGGATGTGCGAACAGATATCCCAGCGAAAGCCTTATCTGTGATCTCACTGCATCCTCATCTCCCGTAAGAAGAGTTTCAAATCCGCCGATCTTGGCTGACTTTTCACGTCCCGCAAAAGGAAGGATATAGTCCTCAACAAAAGCATAGGTAAATCCGTCCGGAATAAGATGCAGGTTCCTTCCTCTGTACAGCGGGTCAAAGCCTATAAAACTGAGGTAATCATCATAAAACACCTCATTCCATTTAAGGTCAAACCCCAGGCCTCCGTCAGCCACAGGATCCGTGATGCCCTGATGGAGAGAAGAATCTTCGGCAATAAGCATAAGTCCCGGGAATTTCTTTGTGATCTCCGTATTAAACTTTTTAAGAAAGGCTATTGCATCGATATTCTCATTTCCGCCATATATATTGGGAACCCATTCAGTCTTGGAATAATCCAGATACATCATTCTGGCCGTTCCGTATATCCTCAGTCCGTCAAGTCCGAACGTACGGACAAGACGCGCTCCGGATGAAAGAAGGAAGTTACAGACGGTATTGCTTGAATAATTGAAAAGACATGCATCTATATCGGCTGCATATCCCTGTCTGGGATCTATATGCTCAAAAAGGCCCGTTCCGTCAAATCTTACAAGCGCTCCTTCTTCAGAGGCAAAATACGAAGGAACCCAGTCAAGGATAACTCCTATCCCCAATGCATGGAGGTCCTTAACAAGCAGAGCAAACTCATCATCACTGCCAAGTCTTGTATCAACAGCAAAATAAGACATGATCTTGTCAGAGGACTTTCTGGATGATGAAAGGATGTTTCCGATATTCACATGTGTATATCCGCATTCTTTGCAAAGAGAGATAAGCTCTTTATCCATTCTTGCAAATGCGGACATATCTTCGCAGGCAAAGCTGTAGGGATTTACCTGATAAACACTGACCGGCCGGTCTGCAAGTTTTTTCCTTTTGGATGACAAAGGACTTAAAAGTACATTTTCCCTCTTCCCAACAACCGACATAAACTCATTGTCAGCTGAGATTTCCGTCGCAAAGGGATCTGAAGATCTGTGGATCTCATAATTCCTGAATTTGATCTCGTATTGATACTTCTCGCCTTCGCCAACACCCGGAACAAAGAGTTCAAAGACACCTGTATCTCCTCTTTTGCACATCTGATGGATACGGCCGTCCCATGAATTAAAATCACCTACAACGCTGACTCTCATGGCACCCGGAGCATAAACCGCAAAAAGAGTTCCTTCCTCCTCATCATGAGTCATAACATGGGAACCAAGGACATCATCCGCATTAAGAAAAGTTCCATCGGTGAACTTTGAAATATCCGCTTCCTTTATGATCTCCTTATGTCTGTAGGGATCACCGCATCTTAAAACCTTTTTCTTGATGGTCTTTCCGTCATCCTGTCTTTTTTCATAAGTCACGACATAAGTATATGGTCCGGGATCTTTTGTAGGAAGGAGCTGTGCATAAAAGCCGTCGTCATCAGCAACCTCCATCTTTGTCTCGCATACTCCGCCCGTCTCGCCTCTGTCCTTCCACTTTACGACAACGGAATCAGAGCCCGGAAAGAATGCCTGAAGCAGTGTTGTCTGACCCTTGGCGTGAGGTCCGAGGAGGTCCTGGGGATGTGCACATTCCGAATAAATGACCTCTTCAATAAATGCCCAGTCCATAAGCTTATAAAGTCTCTTATTCATTTTGATATGCTCCAATCGATTATTAATCTATCTTGTGAAGGAACAGTCCGCTTCTGAGCTTGGGCTCGAACCATGTTGACTTGGGAGGCATCAAAAGCCCCGCATCCGCAACAGTAAAAAGCTCTTCGATGGAAGTCGGGAACATGGAGAAAGCAACCTGCATATCTTCATTGCATCTTTTTTCCAGCTCCTTAAGTCCTCTTATTCCTCCGACAAAATCGATTCTCTTGTCAGTTCTGGGATCCCCGATACCAAGCACGGGGCCGAGCAGTCCGTTCTGGAGTACGGATACATCAAGTCCGTCAACCGGATCATCCGACTTAAGATCATGATGTGCTCTGAGCTTGTACCATTTTCCGTCAAAATACATTCCAAAGATTCCCTTGTCCTCGGGAGAATACAGCTTCTTGGCATCGCACACTTCGAATCTGTCTATAACTTCATTGAAGAACTGAACCTCTGTAAGACCGTTAAGATCCCTGACTACTCTGTTGTAGTCCATTATCATAAGCTCATCGCCGGGGAAGATGACACTGAGAAAATAATTGAATTCCTCATCTCCGGTATATCCGGGATTTTCTTCTCTCCTCTTAAGTCCCACCTTTACGGCACTGGCACATCTGTGATGTCCGTCTGCAATATAAAGAGAATCCATATCCGAAAAGCAGAGCCTTACAGCATCGACCTTCTCCTTATCCCTGATGGAAAAAACTCTGTGTCTTATACCGTCTTCCGAGGTAAAATCACAGTCAGCTTCGCCTTTTTTTACGCTTTCGATTATTCCCTTAAGAATATCATTTCTGCGGTATGCAAGGAAAATAGGCCCGGTCTGAAAGCCGGTGGTGTCTACGTGACGTATCCTGTCAATTTCCTTATCGGCACGGGTATTTTCGTGCTTTTTGATAACCCCGTTAATATAATCATCAATTGAAGCACAAGCAACAATACCTGTCTGAGAGCGTCCGTCCATGGTAAGCTCATACAGATAATAACCGGGATCACCTTCATCCTGAACAAATCTTCCGTCTTCGATCCTCTCCCTGATCATTTCCGCAGCCTTGGCATAGACTCTGTCATCATAAGTGTCGACATCATCCGGAAACTGGGTCTCCGCCCTGTCTATGGCAAGGAAGGATTCGGGGTTATTCTTAACAATCTCCACGCTCTCGGCACGATTGTAAACATCGTAAGGAAGCGCAGCGATGATACTTTCCATTCCCTTCTTGGGTCTGTAAGCATTAAAAGGTCTTACGTCAGCCATAATTCATCTCCTGATTGGAATATTTAAACACATAGAAATATTTTATCATTATTAATTTTTTCAAACAAGCATACAGAATTGTTGATTTTTGAGGCTTCGGGATTATAATAAATATTGTTGTGACTAAGTTAAGAGATATCCGGTAAAAGAGGTTTATTATGACCAAAGAACAGCGTGAAATGCTCACAAGAATAAATGAATATGCCGAAAAAGTAATGGCAGATATCGATCCTCAGAAAACACCGATATCCTACCAGCTTGATAAGCTGACACCTATAATGAAGGAGATAGCCGAAGAAAAACAGATGGCTCTCAGCGATGTCTTTATAGAATATATGGATCTTGCCAGCGAAGCTTCTGTCGAGATGGAAAACAAGCTTCAGGAATCCCTTAAGGATATCGAAGATGATGATAAGAAATAATATCCGGGAAAAAACATAAAACAGATCGGAAAATCCAAGAGAAAACAGAGATGAATTCAAAAATGGCACGCTTTGCAGCGTGCCATTTTACTATATATGATCGCCAATTCAGCCCTTTACTACCCTGACTCTGAGAACACCCTCAGCAGCTGCAAGCTTTTCAACAAGGGTTTCGGTTGGAACATCATCGAGATCAAGAAGTGTTACGGCATAATCACCTCTTGACTTGTTCATCATGTCGGAGATGTTGATCTTCTCAGCGCCGATAACAGCGGTAAACTGAGTGATCATGTTTGCCTGATTCTTATGGAATACGGCAATCCTGCCCTTATTATCACAGGGTCCCATGTCTATTGCAGGGAAGTTAACGGAATTCTTGATATTTCCGTTATTGAGATAATCCATGATCTCTGCAACAGCCATCTTAGCACAATTGTCCTCGGACTCTTCGGTGCTTGCTCCGAGGTGAGGAGTAAGGATGACACCGGGCTGTCCTGCAGTTGTGGGATTAGGGAAGTCAGATACATATCTGGCAACCTTGCCGTTCTTAAGAGCTTCAAGCATGTCGGTCTCGGATACGAGAAGGTCACGGGCATAGTTGATAACAACAACTCCGTCCTTCATCTGGGAGATAGCTTCTCTGTTTATGCTTCCCTTTGTAGAATCAAGAAGAGGAACATGGATAGTGATATAATCACATTCCTTGTAGATTTCTTCAACCTTTTCAACATGATGTACGCTTCTGGAAAGATTCCAAGCCGCATTTACGGACAAGTACGGGTCATATCCGTAAACTTCCATGCCGAGATGAAGTGCCGCATTGGCAACCTTTACACCGATAGCTCCGAGTCCTATGACACCAAGCTTCTTTCCGGCAATCTCGGTACCTGCAAAATTCTTCTTCTGCTTTTCTGCAGTCTTGGCAATGTCAGCATCGGAGGCGTTATCCTTGATCCACTCGATACCGCCGACGATATCTCTTGCTGCAAGGAGCATACCTGCGATAACAAGCTCCTTAACGCCGTTTGCATTTGCACCGGGCGTATTGAATACAACAA
>CAMNAQ010000147.1 GCA_946531495.1 uncultured Lachnospiraceae bacterium | reverse complement strand
TGCAGATATGATATCCGGAATCTGTCACCCAGCTCTTCACGTAGCTTTTCTGTATATCCTACGACATTTTGAAGTTCGGGATCCTCATCTTCATCATCGCCCGAATCCACCATCGGACATATGATATATATCTGATGACCTTTCGCAACTTCATCCCTGATAAATTTATATGCGGATGGCCTGTAGCTTTCTCCAACAACACAGCTTTTAACAGGGCTGCGTCCCTCAGGCATATCCTTTATCGTAGAAACGCTCAGATCTCCGTATAAAACGATCGCAAGAGTTCTCGGAATGGGCGTAGCACTCATTACAAGGATATGCGGACCTGCTCCTTTTCCTGCCAAAGCTTCTCTTTGTCTCACCCCGAACCTGTGCTGTTCATCCGTAACCACCAGCCCAAGATTCCTGTACTCTGCTTTATCCTGTATAAGAGCATGGGTCCCTATAATGAGATTAGCTTCTCCGGAAGCGATATCTTCATAAATCTTCCGCTTTCCTGCCGCAGAAACAGATCCGGTTAAAAGTACGGGTTTAAAAGGAAGCTTATAATCCCTTACAAGATCCGAGACCGTTTTAAAATGCTGTGCAGCCAGCACCTCAGTGGGAGCCATAAGCGCTCCCTGATAACCGTTTGCTACGGCATTGAGCAATCCTATAAGAGCAACAATGGTCTTGCCGCTTCCGACATCACCCTGAACAAGCCTGTTCATAACCGAACCGCCAGTCATATCGCTTATAATGTCCTTTACCGCTTTGCTCTGACCTTTTGTAAGCTTATATGGAAGCTTTTCTATAAACCTTGTTACCTCTGCGGATTCCACCATGGGACAGGTATTGGGCGAATCGTTTATGATGTCCTTATTTTTTCTCAGATACATGATGAAAAAGAACAATTCATCAAAGGCAAGTCTTCTTCTTCCCGTATTAGCCTCTTCGGCTGTTTCGGGAGCATGAATGTATCTGAATGCCTGTTTGCTTTCACAAAGCCCGAATCTTTCCCTTATATCTGCAGGCAGATAATCCTCACTGAAATCAGCTTTTTCAATAGCAGACCGGGCAGCCCTGACTATCTGAGAATTCTTGAGTCCCTTGGTCAGAGGATATATACTCTGATACTTTCCGGACATTTCGGAATATTCGTCATATGCATATTTTCTGGGCTGGACTAAAGTAAATTCCCTGCCGGATGCTTTTACCCTGCCTCTGAAAACATAATAACCGCCGGTCCGGACGGCCTTAGCCATAAAGGGCATATTAAAATACTTAATGGTCATCCTTCCGGTATCATCACTGACTTCAACCGGCAAAATGGTCATTTTATTTTTGACCCTTCTGAGATTTCCGACAGAATCAACCTTGGCTCTGACAGCTGCGATCTCACCATCCTTAAGCTCGGATATTGTCTTAAGACCGCCGAAAACAAGATACGTCCTCGGAAAATGCCTCAGCAGCTCTTCCATAGTGTCAAGTCCCATATTATGAAAATATGCAGCAGTCTTGGGACCTACACCTTTTAATTCAGTGACCGGAGTATTACCGTTCGTAAGCATATTTAAAAATACCTTTACAAAGCAAAAGAAGGTTCATATTGAACCTTCTTCTGAATTATAAAGATACATATATAGATAAACAAACTACCTTATTAGTTATTTAAAAACATAAAATAAGGTTATCGATTATTCTACAGAAACAATGTAGTAATAAACAGGCTGACCGCCGTTCTGTATATCAATGTCGAGTCCGGAGAATTTCTCTGCAACCTTATCTCTGAGGGCATTCGCATCTCCTTCGGGAACATCTGATCCAAAATACAGGCTTATAAGCTCGGATGAATCATCAACCATTGCAGATATCATTTCAATGACTACCTGTTCCATATCGGTTCCGACAGAAAGGATCTTCTTATCGCCTATACCCATGTAATCACCCTTTTTGATGTCATGATCATCAATATTGGTGTCTCTGACGGCATAAGTGATCTCACCGGTCTTAACGGTTCCGATAGCTTCGATCATAGCCTGCTCATTTTCGTCTGCAGTAAGTCCTTCACTGAAGTTAATGGCAGCGGTGATTCCCTGAGGTATAGTCTTGCTGGGGATCACAAGAACACTCTTGTCTGTAGAAAGATCCCTTGCCTGATTTGCTGCCATGATGATGTTCTTATTATTCGGAAGAACAAAAACAGTTCTGGCATTAACCTTATCGATGGCATCAAGGATATCTGCAGTAGAAGGATTCATTGTCTGACCGCCTTCGATGACATAGTCGACCCCAAGGCTTCTGAATATTTCTGCAAGTCCGCTTCCGGCACTTACCGCAACAAATCCGAAGTCCTTAGGCTCTCCCTTGGGCTCATCGGGAATTACGGGTGCTGAAGGACAGGCTTCTGAAGCGTGCTTTATCCTGCAGCTTATATTAACATCGGAAAGCATACCGAATTTAAGAGCTTTCTGTATTACAAGACCGGGGTCATCGGTATTTATATCAATTGAGAATTCCTTTTCATTTACATTGAAAGAAATTATCTCACCGATAGAAGCAAGATAAGACTTAACCTCGGATTCAAGTCTGTTGTTAACAGACTTTGAGATGATCGTCTTTATCTGTGCATGATAGATGTTTTTCTCCAAATCTTCGGCTTTTCCGGGTCTCGAATCATCAACCTTGGCAATGGGCTCATCGGAGATCGTAAGATCGATCTCTTTTCCCTGATACATATCTAAAGCGCCCTGAATAACCTTCATAAGTCCGGCTCCGCCCGAATCTACGACACCGGCCTGCTTAAGGACCGGAAGAAGCTCGGGAGTCTGGGCAAGAACGGCATTTCCATGTTCAAAAAGAGCAGGAATGATGACATCAAAATCATCGGCTCCGTCTTCTATCATCTCTGCAGCCTTCTCTCCCATTCCTCTCGCTACGGTAAGAATAGTTCCTTCGGTGGGCTTCATAACTGCTTTGTATGCGGTTTCGACAGCCTTGGTACATGCTGCGCCGAAAAGAGGTATAGTGATAAACTGTTCATCCCTGACAGCCTTGGTAAATCCTCTCAAAAGCTGTGAAAGAATAACGCCGGAATTACCTCTTGCCCCGCGAAGGGATCCGCCTGACATTGCCTTACAAAGAGACTTCATGTCCGGTTCTTCGCCAAGATCCCTGACCTCCCTGGCTGCTGACATGATGGTCATTGTCATATTGGTACCTGTATCTCCGTCGGGAACCGGAAATACATTCAGTTCATTTATATCTTCCTTACTGTTATCAAGATATTTGGCTCCTGCAAGAAACATCTTCGCAAAGAGCTTTACATCTATCTCCTTTACTGCCACTTAAAGATCCTCCTTAGTCGATCACTCTGACGCCTTCGACAAAGATATTGATCTTTTCGACGTCAAGTCCTGTAAATTCTTCAACCTTATATTTAACACTCTCTATAAGATTATCTGATACGGTCATGATGCTGACGCCATAAGCGACAATTACATGGAAATCAAGTATCAGCTTGTGATCGGATGAGAGTCTGACACCGATACCGCGAGAAAGATTCTCTGTACGCAGTATCTTG
This sequence comes from uncultured Lachnospiraceae bacterium, assembly GCA_946531495.1. GTDB lineage: Bacteria > Bacillota > Clostridia > Lachnospirales > Lachnospiraceae > AC2028. The sequence goes on along the minus strand of CAMNAQ010000147.1, from coordinate 1,604 downwards.
GCAATTCCATCGCGCATGCTTATTCCGGCCATTCCGACAATACCGATGCATTCAATGGCTACGCTGCCCGCATACTGGGCAATAACATCATTGTCTACAACAATGTTTCCCATATGTGTGTTCATGGAAGAGCTCTTCATATAAATTCCTCCTTTACGCAAAACTGCTATGTATTATACCATAAATAAAACATCGTTTGGAAAATAATCAAAAAAATATTTCTTGCATTATGTAAAGGGCTTTGATATTATACATATGTTGCGTTTTAGAAAGATATCCAATCGAGATTATTACGCCGGGAGGTGAGAATATGGCAAAGTGTGATGTATGCGGCAAGGGAATCCATTTCGGAAACAATGTGAGTCACTCTCACAGAAGATCAAATGCGATCTGGAAGTCCAACGTATTCAGCGTAAAGTGCAAGGTTAACGGACAGGCTAAGAGAATGCATGTCTGCTCAAGATGCCTTCGCAGCGGTGCCGTTGAGCGTGCCTGAATGATATAAAGATTAAGGACAGGCTATATGCCTGTCCTTTTTTTATCCCTTTAATCTCTGATATTCTCTATTTATCGCTCTGCTGAGTCTAACGTCTCCAAAAAGATTGTCCGGATGAAAGATCTTGACCAGATCCTTATATCTCTTCTTCAGCATTCCCTGATTTGTGATCCCCGCAAAAAGCACGCATGCGATTGAATCAAAATCATCCTCCGACAATCCGGACAGATCAGACGTTTCCAAAGCGGACATCGAAAGCCTTCTGCCGGATTCAAATTCTTCCTTCTCCCTCTCGAACTTTCGTCTGTCCTCTTCAAGAGTTCTGAACCCATCCTTCAGGATCTCCATCTTTTTATCAAAAAACATGTTCTCCTGACGAAGCCGCTGTCTTTCCTGAGTAGTCTTGCGGTTAAGCTCATTAAGCTCGTCACGAAGGCTTACTCTGTCCTTCATAAATGAATCCTGGAGCTTTCTGAGCTCTTCCTTATCGGATGCGAGTTTTTGACGTTCCGCATCCAGCCTGAGATTCTCCTGGAAAAGAAAGACCTTCAGCTTCTTAAGTTCATCCTCATTATCACATTGAACAATATCTTCCCAGTCTATCATGAATGACTCCCATTTAGGCTGTGCTAAAATATCATTCTTCAGGGAAAGCGGCATCCCTTATCTCATCGTCTTCGGGGCCTCCCTTTTTATCCTTTGAAATCCTGTGTATCACTTCAGGGATCATATCCATTATCTTGGTTATGGAATCCTGATTCTTGATCGAAAGAAGTCTTGTGGTTCCATCCTTGATAACGATTATGGCATTGGGTGAGATCTTGCCTCCCATACCGCCGCCTGAAGAATTTTTTGTGAAATTCCTCTTCTCGTTTCCGCCTGCAGCAGCAAGTCCGAAGGATACATCAACAAGAGGGATTATGGTTGTATCTCCTATAGTTACAGGGCTTCCGACTACCGTTTTGGACGAAAGTATGGTATCCATACCCGCAAGCAGCGAATCCACAACTTCTTTTTTTTCTAAATCAGACATATATTATCTCCTAAACAATCTATGCGGCTTTCTGAGAAGCTCCTTCAGGATTTTCTTCCTTCCCCGCATTATGTC
>CAMNAQ010000146.1 GCA_946531495.1 uncultured Lachnospiraceae bacterium | reverse complement strand
CATGTCCGTACTGTCCGTGTCCGCCGGTCTGCTTCTTATACTTTGCTTCAACATCGGATGTGGATCTGATGGTCTCTCTGTATGCAACCTTGGGCTCCATGAGGTCAATAACGACCTTGTACTCATTTTCAAGTCTCGACTTGATGATCTCAAGGTGCATATCGCCCATTCCGTAAAGGAGTGTCTGATGATTCTCTGCATCATTGACATTCTTCATGGTAAGATCTTCGTGTCCGATCTTCTGAAGAGCCTGGGATATCTTATCGATATCTGCCTTATCCCTCGGCTTATATCTCATGAATGTATAAGGCTTGGAAATATCGAACATACCGAACTTGATGGGATTAGCCTTGGTTGAAAGGCTGTTTCCGGTACGGGCCTGTGAAAGCTTTGCAAGAGCTCCCAGATCGCCTGCATGAAGTTCGGGAACTTCGATGGGCTTATTTCCCTGAAGGATATAAAGCCTTCCGATCTTCTCCTCTACATCCTTATCTATGTTATAGATAAGATCATCTGTCTTAAGAACTCCGGAGTTAACCTTGATAAGGCTGTATTTTCCGATGAACGGATCAACGATGGTCTTCCATACATACGCGGACTTAGCCTTGGAGAAATCGTAATCGCAGTTGTAGATCTCTCCGGTCTTGGTTGCGATACCGGCAACATGTCTTACATCGGGACCGGGGAAGTACTTTATGACATCATCAAGCAGTGCATAAGCACCCTTACAGGTGATGGATGAACCCATGGTCACGGGAACGATGCTTCCGTCACAGATGGTTGCCCTGAGAGCAGCTCTGATCTCGGCATCAGAGAACTTCTCGCCGGAGAAGTATCTGTCCATCATTTCCTCGGAGGTCTCTGCAACTGCCTCCATGAGAGTCTCCCTGTACTGCTCAAGATAAGGCTTGTTGTAATCGGGGACCTCGGTAGGTACAACCTCCTTGCCCTGCCACTTCTGAGCCTGTTCGGAAACGATATTGACATAACCGATCAGTTCCTCATCCTTTCTTATGGGAAGGTGGAAGGGAGCAATCTTCTTGCCGTACAGAGCAGTCAGATCCTCAACAACCTGACGATAGCTTGCGGTATCAACATCCATATTGGATACATAAATGATCCTCGGAAGCTTATACTTTTCGCAAAGATCCCATGCCTTTCTCGTTCCTACCTCAACTCCGCTTCTTCCGTTTACAACGATTATTGCTGCACCGGCTGCGGATACTGCTTCCTCAACCTCACCTACAAAATCGAAATATCCCGGAGTGTCGATTATATTGATCTTATGGTCTTCCCACTCAACAGGAATAACAGTTGAAGATATTGAAAATCCGCGCTTCTGCTCTTCCTTTCCGTAATCGCTGATGGTATTTCCGTCTGCTACGGTCCCCATCCTGGATGTAAGACCTGTGATGTAGCCAAAACTCTCTGCGAGCGTGGTCTTTCCGCTTCCTCCGTGGCCAAGCAGTACAACGTTTCGGATCTTGTCTGTGGTATAAACTTTCATGAGGACCTCCTGAAAATGGTATTTGTGCAAATTTTACAAATATTCTGAAAATTCATAAATTCGCACAAACATATTTTACAGTAAAGTCCAAAATGTCGCAATAAAAAAGCATAAAAAATTCATATTCAAAATACATTTCACTTTCTTTCATATATGCATAATTACTTATCATTCACATATAAAAAAATGCAATAAACATCTAATGCTGAAGAAGCACAGAATTTCACTCGCTAAAAACCTGAAAAAAGCATCAAAAGCGGCAAATTCGAAGGTTTTAGATGCCTTTCATGCCGCTCAATCATAAAAAAAGCATCAAATTCCTTAAATATCCGGGAATTTGATGCTAATGCTTTATTCTTTTTTCGGCTTACACGCCATGCAGGCTATACCCTTTTCCGGTAAGTATCTCCGCAGCCTTTGTTTTGGAGTCACCGTCCCAGAATCCCACCGTCATATCACCGCCGATATATTCACGGTTGTGCTGGATCCCGATATTTTTGATGTTGATGCCGTTAACCGCAAGGATCGTTGCAACTGATGCTATGGCACCGGGTTCATCCGAAATATCAACGGAGAATTTGTGTGAATCCTTGATAGGTCCCGCACTCAGGGTATTGAATGAGTTTCTGTAGGTTCCGGCATCGTCGAAGAGCTCCGCTATATACTCTCCGTCCCCGCCTGCGACCTTCTCCCTGATCTCGGACAGTCTGTCTATAAGATCACCCAAGAATGCGGAAATATTAACATCATTGGACTCGCATATCTCCTTCCACATCGAAGGCGAGGATGATGCAACTCTTGTGATATCCTTAAATCCGCCTGCAGCCACAGTCTTCATAAGGCCGTCAGAATAATCATTGTTCTTTACAAGTTCTACGAGAGCAGCCGCTGCAAGATGAGGAATATGGCTGACTCCGGCTACTATCCTGTCATGCTTTGCGCAGTCCATGACAATGGGGATAGCCCCGATATCCTGTGCGATCTTCCTGATGACTTCCGCTTTCTCATCCCCTTCTTCATATGGGGTAATTATATAATACGCATTTCTGTACAGATCCTTGGATGAAGCTATATATCCGGTTCTTTCAGAGCCTGCCATCGGATGACCTCCGACAAAGCGGTCCTTAAGTCCGGCATCCTCCGCAGCTTTCATAATGGTGCTCTTTACAGAGCTTACGTCAGTTACGATCGTATCAGGTCCGACAAAGGGTGCCAGCTTTGAAAGCGCCTCCGCGTTTGTTATTACCGGCAGACACAAAAAAATAACATCGCAGTCTTTAAAGCCATCCCCTATCTCATGAAGAGGGATATCAACCACACCGTCACGGGCAGCCTGTTCAAGAGACTCCGGGCTTCTGTTATATGCTGCGATAACGCAGGAACTGTCATGGTTTTTAAGCGCCCTTGCAAGGGATCCGCCTATAAGTCCGAGTCCGATAAATCCGTATTTACTCATCTTTTCTTCTTCCGATCATATTTCAGATATAAAATAAAACTCATCACAATACTGCCGAAGGTATCAAGCAGAACGTCCCATACAGATGCATATCTCCCGGGTACAAAAAACTGATGAAGCTCATCAAGTCCCGCAAGGATAAACACTAGCAGCACGCACCTGATATACATCCCGCGCATCTTCCCCGAGGAAATCTGCCTGATCTCTATTCCAAGCACCAGAAACGATCCGCAAAAAAGTCCGCCCAGAATCGCATATTCCGCAAAATGCGCGAATTTTCTGAGCGGATGTTCAAAATACCCCGCAAGAGAAAGAACATCTTCTGCAGTATGTTCCCCGAATGAGCATATAAAATCCGCCATCTTTTCAGCTATCTCAAAGCTCAAGCCGCCGGACACCTCCGCAGTCTGGGCAGAGAATCTGTTTATCACAAGATAATAAAACAAAAACCCCGCGGCTAAAAAGAAAACAGAAAATGCTCTTTTAGGGAGTGATGCATTTTTAAAAGCATTTAGAAGGGTCTTCACTTTTCATTCATATTGGTGACGGTCTGATATGTGGCTATCCTCTGAGCTTCCATCTCGGGAAGGCCCACAAAGGAAGCTCCATAGAAGTACATATCACCTTTCTTTTCGATCCTGATGATCTCAAGGAATGTATGAAGAACTTCCTTGGTCCAGATCTCGAGATAGCTTTCATAAACCGCACCGATCTCAAGAGCCTTACCACAGGAAAAACCAACACCGCCCTTGGACACATCGGTGATATCAATGGTCACTTCTTCACCGGCTTCATCGGAATCAAGCCTTTTGATCATAAGTGTGGAAACAAGTTCTGATCTTTGAGAATGTCTTTTTTCCTGCATGTAAACCTCCCTGAATCATTTAGTGAAAAAAGCACGCATCTCCGAAACTGAAAAATCTGTATCTCTCGGAAACCGCTTCTTTATAAGCATCCAGAACATTTTCCCTTCCAGCAAATGCAGATACAAGCATTATGAGCGTGGACTCGGGAAGATGAAAATTGGTGATAAGTCCGTCCATTATCTTAAATTCATAGCCCGGATAGATAAATATATCCGTATCCCCGGAGCCGGGTCTTACTTTATACTCCACTGCAGAGCTGTCTCTTATGCCGGCATTTTCCTTCAAGCCACAGCTTTCTCCGGCTATATCCACAGGTCCTGCACAGCTTTCTCCGGCTATATCCGCAGGTACTGCGCAGCTTTCTACTGTCCTGCAGCTTGTGGTGCCGACGCATATCACCCGTCCTCCGGATGCCTTGACCGAATTGATGATATCCGCAGTTTCAGGTGTAACCTCGTAGCTTTCGGTATGCATCTTGTGATCCGTTATCACATCCTCCTTGACGGGCCTGAAGGTTCCAAGTCCCACATGGAGAGTGACATATGCAAGCTTTACTCCCTTTTCTTCGATCTTCTTAAGAAGCTCCGGAGTAAAATGAAGTCCCGCGGTAGGCGCAGCTGCCGATCCGTCATATTTTGCATATACGGTATTATATCTGGTCGGATCTGCAAGCTTGTGTGTAATATACGGAGGAAGCGGCATCTCTCCGAGTCTGTCCAGTACTTCCTCGAAGATACCGTCAAAATAAAACCTGACAATCCTGTTTCCGCCTTCAACAACATCAAGCACTTCGGCCTTAAGAACCCCGTCACCGAAGTCAAGTCTCTGGCCGGGTCTGCAGCTTTTTCCGGGTCTTACCAGAGTTTCCCAGTCGGTAGCAGAAAGCCTCTTAAGCAAAAGCACCTCTACATGTCCGCCTGTCCCTTCCCTTACTCCGAGAAGTCTTGCGGGGATAACCTTTGTGTTATTGAGCACGAGGCAGTCACCCGGATTAAGATATTCCGTAATGTCCCTGAATATTTTATGTTCTCTTTTGCCGGATTTTCTGTCAACGACCATCAGCCTTGAAGAGGATCTGTCTTCAAGCGGATCCTGTGCGATCAGGTCCCCTGGCAGGTCATAGTAATAATCCGATCTGCGAAGTTCGTTCATGATCAAAGATCCATTCCCTCGCAGAATGCCAGGTATCCTCTGTATGTCTCATAAACGTCTGCCTTGGAGGTTGCTTCCCAGGGTGAATGCATATTAAGAACAGCTACTCCGGAATCGATGACATTCATTCCGTAGAGTGCAAGGATATATGCGATGGTTCCGCCGCCGCCCTGGTCAACCTTGCCAAGCTCGGCAAACTGAT
>CAMNAQ010000145.1 GCA_946531495.1 uncultured Lachnospiraceae bacterium | reverse complement strand
TGCTCATCACGGAGTATTTGAGGAGGAGACCGGTAACGGTCAGGATTTCTATGTGTGCGTCGATGCATATCAGAATACCCTGCCTGCGGCAACTCTTGATGATCTTGTGCTTACAACGGATTACGGTGATATGTGTCATCATATATCCGCATTTCTGACCGAAAACACTTTTAAGCTTCTTGAGACTGCTGCTGAGGAGCTTTGCAAAAGCCTGCTTATGAAGTATACGCTCCTTGACAGCGTCGAGGTTGAGATCAAAAAGCCTCAGGCACCCATCGGGCTTCCGCTGGAGTATGCTTCGGTTGTAAGGAAGATGAGCAGACACAGAGCACTTCTGAGCCTTGGATCCAACATGGGAGACAGGGAGAAGCATCTGAAGGAAGCTATTGAGGAACTGGATGCGGAGGCTGCAACAAGTGTTGTGAAGCTTTCCGCCATGATGGAGACCAACCCTTACGGGTACAAGGAGCAGGATAAGTTCATGAATTGTGCGGTGGAGGTATCAACTCTGCTTCCGCCTAAGGAACTCCTGATCTTCACACAGGGGATCGAGCAAAAGCATGGCAGAGAACGTAAGATCCACTGGGGACCCAGAACACTTGATATAGATATCGTATTTTATGATGATATCGTATATGAAGACGAGGCTCTTCAGATCCCTCACATAGATATGCATAACAGATATTTTGTACTGAAGCCCCTGTCGGAGATAGAGCCTTCATACAGGCATCCGCTTTTCAACAAAACCGTGATGCAGCTTCTTTTTGAACTTGAGGAAAAGATCTCTGATTCGGAAAAATAAAACAGATCCCGGATGGCATCAAGGCTGATCCGGGATCTTTATTTTTTTCAGGAAAGATGTCGCAAGCCCGGTGAAAAATCCGGTTATGATCCCTGCAAGCACAAGGTAGGGAGCATAGGCAAATACAGCGGATGTTTTCATCACGAGCATTGCACAGACCAGCTGCCCCGCATTGTGGAACAGACCTCCGAAGGCTCCGGTTATGTGTAAGTTTTTTCCCTTGAGTACCTTGTCCGATACGATCTCGGTGATCAGCGCAAGAAAGCCTCCGGAAAGTGAATAGAGCAGGGATACGGGATTTCCGAATAATATGGCTGAAAGCAGGATCCGAACAAAAAGCACTGCGGAAGCTTCCTTTTTTCCGAAGCGTTTCAGACAGTAAAGCGTTATGATGTTGGACAGTCCGGGCTTGATCCCGGGTATTATGAACAGAGGCGGCAGCATGCTTTCGAAGGCATATATACCCAAAGAGAGTGCCGCAAGAAGCCCGAGCATGACGGTATTTTTTATCTTTTTACTTGTATCAGTATGTCCAGGCATCTGTTTCACCGTTATCTGTGCTATCTATCGTTATGATCAGTTTGTTTGGAAGGCACGCTATGGGAATATCATTTGAATCCGCTGCCCCGCGAAGGGTGCATAATCTGTGCGGGCAGTCCGAGTCTGTGACGCACACACCATCATGTGATATCCTTATAACGTTGTAGTGCCCTTCGTGGCAGGATATGCCTTCGATGATATATGCATCACTTGAAGCCGTGGCGGGGATCACTGTTATATACATATCATCGGAGACGGAATCCATATCATATACCGCAAGCTCTTTTCCGCCTGATATGATCCTCACCGTGCGTCCTTTGCCGCCCTCTCTGCGGATGATCATCAAAAGGCTTAATACGGCGATGAACACCAGTATCGCCGTCATGATAAAGTCCGGTCTTTTAAATTTGCTGAAAATTTTATGCATAAAGGCATTTTATCATGTATCGTATATAAAACGATAGGATGATAAGGATATGATATTTGAATTTGTGAAGCATCTTATAAAAAATCGAAGGATCCCGGACAGGGCATTTGCTCTGTTTTCTGCCGTTATGCTTCTTGCTTCGTGCGGCGGTATATCCCCTGAATCAGAAACAGCGCTTGTTATGGATACGGTTTTTACCGTTACCGTATACGGCGGATCCGCAATGCCTGCAGAGCTTATCGGTGCTGCAGAAGCTCTTGATGAAAAGGTTCTTTCGAGATTTTCGGAGGATTCGCTTTTATCCGGATATAGTGAATCGCGTACTCGGCTTGAAAACGACGAACAGTACGATGTAGCTTATGATGCATCCGAAAACCTGTCAGACTCTGAGACTGCCGGGTGGACTGAGGAAATATCAGGTATAACGATAGACCTTGAAGATATTTTGAAAAAATGCGATGAACTGAATACGTCATCTTGTGGAGCATTCGACATAAGTATCGGAGCACTTTCCGATCTGTGGGACATAAAGGGCAACATGGAAGCAGATCACCCTTCCATACCCATGCCCGCGCAGGTTGAGGCTGCATCCGGTGACAGATCAGTCATGGATCTTGGGGCTGTGGGAAAGGGCATATATCTTGATCTTGCATATGAAATGCTTGCTTCATCCGGTGCAAAGGGAGCGGTTATCAGTGCGGGCGGAAGCATTCTCGTATATGGTGAAAAGCCTGACGGAGCTGATTTTAAGGTCGGTATAAAGAATCCTTTCCCGGATGGTGACGGCACTTCATACGGAATAATAATCACGAAGGGCGGATATTTTATATCAACATCCGGAAGCTATGAAAGGTATTTTGAATACGGCGGTGAGATATATCATCACATCATCGATCCGGTGAGCGGATATCCTGCATGGACTGAGGATGATATCCTTAACCGTGAACGGATACCGCCGGAACTGAGATCTTCGCAGCCGGTTATTCCCGAATCGGTCCCCGTATCTGTTACAGTCATAAGCAGAAGCGGCTTTTATTCCGATGCGCTTTCAACCGCCTGCTTTGTGCTCGGACCGGAGCAGGGCATGATGCTTGCTGAAAGGTATGATTCGGAGGTGATCTATATCATGAGTGATGGAAAGGTTATTGCCTCCCATGGTATAATCTGTGATGAAGGCAGCAGGGAATACAGACTTTCGGAGTGAAGGAACAAACTGCCTCCGGCCTTTCCCGGAAAGCTGAAGAAATGTCCATAATGGTTGAGGATCATGATGACAGAAGAAATTTTGAAAAAGATAAATGATGCGACTCCTCCGGACGAGGAGCTTGAAGATGTTGCGGATTTTTTCAAGGTTTTTGGAGATAATACAAGACTTAAGATAATGATCGCGCTTCTTCAGAGCGAGCTCTGCGTTCAGGATATAGCCGATGCGCTTGGTATGACCCAGTCTGCCATTTCCCATCAGTTAAAGCTGTTAAAACAGCTGGATCTTGTAAAGAACAGACGCTCCGGCAAGACGATCTTTTATTCCCTTGCAGACGATCACATATCATCGATCCTGTCCATGGGAATCGAACACATAGAAGAGTAAAAAGCTCCCGGCCACAGGCCGGGAGTTTCATGCTTAGGGTGCTTAGGATCATATATGTTCCGGATTTTATTTTTTCTTTTTTTATTCTTCATTTTCAGCGGTTATGTTTTCCATTGCGGCTTCAAGAGCAGCGCTTACGGGAGAGTAGGACATGCTTCCCGGAATGGTGTGATAGAGTGAGGTTTCATTCCAGTAATCCTTGAAATATACATATCCGCTTGTCATGGAGATCGAATTGTAATTACCGTCTGCAAGAACGGTTTTTCCGCTTCCGTCCGTATTCATGAATGCAAGATGCGGATTGTCTCCCATGGTCTGATAGTATATATAGCCTTTGAATACGTTAAAGCTTTCGACTTTTTCGGTGGTAAGTATCTCTATCGTTTTTTCCGAAAGGGAGTATCGTCTGAGCTGATAATCATCCCCAGGAGCCATGTAATAGATATATCCGTTATCTGCCACGGGATTCCATATGTTTCCTTCGAGAACCAGGGAGGTATTTCCTGTCCTTGTATCATATGCCATAAGATTGTGGTCACTGACGGTGTTGTTGTAATAGATCAGGCTTCCCGATGCACATGCGGGGTTTATGCCAAACTGGGCCAGAATCTCCATATTGTCTCCGCTTGTATCCATTCCGAGAAAATATGGTGCATTGTGATTGTTATCCGCGGTTCCTTCCATGTAGATCCGGTCACCGACTACCTGGGCTCTTACCACAACATCACGGCTGAGAGTATATCCATGGCTTCCGTCGATATGTGTCCTGATAAAGGCATTCGGTACTCTGACACTTCCAAGACCCGCGGCGCCTGAACTGCCGGACTGGAAGAAGTATATGTAATTGCCTGCGACGTTTATGCTGCTGGCTACGGCAGAGGAGAGCTTTTTACAATCGGTCTCGTCCGTATTCATTGAGTACAGAGCGCCGCCGTCGTATGGATTGGAAAAATAGATCCTGCCGTCCGATTCGCAGAGTATGCCTCCGTTATTGATGTTTCCGGCGAGATTTCCGATCGTTCCCTCAGGATTTGAAGGGATCTTTTCGCCTCTTTGGACAAATATGGTCACTATCACCATTATCGCCAGAATGGCCAAAGCTACCGATACGGCGATTATGATGGTGGCTATATCTGTTTCTTTCTTAGTGCCTGTTGCCAATTTGCTCAGTCCTTTCACAAAAATCCTTTCGGATATTTATCTTTCATTTTAACCTTGAAATATAGTTTTCGCAAGGCTTGAGGCGGTCTAAAAACGTTGTAAATTCCATATATTCGGAGTAAAATATATTAGTTAAAATTTGCTTTTTGATAAGCACTCAGACAGGAGCACCGGAATGGATTTACTGGATATAAGAAATCAGCTTGATGAATGTGATGCTGAGATCGTCAGGCTTTACGAAAAGAGGATGGCACTTTCCGAAAAGGTAGCGGAAGCGAAGCTTGAATCGGGTAAGGCAGTACTCGACAAGGAAAGAGAAGCGATAAAGCTTGCAAAGGTATCCTCTCTTACATCGAATGACATGAATGCCGACGGCATAAGGGAAGTGTTCAAGCTTCTCATGAGCATGAGCCGCAAGCTTCAGTATAAGATGCTTGAGGAAAATGGAAGACATATCAATATCCCGTTCATTCCCGTCGGCGACATAAGAAAAAACAAGCCCATGGTCGTATTTCAGGGTGATGAAGGCGCATATTCCCAGCTTGCGATGAAAAAGTATTTCGGAGACGATGTATCGTCGATACATGTTCCCACATTCAGAAGTGCAATGACCGCAATCTCTGAAGGAAGCGCAGATTATGCCGTCCTTCCCATAGAAAATTCCACGGCCGGGATCGTAAGCGAGATCTATGACCTTCTTGCCGAATATGAAAATTACATTGTTGCCGAGCAGGTTATTTCCATCGAGCATTGCCTGATGGGTGTAAAGGGG
>CAMNAQ010000144.1 GCA_946531495.1 uncultured Lachnospiraceae bacterium | reverse complement strand
CGGCTTTTTCTTTTTTACTCTTTTTGTTCTGCTTGTTTCTTTTATCTATACGATCGTTGTTTTCGCCAGGTTCAAGATCTATCAGAGCATAGAATCGAGAACTGTTACGGCAGGCAGCGCAACTCCTTTTTTCTTTACTCTTCAAAATGAGGATGTCTTTACGCATTCCGGCGTAAGAACACACTTTTTTACAGATTTTTCAAGTATAACCGGTCTTTCTGACGAAGAGTATGAGCTTATGCCGCATACCGGTATCCGCAGGGAGACCATACTTTTATGCCGGTACAGGGGTGAATACGATGTCGGAATCAAAAGTGTTACCGTAACGGATTATCTCAGACTGTTTTCGATCACATTCAAAAACCGCGAGACCATTAAAGCAATCGTTCAGCCAAGGCTTGAGATACTTCCGGATTCTCTGAGACCGGAAAGCGTGCTTGATCCGGAAGGGGCTGAAAACCGTGACATGAAGATCCCCGATATACCCGTAAGGGAATACATTCCGGGAGATGACATAAGATTCATAAACTGGAAGGCAACCGCAAGAACAGGCAAGCCTCAGATGAGGACCTTTACGGGTGAGGTTATTCCGAGTCTTTGCATCATCATGGATCCTTTACGGTATTCGGATGATCAGGGGAAATATCTGCCGGTTGAAAATAAGATCCTTGAGACGGTTCTTGCTCTTGGATATTTTTTTGCATCTCACGGCATGGATGTGAAGGTATGCACATACAGCGGAAAAAAAATGACTTTCAGGGTGAATGCGCCGGAAGGATTTGAAGAATTCTACAATGCCATGGCGGGCTTTTCGTTCAGAAAGGATAATACCCACAGGGCATTTTTCGCTTCATGCGGATCGGATGAAAATATAGCAGACTGCTCATCTGTCATATATGTTTTTCACGAATGGAGTAAGGAGGCACGCCTTTTTTCCGAAGAGCTTGCTCATTACCACGTACGCCAGAGCCTGTTCCTGATCACTGACAGGCAGGATGGTATCTCTTCATCCGGTGACAGCCACCTTTCCGTAAGGCAGATAGGGTATGAGGACAGGATAAGTGAGGTGCTCGGATGATCTCATTATTGTATGAACTGATCTGCATATGGGTCATCTGTGCGGGAGCTGTATCTGCGTTCATGCCTTTGCTCGGCTTCGGAAGTGCCGGGATTTGGCATATTTTATTCGGAGTGCTTGTTTCAGCCACCCCGGCAATGCTTAAAAAAAGCGGATGGATGGGAAAGCTTGTCATATCCGGAATATGTGTCACGCTTTTGCTCGCCGGATTCTTTCTTTCGAAAGTAGAGGCCGTGCATCTGTTTTTTATGATCCATACCGAGTGGATATCCATATTCATCATTTCTCTTATTTCGTTTGTGATCGGTGAGATAGTCGTACATTTATCTGTTGCAAGGTTCATTCTTTTGGCGGCATCTGCAGGCGCTGTTATCATATCGTCTGCGTATGGGTTCAGTCCTGAGAAGCTTACCGTCACAGCCGTTCTTACATATGTTCTTATGACCTGTATCGAGGAGATCCAGAAAAGATGGCAAAAATCCGGATATACCGAAGGGCGTAAGCATCTTGTTTATGTGATGCTTTTTGTGCTCCTTACCATGATGCCTGTATTCCTTCTGCCTGCACCCGACGAGCCGTATGACTGGGCACTGTTTAAGAAGATATACAGATCCGTGTCCGAATCATTACAGCATTTGGGCAGAAGACTGTCATCCGATGGTGTTTATGATCCGACAAATTCCATGATAGGCTTTTCCGGAAGGGGAGATATCCGCGGAAATATCAGCCATGCCGATGATGAAGTTATGGTTTTGATAGATCTTTCGAGCGCCATACCCGGAGTAAGGCTCGGGGGAAGGTCCTTTGATTCGTTCAGCGGAAAAGAGTGGAGCGATACAGATACTTCGGAAGCCTACGATGAGCTTCTCGATACGATCGCGTTTTATGCAGCCGCATCGGGCAGTGCGGAAAATCCGGATGATTATTACAGGAGGAGTTCATTTAAAATCTCCTATACCGGCTTTTCATCTCCCTATTTATTTGCTCCGGTAAAATCCATTATCGGAAATAACGGTTATGAATCCGGGACCACGTATTACGGCGGCGATATAAGATGGAACGATCCCGGAAAGATCCCGGAATCATACTGGGTATCGTACTACAGGATGAACTCTGCCAATCCTGCTTTTGGAGATCTGATAGAAAGCACGTCTGTTCCGGGAGAGCAGGAGTATAATGCAAGCCTTGCAGAGCTTTCTTTAGATGATACTTCAGGGCTTTCATACAGTGATTATCTTGCTCACAGAGACAGGATATATGAAGTGTATACGGATGCTCCGGTCATTTCCGAAGAGCTTGCGGATTATCTTGAAGACCTTTATGAGGGGACTTCTTCGCAGCATGAAAGGATGGACAGACTGTGCAAGGCACTTAGGAAGTTTGTATATACGGATTCTCCCGGTGATCTTCCCGAATATGTAACGGATCCGGGAAGCATGCTCGATTATTTTATGCTTGAATCCGGCCGGGGATTCTGCACGTATTTTGCGACAGCTTTTGTTCTTCTTGCAAGGGCCGAGGGACTGCCTGCAAGATATGTTCAGGGGTATCTTGTGGAGACCACAGGGCAGAGAAATGTCACTGTTTATACCTATATGGCCCACGCCTGGCCGGAGGTATATTATGACGGCATCGGATGGGTGGCATATGAACCTACTCCTGGAATGGGTTCGTTTTCTTACTGGAGGACTGCTGAGGAAAACAGGGAATTTGCACAGGGGATCTCAGCAGGATATCCCGGAATGCAGGAAGATGAAGCCGAAGAGGCGGCAGGGGATATGCAGGATACTCCCGGTGAAGATCCGGGACCTGTCATTCCCGTAAGAGCGATCGTCATACCGCTTTTCTCGGGGCTGTGCTTTATCGCTGTCTTTTTCATAATAGGAAATGCCATATCAGAACTCAGCTTTCGTAAAAAGAAGATAAATGAAAGATATGCGATATTATGCAGGCAGGATATGTATCTTCTAAAGCTACTGGGTTTTTGTGCCATGCAGGGAGAGACCCTGGCCGAATTTTCCGACAGGGTCAGCGAAGATACCCCTGAAGAAACGGCCGCTTTTATCGAAGATATGTCCGATTATCTCTACGCCGGAAATGAAGAACTTGCACCTTCCGAAAAGAGGGCGTCCGAATACAGGGATATACTTTTGAAAAGGCTGAGAAAAGAGAGCTTTTTGAAGTTTTTGGGCTTCTATTTGGGCTTGCGTAAGACAAAATAGATGATAAAATGGAATAGTGGTCATCAAAATTCGGGTGAACCCTTAATCTTTTCAAGGAAGGTTGAAGAAAATGAGCAGAAGACTTATTACCAGAAGTGATTTTGACGGACTTGTCTGTGCAATGCTTTTGAAGGAATTGAATATGATCGATGAGATCAAATTCGTTCATCCCAAGGACGTACAGGACGGCAAGGTTGATATTACAGGTGATGATATCACTACAAATCTCCCGTTCGATCCCAGAGTAAAGCTTGCATTCGACCATCACGAGAGCGAGCTTCTCAGAGTTCATTCCGAGGAGATGAAGCAGAAATTCATCATTGAGGGTGAGGCAAAGTCTGCTGCCAGAGTTGTATATAACTATTACGGAGGTCCCAAGACCTTCACAAGAGTATCCGAAGAGATAATGACTGCTGTTGATAAGGGCGACAGCGCAGATTTTACCAGGGAAGAGATACTTGATCCCAAGGGCTGGGTTCTCCTCAATTTCCTTATGGATGCGCGTACAGGTCTCGGAAGATTCCATGATTTCAGGATCTCCAATTATGATCTTATGATGGAGCTCATCACATATTGTGTCGACCATCCAATTGATAAGATCATGGAGCTCCCCGATGTAAAGGAAAGAGTTGATCTTTACTTCGAACAGCAGGAGCTTTTCAAGGCCCAGCTTGACAGGATAGCAAGAGTAGAGGGCAAGGTTGTGGTGATCGATCTTCGTAACGAGGAGACCATCTATGCCGGCAACAGATTCATGATCTACGCTATGCATCCCGAGGTTGAGGTTTCAGTGCATGTTGCATGGGGCTTCAAAAAGCAGAATACAGCAGTTATGATCGGAAGATCGATCATCAACAAGAATTCGAACGTTAACATCGGAAACCTTTGCCTTGAGTACGGCGGAGGCGGACATGCTGCCGCAGGAACCTGCCAGCTGGACAATGATAAGGTTGACGCAGAGCTTCCCGGAATCATTGAAAAGCTTCAGGGATAAGAAACAGTGATTTGGAGGATGACCCGTAATACGGAGGATGAAAAATGGAACATGTGACATATTCGCCAAGCGGAGTATGCTCCAAGCAGATCGATTTTGATATAGAAGACGGAAAGATCCGCAATCTTGTCTATATCGGGGGCTGCAACGGCAACCTTAAGGCTGTCGGAAAGCTCGTTGAGGGCAAGGACGCAAGGGAGATCGCCGATCTTCTCAGAGGCAATCAGTGCGGTATGAGAGGCACCTCCTGTGCTGACCAGCTTGCAAAGGCGATCGATCAGTACATTAAGTAGAGAAACAGGGGGACGGTTCCGCTGTTTCACTCAGGAGAGCGCAAAATGCTGAAAAACGTGTACCCACTTTCGTGAGTACACGTTTTTTTCAATGGAGATTTACGGATTGTCAGAAGTGAAACAGCGGAACCGTCCCCCTGTTTCATTCAGGGATCTTGGGAAGCTTTGCGATGGATGCGGCGATTTCCTCATCGGTGGGGATGGTATCGGTCATCTCGCCGTCGTTATATTTCTGATATGCCACAAGATCGAAATATCCTGTTCCGGTAAGACCGAATACGATGGTCTTTTCTTCGCCGGTCTCCTTGCACTTGAGTGCTTCATCAATCGCAACCCTGATAGCGTGTGAGCTTTCGGGTGCGGGAAGAATTCCTTCAACTCTTGCGAACTGTTCGGCTGCGGCAAATACAGAAGTCTGTTCAACGCTGGTAGCCTCCATATATCCGTCGTGGTAGAGCTGTGAAAGAGTTGAGCTCATGCCGTGGAATCTCAGGCCGCCTGCGTGGTTTGCGGAAGGAATAAAGCTGCTTCCGAGAGTATACATCTTGGCAAGAGGGCAGATCATTCCGGTGTCGCAGAAGTCATAAGCGTAGGTTCCTCTTGTGAAGCTGGGGCAGGATGCGGGTTCTACTGCAATGATACGGTAGTCTGCTTCTCCGCGGAGCTTCTCACCCATGAAGGGAGCTAGAAGGCCTCCGAGGTTCGAACCGCCGCCTGCACAGCCGATGA
>CAMNAQ010000143.1 GCA_946531495.1 uncultured Lachnospiraceae bacterium | reverse complement strand
ATGGATGCTCTCAACGAAATGACCGGGCTCAGGAATCTGAAAGCTTCAGTAAGTGAATATATAGCCGTAAGGAATGAGATAAGGAGAAACCCTTTATCGGGACTTGAGTGCAC
Source organism: uncultured Lachnospiraceae bacterium (assembly GCA_946531495.1). Lineage (GTDB taxonomy): Bacteria > Bacillota > Clostridia > Lachnospirales > Lachnospiraceae > AC2028. The sequence continues at coordinate 5,287 of CAMNAQ010000143.1, read as the reverse complement.
TCATCTGATCTTCGAGGGAAATCCCGGAGGCGGAAAGACTGTCGGTGCAAAGCTTCTTTCGGATATCCTCGCCGCTGAGGGGATTACAAACGGTGCATTTGTATCCGCCTCCAGAAAGGATATCATTGGTGAATTTGTCGGGCATACCGCACCTAAGGTTGCAAAGCTGTTCAGAGATGCTGCAGGCGGGGTTCTTTTTGTGGATGAGGCGGGCTTTTTCCTGAACAAGTCGAGCGGCGGATATGCTGATGAGGCCGTAAAGGAATTCGTCAGATATATGGAAATCTGCAGGGATGTTACGATGATCTTTGCCATGTATCCCGGAGAGGCGGCCAGGTTTGTGTCGCTTGATGCCGGTCTTCAGTCAAGGATCTCCTCAACCATCAGGTTCGAAGACTACAGTGAGAAGGAACTTGCAGATATATTCGGATATATGCTCCGCAAGAAGGGATATACACCTGCCAAGGGGGTATGCGCTCAGGCCGGAAAATACCTTATGGAACTTAAGGACAGGGAAAAAGAATATTTTGGAAATGCCAGAGAGGCAAGAAGGCTTACGGATGCCGTGATAAAGGCTGTGGCTGTCAGACATGATAAAGAGGAACGCCATGAGTCTGATTCAAAATCAGTTTCTTCGGATGCCGTGCTCATATCCGATCTTAAGACAGCAATCAGATCCATGGATAGTCAGAAGCATTCGGTGATATCCGGATCATATGGATTCAGTGCCGGCGCTCCAAAGCATACCTTAGCCCATGCGGTATGATCCATATCCTGAGGTCGCAGGTGATCTGTGACTGTCGGTACCACATAAAACCATGCCGGTTATGCCTGTTTTTATCGACATAACCGGCATTTTTGTATAAAATTGTATGTATGGGATTTGGGAGTATTTACTGATAAAAAGGGGGATCCGGTAAATGGGAAGAGCGGAAAATGTCCTGGTTTTTCAAGATACCGAAAGATTATGTAAAAGCATAGACAGATTAAAGAATGCGGTAAAGAATTCGACCTCCGGTCAGAAACTGTACCTTGAATCGGATTCTTTACCTTATACGGAAAATAATCTCTATAATGAGGCCGCAAGGGTCACAGTTTCAAAAAAGCGTTCATTAGAAGCAGCTAAATCTTATATAGGATGTAAAGTCGCAGTCCATAATTTTGCCTCTGCCACAAATCCGGGCGGAGGTGTGGTTAATGGCTCCAGTGCTCAGGAAGAATGCCTGTGCAGATGCTCGGGATTGTATTTTAGTCTGAATACACCTGCCATGTGGGATGGCTTCTACCTGCCTCACAGAAATGCGCATGATCCGCTGCACAATGATGACATCATTTATACTCCGGGTGTGACTGTATTCAAGACTGATACCGCTAATCCTACACTGATGAGTGAGGACAGCTGGTATGAAGTGGATATCATTACCTGTGCCGCACCTAACCTGAGAGAAAAACCGGGTAATTCTTACAATTCGGGTGATGGAAGTGCCAGAGCCGTAATTTCAGATAGAGCTTTGCTGGAATTGCATAAAAACAGACTTAGCAGGATTCTGGATGTTGCGATTATGAACGGAAGGGATACGGTTATACTCGGTGCATTCGGATGCGGAGCATTTGAGAACAATCCCGAAGTTGTTGCTCTGGCTGCTAAGAATGTGATAAGGGATTATATTCACGCATTTAAAAATATAGAATTTGCGGTGTATTGCGCCCCGCATGATGAGCGAAACTTTAAGATATTCGAGAGAGTTCTGAAGGAATACTGTTAGCATTGTATTTTAGCCATAAAAGGATTGCAAATCAGTATCAGAGCCTGAACAAAAATTACTTAAGTATTTTTGGAGGAAAATTTATGTCTGCATCACAGGAAATTATTGATAAGAGAAATGCACTATATGCACAGAAGATCATCAAGGGACTTGAGTCAAGAAATATGACAGGCTATTATGCCGAAAATAAAGAGGAAGCACTCAGCAAGGCTCTTGAACTTATCGGTGAGGGAAGCAGTGTTACGATGGGCGGATGTATGAGTGCTCATGAGATAGGTCTTGTTGATGCACTTAAGAAAGGAAATTACAGCTTTATAGACAGGGATGCATATGAAGATAAGCGTGCCGCAATGCTTGCAGCCTATGATGCGGATGTTTTTCTCTCGAGTGCCAATGCGATGACGGAGGATGGCATTCTCATCAATATAGACGGTAATTCCAACAGAGTATCGGCAATAGCACAGGGACCTAAGAAAGTGGTTTTTATCGTTGGGATGAACAAGGTCTGTGCTGATGTGGACAGTGCAATGAAAAGGGCGAGAAATACCGCTGCGCCCATCAATGCACAGAGGTTCGGGCTGTCCACTCCATGTTCGAAGACAGGTTCATGCATGAATTGCAAGTCACCGGATACTATCTGTTGTCAGATTCTTATCACAAGATTCTCAAGACATGCCGGCAGGATACATGTGATCCTGGTTAATGATAATCTGGGATTCTGAGGTGGAGATATGAATATAAGGGATTTTGCTGATAACAACGGTTCGGTCATAATAACTGAGAAAAAAGCGGATGTAAATACCATCATCAGAGGGCTGAACCGCTTTGAAAACAGGAAAATTGTTGATCTTAGAGTCAGGACAGTAAATGAAGCAGCATATGAGCTTGTCTGTGCCTATGATGCCCTGAATGGAAAAACGGGAAAATACGTATATGCAGACAGCAATCTGTCCGTTGCCATGATCTATAAGATGATCTGTGAGAACAGACCTTCATTTCTTGCAGAGAGTTCCGTGTGCATCGAAACGGCGGCGGAGATTCTTCGTGTTATGAACATGATAAGAATGAATCATACAGCTGATGCATACGAAAACGCATCATCGGGAAAGATATGTGAACTGAAGAAGCTGATATCACTTTACGAAAGGCGTCTGTCAGATGAAGGCTATCTTGATGATGCGATGCTCATTGACAGGGCTTTGAGTGTTCTTGATAAGATCTCTGAGTCGGATGATCCCGGAAAGGAAGTTTCTGTTCTTCTTCCCTGGACAAAGTTAAGGCTCGGAATCATGGAGATATCAGATGAATTTTCCGAGTACGGGTCCGGCCTTCCTGCCCATAAGGAGCTTTTTCTCAACGAGCTGTTCAAAGCTCTTGGATCAGGATTTGGAGACTTGCTTATTGATCCGTTTTCTGCAGGTAAATCCATTAAATACAATTTCTTCAAGGGCTTCGGAAGCTTTAACGAAGTGCGTTATATTGTCTCCAAGATCCGTGAAGAGAAAATGGATTACGGAGATGTTACGGTTATCTATGCGGGAGATGAATATGAAAATATCCTCCGCTCCGAATTTGAAAATGCAGATATACCTTATGCATTTGCTTCCGGCTTCCATGCTTCGGCAGATCCCCATGTCGGATTCATGATCGATATATTACGATTTGCCAAAGAAGACTTTTCATATGAGGTTTTGCGAAATGCGGTACATGGTCAGGCTTTTACCATGAATGGTGCCGGCAGAAGCTATTCGCGGATCCTCAGGGAAGGAATCGGCTGGGGTTATGACAGATACTATGCCTTCTATGACAGATTTGAAGAGAAATGTAAGGCATGGAAAAAGAAAGAACATGATGATCACGAAAATGAATCATTTGAAAAACAGTCGGAGTTCGTAAGCTTTATGAAGCAGGCAACGGATATCTTTAAAAAGGATACTCCCTCTGATGTGCTTGAAGCGCTTATAAAGCTTACGGATGATCATACATACAATACTGAAAACTATAATAAGCACATACGTGAAGAACTGAAAAATGAAGTGAAGAATCTGAGGAATGCAGGGATTGGTGAAGAGCCCGTCAGCTTTTTGCTGGACTATCTTGAAAATCTGACAATATCAGTTTCGGCTAACCCGGGTGAAGTTCAGATCATGTCATATTCGGGCTGTAAGCTTTTTGACAGAAGGAATGTATTTGCTGTCGGACTCAGCCGTGAAAATATTGAGAAGACGGTAACGGAATCACCTGTATTATCGGATGATGAGCTTCATTCATATGCGGAAGGATATATGGATGATGCATACGGACGCAATCGCAGGAAAAAGGAGAATTTTATAAGATGCCTGAATGATTCCTTTACCGAAAATGCATGGATCGGATACAGCTATTATGATACTGTGGAGTTTCTAAAGGGTGCTCCGTCAATTCTGTACAAGGAGTTGATGGAAAAGGCAGGTGCCTTGGAAAGCAGCATTGAAGTCAATGGATATGACATTCTGACAGGTGCTGTTAATATGTCAGTCGATGATTTTAAGAGATCCTGGGATGGTATGATCACTGATTCTAAAGCCTTAGAAAATGAAGCTAAGTCCGATGTGGATGACTCGTCTGTAGATTCATCTGAAAAACCATCCGAGTCAGAGAAGAAAATAATACCACGCATAAGCTCCAGCACTCTTCATACACTTCTTGGATGTCCTCTTGCTTATCATTATATGATCCATGAGCATGTCGCAAAGGAGGAACAGATAGAGCGAAACGGACACTCGTGGCTTGGGCCTAATACAAGAGGAAATCTGTTCCATCATACTATAGAAGAATACTGTAATGACGCACTCATTAACAGAGAACTTCCTGATATGGATGAAGAGCTTTTGAAGAAATGTTTTTGTGAGCAGGCGGAGGAGATGCTGAAGATACTTCCCGCTCCGTCTGATGAGATTTATGAAAAAGAAAAGGCAGAAAGCTACGATATCATAAAACAATACATATCAGCACTCCATAAAAGACTTAAGGAGAGCGATAAAGGATTGAATGTTCTCGGTTGTGAAACCGAATTTGACGGTGTTTTATACCATGGGGGATCTGCGGACGAAAGCAGCGAATATGACCTGGATTTTATCGGATCTGCGGACAGAGTGGATGGATATGTAAAGGATAATACACTGTATCTTGAGATAATCGATTATAAGACCGGTAATGAAAACAAGCTTATAAAGAAGATATCAGAGAACAAACAGATACAGCATTTTGTATATGCTGCAGGAGTTGTCAGCTGGGCAAAAAAGAATAAGGATGTTCTTGAAAAGAGATTTGATACTCAGATAAATGAGATCAGGATCTCCGGAGTAAGATATGAATTTCCCTACAAGATAAAGGGAAATGTAGATTATGTATGGGTCAGTGATATACTCGAAAGTCTTGATCCGCAGATCCTCTCAGGCAAGCTTGTATTTCCAGAAGCAGTAACATTTCCGCTTGAGATCGTGGAAGGCTCATGGCAATCTGACAAAGCAAATACCGTC
>CAMNAQ010000142.1 GCA_946531495.1 uncultured Lachnospiraceae bacterium | reverse complement strand
GATAGGTGTCAGCCTGTCTCCAAACGTTCTCTGACTGAGGCTCAACACCACCCTTTGCATCGAAGACACCTACAGCTCCGTCGAGGACTCTGAGAGATCTTTCAACCTCTACAGTGAAGTCAACGTGTCCCGGAGTATCGATTATGTTGATACGATGCTCAAGAGCTCCGGGCTGGGGCTTGCAGTTCTCCTGATGTGTCCAATGGCAGGTGGTAGCTGCGGATGTGATGGTAATACCTCTCTCCTGCTCCTGCTCCATGTAATCCATGGTAGCGGTTCCTTCGTAGGTCTCACCGATCTTGTAGTTAACACCTGTGTAATACAGAATACGCTCGGTAAGAGTTGTCTTACCTGCATCGATATGCGCCATGATACCGATGTTTCTCGTCCTATCGAGGGGATATTGTCTTTCTGCCATTTACTATCCCTCCTTAAAAACGATAATGTGCAAACGCCTTGTTTGCCTCGGCCATCTTGTGCATATCTTCCTTACGCTTTACAGCACCGCCGGTGTTGTTGGATGCGTCAATGATCTCGTTAGCCAGTCTGTCTACCATGGTCTTCTCGCCACGCTTGCGAGCGAACATGGTAAGCCATCTGAGGCCGAGTGTCTGTCTTCTCTCGGGCTTAACCTCGAGAGGTACCTGATAGGTAGCTCCGCCGACTCTTCTTGCCTTACACTCCAAAGTAGGCATGATGTTATTCATTGCTGCCTGGAATACTTCAAGTGCGGGCTTGCCGGACTTCTCTTCTACCTGTGCAAATGCTCCGTAAACGATCTTCTGGGCTACGCCCTTCTTACCGTCAAGCATGACGTTGTTCACAAGCTTTGTGACAACCTTGTCATTATACAGAGGATCTGCCAAAACATCTCTTTTTGCAATATGTCCTTTTCTTGGCACGTTACTTCCCTCCTTAACAAATTTACGTTAATTCATCGGTACTCACATGTGTTTCCCCAAGTGTTCGTGCGTACGGTACGGTTCATTCTTAAATACGATATATGTCAAAGATGAACATTACTTTCCAACACTAATTCTCAGTTACGTTTTTGTAATTACCTTTGGCCCCGGTATCATAAGAAATAAATTACTTCTTATCTCCCTTAGGTCTCTTGGCACCGTACTTGGAACGGGCCTGTCTGCGGTTTGCCACGCCTGCGGTATCAAGGGTTCCACGGATGATGTGATATCTGGTACCGGGAAGATCCTTAACACGTCCGCCACGGATAAGAACTACAGAGTGCTCCTGAAGATTGTGTCCTTCGCCGGGAATGTAGCTGGTAACTTCGATTCCGTTTGAAAGACGTACTCTGGCGATCTTACGAAGTGCGGAGTTAGGCTTCTTAGGGGTAGCGGTCTTAACAGCTGTGCAGACGCCACGCTTCTGGGGTGAGGAGTTGTTAACAGCCTTCTTGTGAAGAGAGTTAAAGCTTCTCTGAAGAGCAGGAGCAGTTGACTTCTTAACGCTGGTCTCGCGGCCCTTTCTTACTAACTGGTTAAATGTGGGCATTTCGTTCACCTTTCCTTTCTTAATATTTTGGTGCTCATTAAAGGCTTCCTTTGCCATGCAGCGGTGCGTTTCCGCCATATGGGCATAATAAGGCCTTTTTCACGCACGCTAAATGATTATATGTTGCGCGAAAGCCTTTGTCAATCAGATATTTTTAAAATTGAAACTGCCTACTACATTTGGTATAATTCCTTCGTTCCAATTACAATATATGAAAGGAGAAAAAAATGATCTCATTAATAGTAGGCCTTATCATGGGCGGTATCGCCGGATGGATCGCAGGCATCATCATGAAGAGTAATAACGGTGTACTCCTCAACATCATTCTCGGTGTTGTCGGAGGTGCTGTTGCAGGTGCGCTCTTCGGTCTTATCGGAATCAACTTCAACGGAATCATCGGAGGACTTATCTGCGGAGTTATAGGAGCATGTCTTCTGATCTTTATCGTCAGACTGATCAAAAAATGATCATCCGCCTCATCGGGATCGGCTCCTGATCTGAAAACGGGTGCCGGTCCCATTTTATTGCACATTTTGAAAAGAGAAAAACAATGAAAAGACCACTTCCGATCATACTTATCTCAGCCATGCTCCTTACATGTGGCTGTTCAAATACATATGCTCCGTCGACCGGGGAAGAAACCGGTGTAACATCGCCTGCTCCGGAATCCGAATCTGCGCCTGCTCCTTCGGAGGAAAATGATCGATCCGATGTATCCGGAAATGAATCCGTGCAGGCCCCGGAGCCACCTAAAGAGGAGCTTCCAAAAACAGTCATGATCCTCGGAAATGAAATCGATACTCTTGAGACCTATATCGATCTTTCTTCAATGACTCCCGAGGATGTGGAGGATGTGGCAAAGGCTCTTCCGGAAATGACAGCGCTGTCGGAAATCAATCTGATGGACGAAGAAGGACAGAGCCTGCTTGAAACAACCGATGTCCTGAAATTAAAAGAAGTCTCTCCGGATGCACATTTTATATATGAGTTCGATCTGTTCGGACAGAGGATCACAACCTCGGATACCGAAGTATCATTCATAAGACAGGCCATCGGAGACGAGGGCGAACAGGAAATAAGAAACGCTCTGTCGCTGCTTGAAAACTGCGAATATTTTCTGCTTGATGACTGCGGGATAAGTGATGAGATAATGGATGGCATAAGAAACGATTACCCGGATACAAAAGTAGTCTGGAGGATCCATGTCGGGACAAGAAGTGCCCTGACCGATGATCAGGTCATACGTATGACGCACGGCATCAACGATTCAATGACAGGTCCCCTCAAATACTGCCATGATGTTGTCTATATGGATCTTGGGCATGATTCCGGCATCACTGACATTTCCTTTATACAGTACATGCCTCTTCTCGAATGCATCATTTTATCCGATGCTAAGATGACAGACATCACCCCTCTTTCATATTGCCACAACCTTACATGGGTGGAGCTTGTTTACTGTGACAGACTCAGGGACATAACACCTATCATAGATCTCGAATCGGTTAAATATCTAAACATAAGCTACAGCGGTATCAGGGATATCACACCGATAGACGGAATGGATCTCGACAGATTCTGTGCCATAGCGATCGGCGTAAGCGATGAACAGCTTGAAGAATACAGAAAATCCCATCCTGACTGCCTTGCCATCAATTCAGGCAACCCTTACGGATATGCATGGCGTTACAACGATTACGGATATCATTTCTTCTGGTATTATGCAAGGATGCGTGAAGCATTCAGATATGACCAGGGCAGCCCCGGAGGCTTTAAGCTTCCCGAAGTATGGATAAATTATCCTCCCGAAGAAATTCCCGAAGAAGACTCTTCCGAAGAAGCAGCAAGCACCGAAGAGATCTCCGAAGACGTCACGGAAGCTGATGCCTCAGAAGATGAGAAAGAAGACAAATGATCTTCATGGATGATAAAAAAAACAGAGCCTGCGCGGGATATACCGCTGCAGGCTCTGTTTTTTAATATTTCAGATCCTGATCATTCAGTTCAAAGAGATATCTGTAAAGAGCGTCTCTCCAATCAGGTAAGGGAGTAAATCCGTTTTTTACAAGCTTGGATTTATCAAGCCTTGAATTGAACGGTCTCTTTGCCTTGCTGAGTCCGTACTCCTCGGTAGATACCCTTTTTATGACCGTTGCGCTTCCGGACTCCTTCATGATCGCTTCCGCAAAATCAGCCCAAGAAATGTATCCGCCTTCATTGGTGGCATGATAGAATCCGTACTTGTCGGACAGGATCATATCCACAAGGAGAACAGCAAGATCATATGTATATGTGGGTGTTCCTATCTGATCGTCAACAACGCTTATCTCATCGTGATTCTGGGAAAGCCTCAGCATGGTCTTGATGAAGTTCTTGCCGTTCAATCCAAATACCCATGCGATCCTTACGATAAAATATCTTTCAAGCCTGGAGCATACAGCCTTTTCTCCTTCAAGCTTTGTCTGTCCGTAATAATTGAGGGGTGCAAAATCCTTACAGTCGGGATCCCAGGGCGTAGTGCCTTCACCGTTAAAAACATAATCCGTGCTCAGATAAAGCATCCTTGCATTATAAAGCTTGCACGCTCCCGCGATATTATCCGTTCCCTTTACATTTACGGCATATACCTTTTCCCTGTTTTCCTCATCCTCTGCCGCATCAACAGCTGTCCATGCCGCACAGTGCATTACAACGGTGGGGCGAAGCTGCTCCATGGCAGCAAATACCGCTTCTCTGTCGGTTATATCAAGCTGCACATAAGGAGACCTTTCCGCGGCGCTTCTGTCCTTGATCCCGTTATACTGGGGAGTGATATCGGATCCGATGCATTCTATCTTGCGTTTTGCGAGTTCATTCATGAGGTCATGGCCAAGCTGACCGTTTACACCCGTGACGAGTACTTTCATTTGCTTCTCCTTAATCGGCGGTTTTCAGCCTTTGCAAGTCCGTCATGCACATGCTGTTTTCCATACGCATATCATTATATAAAAAAATACTCATAAATGCACGTTCCCGGCAGGAATAATTCCTTGCCGGGAACTTTGAATTCATATCTTAACCTTTGAAGATCACTCTTCGCTGTCTGAGTCTGCGGAAACGCTCTCAGCGGTCTCAAAAACCTGCTCTGCATTCTCTGTTTCATTGAGAGAATTCTTTCCGTTAAGATCGGTAGAAAGAGTAAGATTTCTGTATCTCTTAAGTCCGGTTCCTGCGGGAATGAGCTTACCGATGATAACGTTCTCCTTGAGTCCGATAAGGGGATCGGTCTTTCCCTTGATAGCTGCATCGGTGAGAACCTTGGTGGTCTCCTGGAATGATGCTGCGGACATGAAGGAATCGGTAGCAAGTGCTGCCTTTGTGATTCCGAGGATTATCTGGGTTCCTTCGATCTGAGCCTTGCCCTCAGCAGCAAGCTTTTCGTTAAGCTCATCAAAATCAAGCTTGTCAATCTGGGTTCCGGAAAGAAGCTGGGTATCTCCGGGCTCGTCAATACGGATCTTACGAAGCATCTGACGAACAAGTACCTCGATGTGCTTATCTGCGATATCAACGCCCTGCAGACGGTAAACTCTCTGCACTTCCTTGAGGAGATAATCCTGAACGGCTCTGATTCCCTTGATCTTGAGAAGATCATGAGGATCGATGCTACCTTCGGTGAGATAATCACCTGCCTCGATAACCTGTCCTTCTTCAACCTTTATGGTTGAACCAAACTTGGCAAGATAATCTCTCTTCTCTCCGGTCTCTTCGTTCTCGATGTAGATCTTCCTGGATCTCTTGATCTCTTCGATCTTGGTAACCTTACCGTCGATCTCTGAAATAAGAGCAAGTCCCTTGGGCTTTCTTGCTTCGAAAAGCTCCTCGACTCTGGGAAGACCCTGTGTGATATCGCTACCTGCAACACCTCCGGTATGGAAGGTTCTCATGGTAAGCTGTGTACCGGGCTCACCGATGGACTGTGCGGCAA
>CAMNAQ010000141.1 GCA_946531495.1 uncultured Lachnospiraceae bacterium | reverse complement strand
GGAAGTCCGCCGCATCTTTCGGGTGAAAGAGCACCGTCTCCTTCGAATGCACTGTATACATCAATGATCTTGCCATACTCGTGAGCGCCTACGGAAACTCCGCCGCCAAGGTGAGCTACGACAAGTCTGAGATCCTCATACTTCTTTCCTACAGACTTGGCATATCTTCTTGCCACTGCCTTCTGGTTAAGAGGATGGAAGATTGAGGTTCTGGGGCACTCGGGCATTCCGGAGATACGTGCCACATCGCAGAGCTCATCAACAACAACAGGATCTACGATAAATGCCTTCTTGCCGATTCCGTCAGCAATCTCCCTTGCAAGGATTCCGCCGAGGTTAGATGCGTGCTGTCCCTGAACACCGATCTCAAGATCCTTGATAACTGCATCGGTGACTTCGTAGGTTCCGCCGGGAATGGGCTTTAAGAGTCCGCCTCTTCCTACGATAAAATCAAATGAATTGACATCGATATTACTGTTCTTTAAGAAATCAAGAATGATGTTCTTTCTGAAATCCTTCTGTGCAATGATGGAAGGATACTGTGAGATCTCCTCGGTTGAGTGACGGAGTGTCTCATCCATTACACATGTCTCATCCTCGAAGATACCGACCTTTGTGGAGGTGGAACCGGGATTGATAATAAGACTCTTAAGTGCCATATTCTTCTCCTTTATATTTTTATATATCACGGATTGCTTCGTTTCTGCGCAACTTTAGCGATTCATCTTTTTCATCTGATTTGATACGACTGCTGCAAGAGCAATGGAGTTAACCTTTACTTCCTTGGTATCGGATCTGGAAGTGAGGATAACGGGAGCCTTGGTTCCGGTAAGGATATTACCGTTCTTTACACCGGGTACCATGTGAACGATCGCCTTATATACGAGGTTTCCTGCATGAATGTTGGGGAAGAGAAGAATGTCTGCAGCTGCTGCGGCGGGACGGTCTGTTGCCTTCTTTTCCTTTGCTGCTTCCTCATAAAGAGCGATATCAAGTGAAAGAGGTCCGTCAACGACACAACCCTTGATCTTGCCTTCCTCGTTCATCTTGCGAAGCTCATCAGCCTCTACGGTCTCAGGCATCTTGGGATTTACAACCTCAACAGCGGCAAGAGGTGCTACCTTGGGATTTACAACTCCGCATGCATTGGCTACTTCAACGGTGTAATCAATGATCGCAACCTTGTCTTCAAGAGTAGGATAAGGCATAAAAGCTACATCGGTAAGGAAGAGAAGTCTGTCTATTCCGGGAAGCTCGAATACGCATACATGGGAAAGAGGCTTTCCGGTACGAAGGCCTACTTCCTTGTCAAGAACGCTCTTAAGGAAGGTCTTGGTGTCAACAAGTCCCTTCATATACATATCAGCTTTGCCTTCGTGAACGAAGCTTACTGCCTTGAGTGCAGCTTCGGTAGGATCCTTGATGTCAACGATCTCATATTCATCGAGTCTCATGTCGAGTTCTTTTCCGATAGCACGGATCTGATCCTCATCACCTACAAGAATGGCATCGATGATACCCATTCTGTGTGCTTCCCTAACAGCCTCGAGCACAGGTGCATCCTGAGCCACAGCAACAGCCAACTTCTGCTTGTCAAGGTTCTTGACCTGTGAAAGCAGATCCGCAAAATTCTTACTCATTACGATTCTCCTTAATATATTAAAGTTAAAACAGACACCTGCCTGTCCAAAAACACCGCATAAAATAATAGCACGAGGGGTATTTAAATACAATACCGCCCCGTGTCCGCCATAATAGACATTCATCATAAAACTGCCGTAAAGGTTATCTTTTTATCACCGGAAGCCTGTGCGGATATCTGACCGTGATGGGCCTCTGCAACGGCCTTTGCAACGGAAAGTCCGATACCGAATCCGCCAGATTCGGAATTTCTTGAAGAATCAGTCCTGTAGAATCTGTCAAAAACATGGGAAATCGCTTCATCATCCATGTTATCCTCGGTATCGTTTGTTACACTTATCACCGCCCTTTTCCCGGATGATCTGAGGCTCAATCCTATCTTTCCCTCAGGCGGACAGTATTTGACCGCATTATCGAGAAGTATGCTCATAAGTTCGTAAACGGATTTTCTGTCACAGACAATACGCACACCTTCTTCTATATCTTCGGAATAATCTATCTTCTGAAGCAAAACCGGAGCCTTCAGGGCCGAATCCGCTGCATCCGAAACAAGCTTCGATAAATCCGTATCCTCCATGACCAGGGTGCTTCCGCCTTCTTCCATCTTAGAAAGTGTGATCAGATCGTTTGTAAGCTCGGTGAGCCTTTCCGTCTGTCTGACCATATCGGAAAGCCACTCATTGTCCTCTCCGATCTCCATTCCCAGAACGTCCGCATCCGCCCTGATTATCGCAAGAGGAGTCTTGATCTCATGTCCCGCATCTGATATGAATCTTTTCTGCTTTTCGTTTGCCTCCGCAACAGGCTTTACCGCCTTTCCGGAAACAAAATAAATGATAACTCCAAGGATGAGCAAACTGAAAAATGAAAGAACAAGGCTTATGTTTCTGAAGCTTCTGAAATTGGCAAGGCTCGCTCCTCTGTCACAGAAAATGACAAGCTTTCCGCCCTCGCCAGATCCCGTGATGATATATCTGTAATCCCCGATAAAGCCCAAAGAAGCATTCCCGGATAATGCCCTTCCTGAAAGCTCTGCGGCCAGGTCATCAGAAACCGCCGACACTCTTTCAACATCTGTATTTATGACATTTCCGTCACTGTCATATCTGACCGAAAAAAACCTTGTCTCAAATGCAAGCTCCGGAGAATCGATCCTTTCTACTCTCCGTGCATCAGGCGGGATGGGCTGTGCAAATTCTCCGCCTTCATGCATCATTCTGTCCGGAAAGGATCCGTCATTATCCGCAAGGATACCTAGCACCTTATCGGAGTCATTCACAACATGTGCATAATTACTTACATTGATCCCGCCGACAAGGACTACCAGCACCGCAAGTACCGATAGAAAGGCTGTCATAACAAATTTTATCCTAAGCTTTCTGATCATGATCTTCCCATTACAATCTGTATATCCGGCATACATTCCGGGTAAAAAAGTCCGGCTATTATATGGACGCGGCACCGGTTCGGATCCGGTCTATTTTTTTTGAGCCTTACTGATCTGTCAGTTCAAGGCTGTATCCTGCATTTCTTGAAGCTTTGATGCGGACATTTGCATCTATCTGGACAAGCTTTTTTCTCAGATATGACAGATTAGTCCATACGATGCTGGTGTCGCCTTCAAAATCGAGCCCCCATATCTTATCAAAGAATCTCTCAGTCGTTATAAGCATCCCCGGATTGGACATAAGGTATTCCATCATCTGATACTCTTTTGAAGAAAGCTTAACGCTTCCCTCAGGAGATGAAAGCTCATAACTTCCTCTGTCCAAGGTGATATTTCCGAATTTCAGCTTATTATCCGCAGTACCTGCGGTGACTCTTGTCATTGCCCTGAGTCTTGCCAGTAATTCCTTGCTGTCGAAAGGCTTGGTTAGGTAATCATTTGCGCCAAGATCCAATCCCTCAACCTTATCGTCCACCTGGGACTTTGCGGTAAGCATCATAACAGGAATCTGAATACCCTCAGCCCTCACCTGCCTCAGGACCTCAAAACCGTCGATCTTAGGCATCATTACATCAAGAAGGGCAAGGTCATAGTCACCGGTCCTTATATAATCCAGTGCATCCTGTCCGTCGAAAACAGCATCTACCGAATAATTATTTCTGGTAAGTATCGCTGTCAGCGCTCTTGACATTGATTTTTCATCCTCAGCAAGAAGTATTCTCATATCCGGTCATCCCAAAAGTTTTTGAACCTGCCCTTCCAGAGCCTGCTATCTCTTTCCATATACATTAACATTATCTCACAAATCAGCTTTCATTATAAGACTCAAGCTTAAGATCAGTTAAAGAACACAACTTAAGATAAGTTAAGGCATAAATCCTCCGTTATCCGGGCGCTGGGGAAACTCTCCTTCTGCAGGCTGCTGAGCAAACTCTCCGCCATCCGGGCGCTGGGGAAATTCTCCGTCTGCAGGCTGCTGAGTAAACTCACCATCATCCGGACGCTGCATGAATGCTCCGTCACCGTGCTGCATGAAGCCTCCACCCATGAACTGGTTGCTTATCTGTGTGACCTCTTCTCCGTTTACGATAAGTGTTCCGCCATTAAGCTCAGCCTTTCCGTCATAATCACAGGCTGATTGTCCGGTTATATCAATAGTGCCTCCGTTTATGATAAGATCGCCGTTTGAATCTATTCCGTCCGTATCGCCCTGTCCCATTACGATAGTGATATTTCCGCCGTTTATCTCAACATATACATCCATATCCGTGACCTTTTGGGCTGCGTTTATTCCGTCATCCGTGGCATTGATCGTGATATTTCCACCATCTATGCAGATTCCGGTAGCCTCCAGGCCCTCTGCTGCTTCAGCATTTATAGTACCGCCGTCTATCTGAAGCAGGGCATCCGCATGGATCGCATCATCACCTGCCTTGATATAAAGTGTATCACCTGCATAGACAAAATCTTCATTAACATTGATGCCGTCGTCTCCGGCATCTATCTCCAGCTCTCCGCCGTATATGACAAGGCTGTCATTAACGGATATTCCCTTTCCGGAAGGGGAAGAGATCATCAGGCTTCCGTCACCTGAAATATACAGATCATCCTTCGATTCTATAACGGCACTGATGTCGGAAGTTTCCGATTCATCAAAGCTTCCGCCGTTTGAAAGAGACGATTCTCCCTTTAATACAAGGTAAACCTCCTTCGCAGACTCAGCATAAATGGCAGCAGATGAAGCACTGCAGATCGTTGCATCATCAAGGATCAGCACCACGCTGTCATCTTCATCCACATTTATACAGATCTGACAATCATCCGATGAACCCGTCACAAGATAAGTACCGCCTTTTGTGATGCTGACGGTTCCTGTCATTCCGTCGAGACTGATCTCTTCATAGTCAGCTTCCATGGCCTCCTCTGCAGATAAGCCTTCATGATCCGAAGCACCGGTCTCCGAAGTTCCCGTTTCTGTTTCCCCGCTGCTTTTTTCACCTGACGTTTCAATCTGTGATATGGCAGTATTATCGGTTACAGCCATTATCCCTGTATTACTGCACCCTGCAGCTATACCAATGCACATGATGCATGCCAATATACTCATGACAGCTTTCTTCTTCATATCATCATCTCCTTTTTCGTATCAAAGTTCACCGGATTCACGGCGCTTAAGTGTCGAAACTGCTATTTCAAGATTTCCGTTCCTGCATCTTAATTCATCTATGAATTTCTTTTCATCATCCGCCGACTTCAGCATCAGATCATAATCAAGCTTGAACATGGATCCCATATTGGAAGTCTTTGCGCTGATAAGCTTATGCTCTGTTGTGAACTTTTCGAATACCTCATCGAATACTCCCGTATAATCCAGATCTTCAGGTATCGTTATCCTGAGGCTTCTTGTAAGCTCATCGTTTTGCGTCCTGCCCAGGTTTATCGCCCTGTCCAGTGTCATGGC
>CAMNAQ010000140.1 GCA_946531495.1 uncultured Lachnospiraceae bacterium | reverse complement strand
ATGCCATAGAGGTATAGGATCCTGTTCTGCTGAACCATACCCTATCGACGCTTCCTGCGATCTTGATCACTTCCTTGCCATTATAGAATTTCAGTTTTCCGTCCGCAAGGAATATGATCTTTTTATCGGAAATGTAATTCATGTCGGAATAAAGAGCTTCGATAGGTCCGAGCTTAATGATCTCCTCGCCGTTTTTGTCGAAAAGGACTGCGTCTGCATCCTTGTAGCAGAGAATGCTTCCGCTCTCAAAGAGTGCTCCGTAACGGTAAAGATTTACATTCTTGATAAGACGTGTGGTGTTCTTTCCGTCATATATATAGAGGTCGCCCTCCATGCTGTATTCGTCCATACCCTTTATGAAGAATACATTTCCGCTGTTAAATGCTGCAATACAGTCGCTTTCATCATCGAATTTTTCATTTAGGGTAAAGTCAACACCCTTCACGCTGTAGAGGAACACTTCTCTTTCGGAATCGCCGTTTCTGTCCTCAGCCACGGTTGCGATGGCAAAAAGTCCGTCGCTTTCGGAATATGTGATGTCATCTATCTCGCCCTCAATGCCGAGACTGTGGTCAGCATCACCTCCAACGCTGTAGAATATCTCTCCGTTTCCGGAAGCAGTGCCGTTTCCAAACAATCTGTCATATGCTTCATAGGCATAACTGATCTCATCGATCGACAGTTTTTCAACATCAGTACTGTCAGGAAGATGGTATACGGCAACGGGCTCGTTTGTTACTCTTAATGCAAACATCACATCTGTGCATTTATCAACGACCACCTCGTTCTGACCATCATGGTAATAATTTATGGATGAATATTCGGGATCAAAGGTATAATCCTTCAATGCCTGTCTGAGCGAGATCCTGTTCTGTACGGAGTACCATACATCCCTTGCAGCGTAATAATCATCCCAGGCCTTCTGATATACATCAGAGTCATATCTGTAATACTGGTCTCCGGATATATCATAATAATACTCCGTGCCGGTATCGGAATTATAAATGTAATAATATCTTACATCATCGTATGTATATACAGAGCAGTTATCCTCCATGTATGCCACAGGATCTCCGCCGTATTTCTTGATCATCCTCTCATACTTGAATGCATCAAATACGTCTCCGGGATTAGCTGCTACAAATCCAGCGCTGTTAGTGGGTGAAACGGGCTCTGTAACATTTTCATCGTCTCTTGCATAAGGATCATCGATGAAATCATAAAGAGACAATTCGGAATCAACATGCTCGATATAATAAAATCCCTTATCGGTCTTTACGCTTGAATACGAATAATCATTGCAGATAAGTTCGGTGTCCTGACCGTCAAATGAGTAAAAATACAGAGATGAAGTCCATGTCTCCTGATCTGTCTTGCAGAAGAAAACTCCGTTTTTTTCAACCGAGTTTATGTATGAAACTCCCTCCTCTATCTCCTCTGCATCGGTCTTTGCAAGATCAAGATAAAAGAGAGTATAGTATCCGTCATCATCCATATCTCCCACATACACGAGAGCCTTTCCGTCATTTGCCAGATAAGGGGTTCCCACATCCTTCTGGACCTCGGTACTCTCTTTTCCGTCAAAGATGCAAAGCTTCTGTCTTCCGGTCACATATGCGATCTTGCCGCCGTCAAGAAAAGCAAGGGTATAGAGCTGTACATTGTCATCGATCTCCTCGATTCTCTTCTCATTCTTATCCTTGTCTTTACCGATCTTATTTATCTGGATCCTGCACAGATCTCCGCATGCGTCGGAATTAAGATCATTAATGAAATAAATATATCTCTCATCATCCGAGATTGTAACCAGATCTTCGGGAATGGTATAGAAAGAAGCATCTATCTCGATATCACAGATCTCATAAATCTTAGGCTCCTTGGCGGTAGCGTCGGGAGTATAGTAAAGGGTTCCCCTGCTGATATATACAGCCATTGTTGAAGGAGCATCTTTTCCGCCTGACATATTTGGAAGCACCTTGACAAACAGAGCAACAAGAAGTGCGATCACCGCAACAGCAGCCACCGCTATTATTATGGGAAGAGCCTTGGACTTCTTCTTTTCACCGGGTGCAGGCTGTGCGTTCTGCATAGGGGCATTCGGAGCTGCCTGCGGCTCCTCAGCCTTTGCTTCTTCAGCCTTAGCCTCTTCTACTTTGGTCTCTTCAGCTTTGGTCTCTTCAGCTTTGGTCTCTTCAGCTTTGGGCTCTTCGGCTTTGGTCTCTTCAGCTTTGGGCTCTTCGGCTTTGGTCTCTTCAGCTTTGGTCTCTTCAGCCTTATCCTGAACGTCCTCTACCTTTGATCCGCAAGACTGGCAGAAAACAGCACCTTCCTGGAGCTCAATTCCGCAATTTTTACATTTCATCGGTTTTCTCCCTTCTTTTCCGAATATAATCAAAACACATGTATTTTCTTATTTTATGTTCCAATTGTCAACTTATGCCTATATCCCGGCAAATTCAAGATGCGGTCACATGCAAAGCCGCAAAACACCGTCATACGTACAGCTGCCCCCGGTCATACGCGCAGGTGAAAAAAGCTTTCATACACGCCGCAAAACAGACTGTCTGCCACTAAAGCAGGTAGATGTAAAACGCAGGCGGAAGCAGTCTTACCACATAGCCTGCGACCTGAAAATACTTTCCCGGATCGAAAAATACGGGACAAAGGACAAAGGATGCAAAAAGAAGAACAGATACAGCCGGCAGATAGGTATCATTCTTTTTAAAGCAGGATACAAATACGGTACTCCATGCGGCGGTCAGGATCAGGAACAAAGCAAAGCACAAAAGATCCCTCATCAGACCGGTACCATCGCCCGCAAAAAACCTGATCGCAGCAAACGCGCAGACTGACGGGATTAGTACAGAACTCAGCAGATACAAAAATTCACTGAACAGCCTTTCGCGTCTGCCAAAAGCCCTGAAAAAGCGTCCGTTCTTACCAAGAAGCGTACTTCCGGAATACAGACATAGTACAAATATTAAAACAGCCGCAGTCCCCCTCACAGGATCTGACCTGTCCGGAAAAAAAACACCCTCGTCTCCTTTGGAATCATCAAGTCTTTCGTAATTTATCCTGAATACATCGTCGCTCCCGACATAATAATCATACCGCTCTCTTATATAAGAAGCCGCGCCTTCAGGGTCTTCGAAATATTCACCGGCCGCTGCAACGGTGATATCAGGATTCATTATGCGATAAAGAGCCGCAAACACCTTTTCCCGCACCGCTGCGCTCTTTACGGAAAAAGTCGATGTGACCATCGTGATCATCGAACGGGTATCGCCTTCTTCGATCCTCTCTTCCATATCCTCAGGAAGGATAAAACCGCATCTTACCTGGCCTCTTCTGACCATAAGTCTGAGCATATCTTCATCTTCGACCCTCAGGAATGTGCATTCGCTGAATTCATCGGATGCCGTTAAAAACTCCGTCACCCTCTCACCGTATTCACCGGCTTCATTCAGGATGGCAACATCGGATGAGTTTTTTGTGGGAACTATGGTTTCATCCACAAGCCAGAGAGAAAAGACCAGCAAAGCGACCCATATGTAAGTAAAGGGACTTTTGATCCTTGCCTTCATCATCAGGAAGGCTCTCATCATGTATTTAGCCATGTCGCCACCTCCCCGACAGCAAAAAATATCACGCCGGATGCAAGTTCTCTGAGCATCCCGCCGGAAAATATATCCTCCCTCCAAAGGCAGGCAGGAAGATGCTCTCCTACCATAACAACCCTTTCGGGAAGAAAAACAGAAGGCACTATACACCCTCCGATTATAAGCATTATCATAAAAACAATGAGAAGTATAAGTCCCGAGTCTTCCCTTCCCCCAAGCAGACAATACACAAGATGCGTAAAACCGCAAATGCTCAGCAAAACAGGAATGACATTGACATAGGAAAGCAAAACATCCCTTGCTTCCACAAGCGAATAGGATGCAAGCACAAGAAGATCTTCCTCTTTTCCCCCAAGGAAAACAGAGATCAAATGTACAATAAACGCAAAGATCCCGGTGATAAGGATCAGCTGCACTATCATGACCAGGAACCTGACAAATCCTGTCTTTACAGGTCCAAGTCCGTTTCTCCTCAGAGAAAACTCAACACTGCGCGTTCTTTTCGAATACAGATATCCGAAGCCGGTGCATGTTACCATGATTATCAAAAGCCATGCACCCACAACATAATAAGAAACAAGATCATCGGCATCGAGAGATGTTTCAAAGCTCTCATCAAAGATTTTGGTTCTTTTCAGCAATGTATCATATGCAATGTTTGTAAGATACATCTCCATATCATATCTCGAAACACTCATTCCATACAGACTGCCAGCGTCAGTAACAGAATATATGCCGCTCTCTACCGTATCGACCAGCGAAGCGGCGGTGCCCATAAGCTCGGTAAATTCCCTTGCCCCGTCCGTCATATCGACAGGGACAAGTATAAGAGCAGAAGGGTTCAGACCTGTATTCACCGCATTATAAAAATCTCTCGGAAGGATTATGGCAGATGCATATCTTCCATCCAAAACACCGGCACGAGCATCATCAGGATCAGTCAGCTCCAGCTCGCATACCGCGCTTATGGAATCCATTCCCTCCAAAAGTCTCAAAACGATCTCCGACATCGAATCATCATCGTCCATTGATACGGCGATAAGAACAGGCTCAGAAACACCAAGGCTCTGCAGCAGAGCATAAAGCGCCGCCGCAGAGCCTACAGTAATTGCAGAAATTATAATAAGTGTGACCATGCCGCTCATAAATGCATGAACAGCTCTTTTGAATTCTATTCTCATGTACTGAAAAGAATAGTTCATTCGCAAGGTCCGGTCAGATGATGGCAGGTGTCAGGCACCGGCCGTGATACTTAGAAGTAATAATACAGATCGTCTGCATCTTCCATGAGTTCCATAAGATCATCATTATCCATAATGGTTTCCTGAATCTCTTCTACAAGGTCATAGAATTCATCCTCGTCTGCATTTCCGAGATCGAACTCCTCACCCTTCTTAGGCTCAACAATATCAGCCTTGGTTGAGAAAATAACTTCGAATGAGTCAAAAGGCATTTCGCTTCCGCTTACCTCAAGAGTATCATAAGTCATTGTAATTGAGTTCTTAGCAACAGTGATGGTGCACTCGAGATTATACATCTCATATCCATCCTGTTCCATGGTCATGGCAAGTTCTCCGGACTTTCTGTCGAAGGACCACTCAAGAATCATTTCATCATCGCCAACAGTAATGGTGGATGTCTGAACATCACCCTTGGTCTTTCCTTCAATAACGAGTACGGTCTCCTCGTCGCCATCTTCGGTTACAATTACTTCAACATTCTGTGCGCGGTAATCTCCGCCCTTGAAGAGAATGTCAATCGCATTTTCTTCCTCTTCCGATGCAAAACGTACGCAGGCAACATCCTTGCCCTTTACAAATACGGAAATTGTGAGATCTTCCATATCATCAAGAGAATCAACTGCTTCGTCGAAATAATCAGCAAAATCAAATTCTTCTCCGGTAAGATCCTCAAGAGGCTCAAAAACAGACTTGTTCTCCTTGTAGAACTTGTTCCAGATTTCCTGATAACCGGTGATCCAGTCTTCAACAGTCTCCTGGTTAACTACAACCTGATACTCCTTGCACTCAACCTTCTGTCCGTTTACGGCAAAGGTTTCATTTTCTCCG
>CAMNAQ010000139.1 GCA_946531495.1 uncultured Lachnospiraceae bacterium | reverse complement strand
ATGAAGATAATCATTAACAATACTTCAATGATCCCTGTTTACGAGCAGCTCATGGATCAGATCAAGCAGGAGATCATAGGCGGAGGACTTAAGGAAGGGGACGCCCTCCCTTCGGTACGAAACCTGGCAGGCGAACTTAAGATCAGTGCACTGACCGTTAAGAAGGCCTATGACAGACTTGAAGAAGACGGATTTACCGTAACTGTACATGGAAAAGGAAGTTATGTGGCGGCCACGGATATTCCTCTTGCGCTTGAGGCAAGGCGCAAGGCTGTTGAGGAGGAGTTTTCCGAGGCGGTATCCAAGGCACGGAGCGCAGGTCTTGAGGACGATGAGATAAGAGAGATCCTGGAGATCCTGCTGGAGGATACATAACCTAATGGTTGAAAGGCAGGGAAATGATAAGATTAAATAATCTTCAAAAAGAATATAAGGGCTTTAAGCTCAATGTAACGATGGATATCCCCGAAGGAAGAGTGACAGGACTCATCGGAAGGAATGGAGCAGGTAAGACTACCACCCTCAAGTCCATTCTCGGACTTATAAGACCTACATCGGGAGAAGTCACGGTTTTTGGGAAAAAACCCACGGATCTTACATCCGATGAAAGGCAGCAGATAGGAGTCGCCCTTTCCGAATCGGGATTCAGCATGATCTTTACTCTTGAGGATGTGATCAGGGTGCTGAAAAGCTGCTATAAGGATTTTGATGAGAAGGATTTCAGGGATAAGTGCAGTGCCCAGAGTCTTCCCTTTGATAAGCAGATCAAGGACTTTTCCAGCGGAATGAAGGCAAAGCTGAGAGTGCTCGTGGCAATGAGCCATAAGGCAAAGCTTCTTATCCTTGATGAGCCCACTGCAGGGCTTGATGTAATAGCAAGGAATGACATTCTTGAGATCGTAAGAAAGTATCTCGATGAGGATCCGATGCGCTCAATCGTGATAAGCTCACATATTTCATCCGATCTTGAAGGGCTTTGCGACGATATATACATGATAAGTGACGGTAAGATCGTTCTTCATGAGGATACTGATGTACTGCTTGGTAATTACGGCCTTATCAAGATGAGCTCCGAAGAATTCGGATCACTTGATAAAAAGTATATCGTAGCTTCCCATGAAGACAGATTTTCCGTAACATGCCTTACTTCGGAAAAGCAGTTCTACGTTGAAAATTATCCCAAGCTGGTTATAGAAAATGCACATATAGACGATATCATCGTCCTTATGCTCGGAGGTGAAAAATAATGAAGGGATTATTTACAAAAGATGTAAGACTGATATTAAGTCAGAAGAGATTTATGATACTTTATCTGGCTGTTGCACTGATACTGAGCTTTTCAATGGACTCATCATTCATAGTAAGTTACATTCCCATGATCGCAATGCTCCTGGTTCTTTCAACCATATCATATGACTATAATGACAACGGCCTGTCTTTTATCATGACACTTCCCTGCAAGCCCGGAGATTATGCCGTGGAGAAATATATTTTCAGCGCAACGGGAGTTACGCTTATGTGGCTGGTGTCCCTGGTCCTTCAGTTCGTTTCCTTCATGATACAAAATACAGAGTATGTGCTTAGTGAGGTTATACTTACGGATGTAATGATGCTTCCCATGTTTCTTCTGATCATTGCGATAATGATCCCCATTGAACTCAGGTATTCACCGGAAAAGGGCAGAACAGTGCTTTTCATCATATTCGGAATAGTGATGATAGCAGTGATCGCGGGAAAGAGTGCCTTAGAAAAGCTTGGCAGCGCAGATGCTGTTTCAGGACTGGTCTCAAAGCTTCAGACTATTTCCCAGACAGGTCTTATAATCGCTGCCTATGCCGTATGCCTGATCGCATTTTCAATCTCGATGATCTGCAGTATTCGCATCATGCAGAACAAGGAATTTTAAGCGAAACAGGGGGACGGTTCTGCTGTTTCATCACATCAACCATGTGAGTGAAACAGCAGAACCGTCCCCCTGTTTCGGGCTTTTACTGTGATCATTTCCAGTGTTTTCTTACATATTCTTTTTCGGCATTTTTCTTTTCTCTTGCTGTTTTGATCAGCTGGATCACATCCATATAGTAGACCAGATAATACATCACAACTGCAAGGATTATAGCGGTTCCTACATCAAATACCGAATGCTGTTTGAGGAACATTGTAGATAAGATGATCAGTATGCAGAGGATGAAGCTTGAAAAACGTATCCATCTGTATTTGCGAAGCTTTTCGCTTCTTGCTACGGCAAATTCCACACCCAGTGAATTATATACATGAATGCTCGGCCATATATTTGTGGGAGTGTCGGTTCTGTAAAGCTGTGCAACCCAGGCTTCGAAAAATCCTTCTTTACCGATAAGATTCGGTCTTAAATTCTGTCCGTTGGGCCAAAGAGTCGAGATGATCAAAAAGAGCGTCATACCGGTTGTTAAGAACAGGAACAGTCTTGAGTATTCGTCCTTGGCTGTAAAAAGCAGGAACAGTACGGTTCCGAGTACATATGCAAACCATATATTGTAAGGAATGATGAATGCCGGGATAAACGGAATGTGATCATCCGCTTCAAGGTGGATTAGGTACTTCGGAACCACGACTTTATTCTCGAGGATCGAGAACCATGTCAGGTATATGACCACATATATTAGAAAGGGGATACCCTCTTTGTGCTTATGTACGAAATCATTAAGCTTCGTAAAACAATTCTTGATAAAGTTCATGATATTTATGCCATCGGTTTTCTGAATTTAAAACACACTCAGAACATAATAGGATTATTTTTCAAAATCTGCAATGATTTTTTTTGGCATGATCAGGGCATGGTTATATTGATGGCAGATCTGAGAACCCGGATCTCCATATCATCTGCCTGCCTGGTGACTTCCCCGTCAGTATGGACCCACATGGGAGCGTCCAGATGAATGTGGATCTTCGATGCCTTGTATTCATTGATGTTTTTGAACATATAATGCTTTCCGAACAGTGCAAACGGAAGCACGGCGAAGAACATGATCCTGGGAATCCTGTCTACCACGCACAGATCCAGCTTTCCGTCCTTATGGGAAGCACCCGGGCCGAACATAAATCCTCCGCCCTCGAAGGGCTCGTTCATAAATGCGGAAAAAAGGACCTTTTTAAGAGGAAGAGGTTCGCCGCCATCCATGGAGATCCATCCGTCCGGCCTTGAAGCTCCGAAGATCTGCTTTGCGGCAATAAGACCGTAGGAGAGCTTTCCGAGTTTTATCTTATTGAGACTTTTCTTAAGCTTTGAATGCATTGCTTCTTCGCAGACTGCCGCATCAAAGCCTATTCCGGAACTGATGATGAATTTCCTGGTGGTTCCGTCTGCATATTTGATCTCACCGAGATCTATGATCCCTGTCCTTCCCCTTTTCAAGGCAATATCAAGAGCAAGCCTTATATCCTTGGGGATGCCGACGCTTCTTGCAAAATCATTTCCTGAGCCGGTGGGGATTATGCTCAGGACAACCTTTTTTGTATCTCTTATACCTGTGAGGAGCTCATTGATCGAACCGTCACCTCCCATGAGAAGGATCCTTACGGTTTCATCGGTATCCGTTATCTCGGAAGCAATCTTTGCGATGTCTCCGGGCTTATTTGAACGGTATATTTTGTACTCCTCGCCTGCATTGGACATATAGGGCTTTATCACCTGTTCAAAGGTCCCTTTTTTGTCTGAGCCGGATGATGAATTTTCAATAATATGGATCATCTTTGCACCTCTGAGGATAGATTTTACTCCTATTTTTCCGTCAATAAAAGAATTTATGTCAAGTTAATGGAAAACGGCAACATTAGATGATAAAATGTATTTTGTTTGAAATTATCAAACATACGATTATGAATGGAGGGAAAAATATGCAACAGACTGCTGATTATGATCACGTTGAAAGGAAGCGCTGGCTGTTTTTCGGACTTCCCTGGACCTTTACCGTATACAGGATGAAGGATGATATGCTCAATGTAAAAAGCGGATTCTTCAAGCTCGTCCAGGACGACTGCTATATGTATAAGATCGTGGATGTAAAGCTCACCCAGTCTCTCATGGAGAGGATCTTTGGACTCGGCACCATTACATGCTACACCGGCGATACCACAGACAAGGAACTCATCCTTAAGCACATCAAACATTCTGAGGAGATAAAGGATTACCTCCTTAAGACTTCTGAGGAGGCAAGGATCAAGAGACGTACAGTCAATATGCTTGATATCGGTTCGGGCGATGTCAGCGATATCGATGACGTTAACTTCAACTGACACGGTTGATGTATCAGGCGTTAAAGGCGTCTGATCTTGGTAAAGAAAGAAAAATGATCGATCAGGAAAAAATACAGGAAGCTGCAAGGCTGATAATTGAAGCTATCGGTGAAGACGGAGACAGGGAAGGGCTTCAGGCGACACCCGCAAGGATCGGGCGTATGTATGAAGAGATCATGGCCGGATATGCACAGAAGCCATCGGATGTTCTGAATACATTCTTTACCGTTTCCGATGATTCTCCGGTCATAGAGAAGGATATTACCTTCTATTCAATGTGTGAACATCATATGCTGCCGTTTTTCGGGAAAGCTCACATCGCGTATATCCCGGACGGTAAGGTGGTCGGTATAAGCAAGCTTGCAAGATGCGTTGAGATATATGCAAGAAGGCTTCAGATCCAGGAGCATATGACCGGGCAGATCGCAGATGCGCTTATGGATGCTCTTTCTCCGAAGGGAGTGTTGGTCGTTCTCGAAGCAGAGCATACCTGCATGACCATGCGAGGAATCAAAAAGCCGGGCAGCAGAACCGTAACTATTTCCGCAAAGGGAATTTTCAAGGATGATCAGGCACTGTGTGACAGATTTTTAAATCTAATGACGTCGGGGTCTTGATCATGGATATATCCAATTTCGGTGACAGCAAAAAAACCTACATAATGGGCATTCTCAATATCACTCCGGATTCTTTTTCCGACGGCGGCAGGTACACAAATATGGACATGGCGCTCAGACATGCGGAAAAGATGGTATCCGAAGGAGTTCATATCATAGATGTGGGAGGTGAGTCCACGAGGCCCGGATTTACGCCTGTGGATGCTGAGGAAGAGACTGACAGGGTTGTTCCTGTCGTAAAGGAACTTCGAAAGTATTTTAATATTCCCATTTCCGTTGATACCTATAAATCATCGGTTGCAAGGCGTGCACTTGATGCCGGAGCAGATATCATAAATGATATCTGGGGTTTCAGACAGGATCCCCAGATGGCATCAGTAGTATCGGAATATGACGCAATGTGCGTTCTTATGCACAACAGCGATGATACTTATTATGGGAATCTGATAGCGGATGTGGCAAGAGAGCTTGGAGAATCCGTAAGGACAGCACTTGGCGCCGGAGTAAGAAAGGACCGTATTATCATCGATCCCGGGATCGGTTTTGGCAAGACGTATGAGCAAAACCTTGAAGTGATCAGACACCTTCCGGACTTTACGAATATGGGATATCCCGTCCTTGTGGGTGCAAGCCGTAAGTCAGTCCTGTGGAAGACTCTTGGCAATAAGCCTGCCGAGTGTGATGCCGCAACTGCGGCAATATCCGTAATGGCTGTACAGGCCGGTGCGCGTTTTGTGAGAGTTCATGATGTAAAGACAAATGCCGATGCCATTCGTATGACAGAGGAGATCATGTATGGTACAGGGGAGAAATGATAAGGATTATTCC
>CAMNAQ010000138.1 GCA_946531495.1 uncultured Lachnospiraceae bacterium | reverse complement strand
CTTCCTCTTGT
Source organism: uncultured Lachnospiraceae bacterium (assembly GCA_946531495.1). Taxonomy (GTDB): domain Bacteria; phylum Bacillota; class Clostridia; order Lachnospirales; family Lachnospiraceae; genus AC2028. The sequence continues at coordinate 5,733 of CAMNAQ010000138.1, read as the reverse complement.
TGACGGACACGGTAACTTCGGAACCATTGAAGGTGACGGAGCCGCTGCGATGCGTTATACAGAGGCAAGACTTCAGAAGATCACCCAGCTTGCTCTTCTCGATGATCTTGACAAGGATACCGTTAATTTTGTTCCGAATTTTGATGAGACCGAAAAAGAGCCTGAGGTCCTTCCCTGCAGGATCCCTAATCTTTTGATCAACGGATCTGAAGGCATCGCTGTAGGTATGGCTACAAATATACCTCCTCATAATTTTGCAGAGACCATTGATGCGATGAAGGCATTCATCATGAATGAAGAGATCTCTACAAGAGAGCTCATGAGATACATCAAGGGTCCCGATTTTCCTACCGGCGGCATCATCATAAATAAGGATGATCTTAAGGATATATATGAGACCGGAAACGGCAAGATCAGGATCAGAGGCGTTGCTAACGTCGAAAAGCTCAAGAACGGTCATCAGAACGTTGTCATAACCCAGATCCCCTATACAATGGTCGGAGCAGGCATCGGTAAATTCCTTCAGGAGGTTGCCGCACTTTCCGAGTCGAAAAAGACACAGGATATCATTGATATCTCTAACCAGTCTTCCAAGGAAGGTATCCGCATCGTCATTGAAATCAAGGCAAATGCGGATGCGGAGAATTTCATAAACCTTCTTTATAAGAAAACTCATCTCGAAGATACCTTCGGCGTAAATATGCTCGCAATAAGGGACGGACGTCCGGAGACCATGTCTCTTAAATCCGTTCTGAAGGCGGTCGTGGATTTTCAGTATGAGATCAATACACGTAAGTACAATGCACTTCTTTCCAAGGAACTTGAGAAAAAAGAGATCCAGGAAGGCCTTATCAAAGCCTGTAATCTGATCGACCTTATCATAGAGATCATCAGGGGCTCAAGCGACAGGAAGATGGCGGAGGACTGTCTTGTAAACGGTATTACCGACGGCATAAAGTTTAAGACCAAGGAATCTGCGATAATGGCTTCCCAGCTTAAATTCACGGAGCGCCAGGCCAAGGCGATCCTTGATATGAGACTGTACAGACTCATCGGTCTCGAGATAGCCGCACTAAATAAAGATCACGAGAACACTCTCGCCAACATCTACAGATATGAGGATATCCTTGATCGCAAGGAATCAATGGCCCAGGTCATCATTGCGGATCTTGAAGGCTTCAAGAAGGAATTCGGAAGCAAGAGAAAGACCGTCATCGAAAATGCGGAAGAGGCTGTCTATAAGGAAAAAGAATTTGAAGAGATGGATGTATATTTCATCATGGACAGATTCGGATATTGCAAGATGATAGATCTTCCCACCTATGACAGAAATAAGGAAGCTATCGCAGAGGAGATCAAATTCTGTCTTCCTGTAAGGAATAACGGAAGGATTGCGATATTTACCGAAAACGGACAGATGCATACCATCAAGATGACGGATCTTCCCATGTCGAAATTCCGTGATAAGGGCGTTCCTGTTGATAATATTACCAATTTCGATTCTTCCAGCGACATGATCATCTATGCAGAGGATCTTTCAACCGTTCTTCTGGGCAGATATCTGTTTGTTACCGCTGCCGGAATGTGCAAGGTTACGGGAGGAACCGAATTCGATGTAAGCTCAAGACGTACGGTCACCGCGACAAAGCTTAATGAAGGCGACAGGATAGTCACCATACGCAAGGTCAGAACCGAGGAAAATGTCATACTTCAGTCTTCCAACGGATATTTCATCAGATTCAATATCTCTGAGATACCGGAAATGAAGAAGACGGCTGCCGGAGTCAAGGGTATGAAGCTTGACGGAACCGATAAGGTTGAAAATGCTTATATTACCGACCTTGTAAGTGAAAATGTGATAGAATGGGGAACGAGAACGATATCCCTGAATTCTATCAAGCTCCTTGGAAGAGGCGCTAAGGGAACCAAGATCAAAGGCTGATTTTTTGAAAGGAAGCGTATGAGAGTCATCGCCGGTGAATGCAGGTCAATGCCCCTTAAGACTCCTGCGGGTGAAGATATAACAAGACCCACGCAGGACATCATAAAGGAAACACTTTTTAATATTTTGCAGGGTGAAATTCCGGGTTCGGTAATGATCGATCTTTTTGCCGGAAGCGGTCAGATAGGTATCGAGGCACTCAGCAGAGGCGCTAAAAAGGTCTATTTTATCGATAACGGAAGAGAGCCCATAAAGTGCATAACCGATAATGTTACATTTACCAAAATGACGGATAAAGCCGTTATCCTTAAAGCAGATGCGGTATCCGGGCTTCAGTCGGTTTTTGAAAAGCATATTGATATCATTTATATGGATGCTCCCTACATGAAGGGATATGAGAAGAATGTTCTCAAGCAGCTGTCATATATGAAGTACTGTAACGAGGATACTCTTATAATCATAGAGGCTGACAGAAATGATGATTTCAGTTATACTGAAAGCGTCGGTTTTGAGATTGTAAGAAGAAAAGAATATAAGAGTAATATGCATCTTTTCCTTCGTAAGATCGTTAATGATTAACATGTAAAGGGTGGCACATATGAACAGAGCATTATATCCGGGAAGCTTTGATCCGATGACTTTGGGACATTTGGATATCATCAAAAGAGCATCCCTTATGTTCGATGAACTTATCGTCGCAGTGCTTGATAACACGCAAAAGACTCCGTTGTTTTCAACAGATGAACGTGTTAAAATATTATGCGAAGCGACTAAGGATATGCCTAATGTTAAGGTTGATTATTTCCGTGGTCTGACTGTTGATTATTGTATTCAGAACAATCTTCATATTATGGTCAGAGGTCTGAGAGCTGTAACGGATTTCGAATACGAACTCCAGATTGCACAGACCAACAGGAAGATATCCGATAATCGTGTCGATACTGTGTTTTTGACCACAGATCTTCAATATTCCTATTTGAGTTCATCAACCGTCAAGGAGATCGCCAAATACGGCGGAGATGTAAGTCATTCCGTAACTCCTTTTGTTGAAGCTGCTCTTAAGGAAAAATTTAATACGATAAAGGGCTGAGGAAGAACCAATGGAAAGAAAAATGGATAGCCAGATCTTTGGCGTTATTGACGAGCTTGAACAGTATATCTCAGAGTGTAAGCCTAAGCTCCTCTCTAATACGGATATAATCTGTGAGAAAGATGTTCTTCAGGGATTTATTGATGATCTCAGAAGAAAGGCACCTGAAGAGATCGCCAGATACCAGAAGATAATCAGCAATCAGGACAGTATCCTTGATAATGCCAGAAAGACTGCAGAGGGTCTCATTGAGAAGGCTACAGCCCAGACCGATGAAATGCTCAGCCAGAATGAGATAATGAAGAAGGCATATGAGCAGGCTGATGCAGTTACCAGACAGACAATGGAAGAGGCCCAGCTCATTCTCGATAATGCAACAAATGAGGCAAATGCCTGCAGAGAAGCTGCAATGGGATATATGGAAGATGTCATGAACTATGTTGAGGGACTTCTTTCATCCTCCAGCAGAACGGTATCGGATCAGTATGATTCTCTTCTCAATGCACTTAATTCCAAACTTCAGGCTGTTAAGAGCGATCATGATTCACTCAGAGCTTCAAGAAACGGAAGGTCCCAGGATGAAGATGAAAGATCAGGACCCAATGTAAGTACGGTTTATCCGGACAGCGACAGAGAATAACAACAATAAACCGGCTTGTAATAAGCCGGTTTTTTAATGAAAAATATGCAAAAAATCTTTAAAGGTAAAATATTCATAATCACGCTTGTCATTCTCCTTATATGTCCATCCTTTACGGTAAGGGCTGAGGAACGTGTTTTTCATAAGGATGATGATCTTGTAATAGTGATTGATCCCGGACACGGCGGAACCGATACCGGTACGCAGGGCGGAAGGATTCAGGAGAGATTTATGAATCTTATTACCGCTCAGGCTCTTGCAGCAAGGCTTAACATGTATGAGGGCGTCACGGTATATATGACAAGATCCGATAATGATACCACAGTCAGTCTCACGGACAGGGCAAAGTTTGCTGAGTCGGTTGATGCGGATTTTATTTTCAGTATTCATTATAATGCCTGCGTTCTTCATGACAGGTTCGGAATCGAGACATATACCTCCAGAGTAGCGCCTTATAATGCATATGGTTACCAGTTCGGTGATCTGCTTATGAGAAAATACAGCGAACTGTACGGTATTTTTCCAAGAGGAGTCAAGACACGTAAGGGACTTAGGACTGATGGGGATTATTATACGATAATCTCCGCAAGTATCTACAGAGAGATCCCCGCAGTCATAATCGAGCATTGCTTTGCAGACGGAGAGGTCGATGCAGAGCATACAATGTCCGATGACCAGTTCAGATCATACGGAGAGACAGATGCTGATGCTATAGCTGAATTTTTCGGATTAAAGAGCTCGTTACTTGGTATCGACTATACCGGATACAGTGATTTACTCTGCTATGCGGATCCTTCGTCTTTTAATGATGCAACATATGAAGACAGGTCAGCTCCCGAAACTGTAAGCATAAAGGTCACCTCCGTCGATCAGTTCAACAACACCGTAAATATACATGTTGAAGGCTCTGACAGTGACGGTATGATGCTTTATTATGCACTTTCCACGGATGGCGGCTGGACCTGGGAAAATCCCGTTCCCTGGCCCGGAGCGGACGCACTGACAGGCACCTATGATCAGGGATTTGATCTTTCATTATCATTTGAAAGCGGAGACAGACCGAACATAGTGATCAAGGGATATAACAGATACGACGGATATACCAAGTCCAATCAGATCACGTTTATAGACAGGTTCAATTCAAACGAAATTCCTCTTTACAGGGAAGGATGATTTTTTATTTGTCTTAAGGAAACGGAGGCATTATGAAATATATTGCTGTTATAACAGGTGCATCCTCGGGAATAGGACGTGAATTTGCATATGCCATCGATCAGAGCATGAGCAGTATTGATGAAATATGGCTTATTGCAAGAAGAAAGGACAGACTTGAGGAGCTTTCAGAAAAGCTTTCCCATAATACAAGGATCATAAGCGGGGATCTTTCCAGCAGGATCACGGTAAACCGTCTGCAGGCCCTTTTAAAAACCGAAAAATGCAGGGTCAGGTTCCTGATAAATGCCGCAGGATACGGGATACTCGGTGACTTTGAAAGCGGCGACAGAAGAGACGAGACCGGAATGTGCGACCTTAATGTCAGGGCACTTACCGATGTTACATATGTGTGCATTCCTTTTATGGGAAAGGGCTCCAGAATAATCAATCTTGCATCCAGTGCGGCTTTTGTTCCCCAGCCCGGTTTTTCGGTATATGCCGCAACAAAATCATATGTACTGAGCTTTTCAAGATCTCTGAATATGGAACTTTGCGGTAAAGGAATATATATTACTGCGGTATGTCCGGGACCTGTTAAAACCGAATTCTTTAATATAGCCGAAAAGAACGGAACCAGAACCCTGTCGCTTAAAAAGTTTGCAATGACTACACCGGATGTTGTTGTTAAAAGGGCTCTTAAGGATTCGCTTGCCAAAAAGGAAATATCTGTCCCTACATTTTTAATGCGGCTTTTCAGGATAATGTGCAAGATACTTCCACACAGCATTATTATGAAGATCACATCAATGATCTATAAGTAAAATGACTATTTCAAGACTTTTTTCTTACGATAAATACAAAGGCTCATATCTGTATCTTGATACCCAGAGGAAATACGAGATAATT
>CAMNAQ010000137.1 GCA_946531495.1 uncultured Lachnospiraceae bacterium | reverse complement strand
TTTTCTGATATTGTTTTGATTAATTCTCAGACTGCATGGAACTTTGTTGAAGAGCGATGAGCTTTATAACGCTACATATATATTATATTATTGGAACATTCATTATGATTAATGTTTATTGCTACGCAAAATGCACAACATGTAAAAAGGCTCTTAAGTGGCTGGATGATAATAAGATTGGGTATAAGGTGATAGATATAAAGGAAGATCATCCCGATGAAAAGCTGTTAAGGAAGCTGTATAAGAATAGCGGACTGCCACTCAGGAAGTTTTTCAATACCAGCGGGATACTTTACAGGGAATTGGAACTTAGCAAGAAGCTTCCGGACATGAGTGATGATGATATGTTAAAGCTTCTTGCATCAGACGGGATGCTGGTCAAGAGACCGCTTCTGATTGCGGGGGATACGGTCTTTCTTGGATTCAAAGAAGATGAGTGGAAGATACTCCTATGAAAAAAGTCAGGATAACCGTAAAAAAGATAGCCAGGTATGATGATCTGATAGAGCAGTACGAAAATCCCATAGAGCATGCCTGCGATATGAAACCTGGTCAGACATTTATATGTAACGGATGGGAGAGGCCGGAAGGGTTCTGCCTGAGCGCGTGGGATACAGTTTCTTCCTTTGTGATGGCTCTGGCCCACGGAGGAGAAAATTTCTATGACGGCTGGATGAAGGATCCAAAGTCAGCGATGATATCCTGTAATGACGGCTTCAGACCCGTGAGCTTTTTGCTGGAAGCGATGGAAGAGGATGCGGATTGAACCGGATAAATTTAAGAAATACGGTGTGGATGCCATACTGGAAATGGCAAAAAGGAAAAACAAAAAAAAGATATGATAAGAGCAGTATTTATTGATTATACAGGCACGATGGTCCGGGAGGATGAGCCCTATACAAGGCAGCTTCTTGGATATTTTATATCTCACAGCGATCTTAAGGATCCCCGGGAAGTGCTTAAGGTGGTATGGGGCAAGGTCAAGGAGCTGGAGGCAGCCAGTCACGGTGAAGCCTTTATCAGAAATGATGATAAGGTTGATGCCATATTAAAGTATTGTACTGAGAACTGCGGACTTACCGGTGATCTTGAATATATGCATGAGACCTGGAGGAAGATATGGGTGCATGCACCGCTGTTTGATGATGTTAAGCCTTTCTTTGAAAAGTGTTCAAAGCCTGTCTATGTGCTGTCCAATGATGATCTTTTTTATCTGGAAGAATCCATGAAGGAGAAGGGATTAAATCCTGCAGGGATCATCTCCGCAGAGATGGCAAGAGCCTGCAAGCCGGACAGAGCTATTTTTGATAAGGCATTTGATATCGCGGGTGTAAAGCCTGAAGAGGTTCTTTTTATCGGAGATTCCGTTACATCTGATGTAAAGCCGGCACTTGAACTTGGCATCACTCCGGTTCTGATAGTAAGAAGCGGAGGGGCTGACAGATCTGCTGTTCCGGGGAATGTCAGAGTAATACAATCATTAGTTGAACTTAATGATCTGAATAGTGATCTGTACTGAGAAAAATGAGATTTAGAAAAATGATAAAAGTTTTGATTTTGATCATATGTATACTTGCTGCCTGCTTTATCGCATTTTCATTCTGGCTTCCTTCATTTGTGATGACCGGAAAAAGGCAGACGATAAGCGAAGCCTGGGAATGGCAGAGCTCTCATTACGATACATCCTTTTATAATGATCTGAAAAAGACGGATTATATCATCAGCGGATATGAGGGATATGAGCTTCATGCACAGCTTCTTGAAAATCCGGAGCACACTGATAAATACATCATCATTTCCCACGGCTATACGGATAATCATATCGGCTCGCTTAAATACGTTCCGATGTATTTAGAGCTCGGTTTTAACTGTGTTATATATGATCTCAGGGGACATGGAGAGAATGATCCTGATTTTACTACTTACGGAATACGTGAAGCACTTGATCTGAAGGCGGTCATTGAAGATACCAGGACCAGATACGGTAACATTTCTGTTCTTGGTCTGCACGGGGAATCCCTTGGCGCGGCTACTTCGGTGACGGTACTTAAGTATAAGCCGGAGGTGGATTTTGTGGTTGCGGACTGCGGCTTTTCGGATATAGAGAATGTGCTCAGAAAGGCTTACACCGATAATCATGTTCCGGCCTTTTCCGTTGATGTGGCCAATGTGACCGGCAAGATACGCTATCACTATTCACTGCTTGAAATGCGTCCCGTGGATTCCCTTGATGATAATCAGATCCCCATACTTTTCATACACGGGTCTGATGATACATTTATTGTTCCTGACAATTCCAGGACCATGTCTGAGAGAACGGCAGGTTACAGTGAGGTGCATCTGATAGAAGGTGCCGGGCATGCGGCTTCGATACTTACAGCTCCCGACGACTACATAAAGTTTGTGAGAGATTTTTTAAACGGACATACCTGAACAGGCAAAATGAAAGGATGCGGAATGATCACTGAAGAAAACCGGATCATGGTTGATGAATTCCGAAAAAAATATGTGGAAAATATGGAGGAGCTTAAGAGATGGAACGACAGGCTCTTCGACGATGTTCCCGAGAAGGAATGGATAAAGCTGCTTCTTGAGCGTTCCGAATCCATTCGGGCCATCTATTCGGAAAATGAAGAATTGCTTAAGCATTTTGAGAAATTACTGCCCGAAAAAAACGGACCTGTAGATGAGGAAACAGCATTTATCCTGGCTGAGCTTGTACAGAATCTGTTTAAAAACGGTATAGATGATATATCACTTATAGTCAGGCTGTGCAGGCTGTCTTTATCATATTTTGAGGGCACAGGTGATTATGATAAGCGTATCATCCTGAATTCCGTACTCGGAAATGAACTGTCGATATTTTACAGGCTGATAAAGGATCACTCGGGAGTCGGCAATGCACTGGAGTCTTATCGCAGGATTCAGAGTCTTTCCGATCATTTTTCGGAATTAAAAGATGCGGGATCCAGGTCGGCTTTGGTTTATTCTTACAGGAATCTTTTGATGTTCACAGGCCACTTCAGATACGGCAAACTGTCTGACTGCTACAGGATTGTTACGGAATCGGTTGCTTTTTTGAGAAGTGACCCTGTTACCTTAGCGGCAGAAGAAGATGAACAATTTGGAGCTGTTGTTTCCGAAGCATTATCAGAGATATGTTCTACTTTTATATCCTGCATCATGTCATTCTATCCGGATGCGTCTGATAAATCCGAAATACTTGATAAATTCGTAAACGGAAAATATTCGGAAGCGGACTTTTCGGATATTCTTGATCCTGGCTCATCCGAGCTTTTATCTGTGCTCACCGGTGCTATTTCCGAGACGGTCTGGCTTGATGATAATATCAAGTGGCTCAGGGACAATGCTCCGGTGCTTGACTATTCCGGAGAGGATATAGAAGCTCAGATGGGAAGCTTTCTGGAATTTAACAGCAGAAGCGGCATGATACTTGAATTTTTGCTGACATCGGATCTTCCTGAGGATATAAAACATTCGTATGCTTCAAAGATAATTCCTGTAATGAAAAAAATGTTTGCGGAGATGCCGTATACATTTCTTACGGAAATGATGAATTCCATGATAGCCGAATGGTTCTATGTGGCTGAACCGTTCATGGAGACCGATTCGGAAAAGCGTACACTGCTGATCGATCTTCTTATCAGGAGACAGCCGGTTACATACATCCACAGCCTTATGGTTCGAGAGATCATCCAATTGATCGGTGAAAAGATCATTTCAACCAAACCGGAGCTGCTTGGAGGTGTATGCGGTTTTCCGGACGGACCGGCTGTACAGGAGCATGCGGAGGAGGTTCTGTATTTTCTTTCACAGTGCGGACTTGTACATGATGTTGGCAAATGCATTATCACGGATGTGATAAACAGACAGAATCGTCCTCTTACGGATGATGAGTTTTCACTTATCAAATATCATCCTCTGCTTGGGGCGGAAATGGCTGACATATCGGCGCTTGCTCCCTACAAGGATATTATTGTCGGTCATCATAAAAGCTATGACGGAAAGAGCGGATATCCGCTTCAGTTTGATAATACGGCTTCATCACTCAGGTTTGTTATAGATCTTGTTTCCATAGCCGACTCGATAGATGCGGCAACTGATGTCCTTGGCCGTAATTATACAAAGGGTAAGGATTTTGACCTGCTTTTTTCAGAGCTCAGGGCAGGGGCCGGAACAAGATATAATCCTGATATAGTAAGGATCATTGAGGAAGATGAGAAGCTCTATGATTCCCTGTCAAGACTTACCACTGAAGGAAGATTTAAGGTGTACCGTGAAGCATACAGAGAAATACTCAGAAGGAAATAGCGGTATGTCTTCCGTTAAGATGGGATAAATAAAATAATTTTTTGAAAAGGAGAATGATATGGAAAGAGTTGAGAAGTTCTTAAAGGAAGCCGGAACATACTATCTTGCAACAGTTGACGGGGACCAGCCCAGAGTAAGGCCCTTCGGTACGGTCAACAATTTTGAAGGAAAGCTTTATATCCAGACCGGAAAATCCAAGGATGTATCAAAACAGCTTCATGCAAATCCCAAGGCTGAGATCTGTGCTTTCAAGGATGGAGACTGGATCCGTATCGCATGCAGACTTGTAGAGGATGACAGAAGAGAGGCAAGGGCTTCAATGCTGGATGCTTATCCTAATTTGAGAGGTATGTACTCCGAGGATGACGGCAATACTGAAGTATTTTATATGGAGGATGCCACTGCTACGATCTCTTCATTTACCAAGGCACCCGAGGTTATTAAGTTCTGACAGTGAGGGTGATTGAGCTCCCACTATATGGCAAATTCCAATATTACTCTCCGGCATTTGGACAGATAACTGCCTGATGCCGGAGATGTATCATGTCCGGAGAGTATATTATGGCTAAAGTCAGCGATTTTCTGATCATAAACGGAAAAACAGTAAAGAACAGGCTCACAGTGGCACCCACCGTCAAATTCGACATGGCAGGTGATGATGGACTTGTTACACCCGAGCATGTGAAGCATTATACAGACAGAGCAAAAGGCGGCTTCGGTCTTATATGTGTTGAAGCAACGGCTGTCACTTCAGACGGAAGATTTGCTCCGAATCATCTCGGTTTATGGGATGATGCACAGACTGAGGGTCATAAAGCCATTACAGAAGCCTGCCATAAGGAAGGAGCTGTGGTCCTTATACAGCTCAATCATACCGGAAATACCGCAAATCCTTTGTTTGGGCAGGCCAAAGGGCCATCGGCTGTTGACACGTGGAATGGCAATCATTCTAAGGCGATGACCACAGATGAGATCCATTCCATGCAGGAAAAATATATATCTGCCGCAAAAAGGGCAATGAATGCCGGGTATGACGGCATTCAGCTTCACGGATGCCATGGTTATCTTATCAACCAGTTCATTTCTCCAAAGACCAATCTCAGAGATGATGAGTATGGTCAGGATAAATCCCTTTTTGGATGTGAGATCATTCGCGGCATCAGGGAAATGTGCGGGAAGGGATTTATCGTCTCAGTCAGAACTCCCGGTGCGGAGCCTGATATCAATAATGCATTGTATGTTGCGGAGAGATATGTGGAAGCCGGATGTGATTATCTGCAGATATCTCATGGGATCGACAGCTTCGGAAATATCAATAAACCTTCTGATGCGCCATACAGTGATCTGTGTGCACTGGGAGTAAATTTCAAACAATCGTATACTGGCAATGTTCCTGTATCGTGTGTCGGTGGCCTTATGACGCCTGAACTTGTAAGGTATATAATAGAAAATGATCTGTGCGACACTGTTGATCTTGCAAGAGGAGCACTGGCCG
>CAMNAQ010000136.1 GCA_946531495.1 uncultured Lachnospiraceae bacterium | reverse complement strand
ACTCCCGAGGAGCTTGATCTGTTTGTCGAGGATCTCTTCGATGTGTTTGAGGCTACGGGTGCCAGAACTGTCAGCGGATTGAAGAAAGGCGGATTAAAAGCTCTGAAAGCCATGGCAGCGAAGCTGAGAGAAGAGCATGGGATTTTGAAAAAGCCTGATGCAGAAGCGCTTACTTAAGTTCCCATTGCCTGACTGAGAGCAATCTGAAACCGTGCATGGATATGAAGATATAAGATTATATGAACGAAGAGAAGAAACAGCGGGTGATCAGGGAATTTGCCGCATCATCAAGATATTTGAAGCTGAATATCATTAATCTCATGATAGCGTGGGGCATGTATGATAAATGCAACGTGAAGATGTCCGATGAGGATAAAGCTGCAGCAATGCCCTGTCTGATACAGAGCTTATTCCTGCTGACACCGGTTGTGTCAACAACATATTCCGGAATAAGGAGGATGGCTGGAGATACTGATGTTCCGGGAATGATCGGCACGCTGCTTGCTGATGTGAATGATCAGACATCCGCACATTCTGCGGTTGGAGCGATGCTTAGATGCAGGGGGATAGTATTTACTTCCTGAGCAGGTATGTGATCTTTCAAACCGGTTTTAAGCTGCTGCGTCACATGATAAGACGAAAAACGATGCGCTGCAAAAACAATCCGAGTGCAGCTGAAGCTATTATGGTGCAAATGCTTATGATCCAGAACCGGGAGCTGCTGTAGTGAAATCCCTTCCAGCATTTACCGATCCTTACAAGTGCTATAAAGTAAAACACAAAGAAGGGTATCATGATAAATATGAGAGCCTGATATGATAAGAAAAACATTATAAACATGGAAAGCATGGTTCCTGCCCAAAGCTTCATGAGGGAGTCCTTGGGATGCTTATCCGTAACCTCGAGAGTTCTTTCGTTGATCTCATCCACGTCCATGAATATTTTTTTGAAATTCATAGTGAAGCGGCCCTCATGATCCTTGAGTTCCATTGCTTCATAATCTACATCATCGCCCCAATTTCCCATTTTTACCCCTCCGGTGAATAACATAATTTTATACTATGAAGAGGCTTCGGAAAAGGCTTTTTTATTGACATAAAAGCGTAAATGATTTAAAATTCTTTATTGTTCGCGGGTGCGGACGAAAGACAATTAAATATGCAGAAGTGGCGGAATTGGTAGACGCGCACGGTTCAGGTCCGTGTGAGAGCAATCTCTTGAGGGTTCAAGTCCCTTCTTCTGCATGTCTCAAAAATATAGGAGTGGGTTTTACCCACTCCTATATTTTTATGGCACGCAGGGGCGTGCCATTGAAACCCGAGGGTTCAGATCTCGGAACACGCATGCGTGTTCCTCGGTCGGTTCGGCGGGAAAAAGGTCCACCGGACCTTTTTCTTTATCCGCCTCACCCCTTCTTCTGCAACGCAGGAGCGTACCGTGAACCCGAGGGTTCAGATCTCGGAATGATTATAATACTTTAGAAATATTATTTCTAAAATAATATTGTTGACATGGTATTCGATACATGCTATAAGATAAGAGGAACAAGATATTATTTTGAAAATAATATTGAATAATAATATGATTTGGAGGTGCGTATGGCAAAGGCTAAAGTGACAAAGAAAGAAGAACCTGCAAGACCGATCACTGTTAATGATCATGTAGAGCTTAACAGGATCAACACTCTGAAAAAACGTAATGCGGTAAATGATGCACTTAAGTTCCCGGTGGGAGATCAGTTTGAGAAGGATCTTACGGAGATTCTGGGAAGCGACTGCGAATCAAACGGGGAAACTGTTGTGATCGCTCTCATCGATTTTGACAATTTCCTGCATATCAATGAAGATTTCGGTGTTGAAGCAGGTGATAAGGTCCTGATCGATATGGGATTGTACATTAAGAAAAATCTTCCCGCGGATGCAACCGTTTACCGTATCGGAGGAGATGAATTCGGCATTATTTTTAAGGGTGAGACGGAGAGGGAAGATATTTTTCTTTTCCTCAATGATCTGAAAAACGGATTTGATGTAAAGACTCCCGACGGAGCGGATCAGTCTATAACGATCGGAATGGCAACGGCATTTGTGGATGCAACGAGGTGTGCCGAGCTTATCCGTAAGGCTGATGGTGCACTTTATCGTGCAAAGCTCGGAGGGCGCAACAAGGTAGCCATGGCACGTGAGGAGAAAATGATCCCCAAGACCAGCCATTATACACAGGATCAGCTGCAGCGACTTGCCAAGCTTTCCAAGCGTGAGGGAATAGGTGAAGCTATATTGCTCAGAGAGGCTTTGGACATTCTTCTCAAGAAATATGATAATTGATCTTACACGTCAGCAGAGACATTTAGCGGAGCGGGTCCGGACAGTACCCGCTCCGTTTTATGTTTGGAGTGGCTTCCGGATAATATGGTAGCATCAGTATTATTTCTGACAGGCGCTGTACGCTCTATGTGCACGGTTAGCATATATATGATTATTATGCTAAAATAAATGCGATTTTGTTCTTACGAATGAGCTATTTTAAATATAAAAAATCCGGTGTTTTTCAGATGAAAAAATTGAAGCTTGTAAATATGATCATAATGCTTTTGGTGTTTGTCATCACCGGATGCGGAGCAGATGAAGCTGCAGATCCCGTCGGTGATGCCGGAGGATCATCCGTCCCTGCGGCAGATGCTGAGGCTTTAGGAGCTTTGGAAGAAAGCGTTACAAGCGTGATATCTCAGGAAGAGTTGTCAGAATATATGAATGGTCTGACATATCTTAAAAGCATGAAGGGGATCCTGAATCATAATCCCGTAATGACTCAGAGGTTTGGTGCCGATCCTTTTGCAATGGTCTATGATGGCAGGGTTTATCTGTATATGACAGGTGATGTCATCATGAAAGACGGCGGAGGGGATCTGCTTGATAATGATTATTCACAGATAGATACGATAAATGTTATTTCTTCATCCGATCTTGTGAACTGGACTGACCATGGCTGTGTCTACGCTGCCGGGGCGAACGGGCAGGCTGCTTGGGGCAGGAATTCGTGGGCACCTGCGGCGGCATGGAAGATGATAGACGGAAAGCCTAAATTCTTTCTATATTTTGCAAATGGCGGAAATGGTATTGCGGTTCTTTCCTCCGATGATCCTGCGGGGCCGTTTACAGATCCTATCGGCGGACCTCTTATTTCGAGAAGCACTCCGGGATGCTCGGATGTCACATGGCTTTTTGATCCCGCAGTATTTGTGGATGATGATGGCTCGGCATATATTTACTTCGGAGGCGGAATACCTTCCCAGGACAAAGCACCAGATCCCGGAACAGCCCGGGTTGCAAGACTTGGAGATGACATGATATCTCTTGCGTCCGATCCGGTTCCCATAGAGCATGTTCCTTATCTTTTTGAGGATTCCGGTATAAACAGAATAGGAGATACATATTATTACTCATACTGCTCCAATTTCAGCGTAACTGCCGACGCCCAGAAAGAACTTGGATTTGGCGGCGGGGAGATCGTTATCATGAGCTCCGATGATCCCATGGGACCTTTTACGTTGTGCGGAAGCATCCTGAAGAATCCGGGTGCTTTTTTCGGAGCCGGAGGCAATAATCATCATTGCATCTTTGAATTTTGCGGAAACTGGTACATAACATATCATGCAAGGCTTTTGGAACAAGCCATGGAGCTTGACGGCGGATACAGAAGTACAAATATAGACAGGCTTTGCTTTGATGAAAACGGATTTCCTTCCGCTTCGGTGGGAACAAAAACCGGAGTTGAACAGGTGGGATCATTTGATCCGTATGCTGAGGTTCCCGCAGCCACGTTTGGAAATATGGCCGGGCTTGATACCGTTCAATACGGAGATGAAGCCTGTACATTCGGATCGGGAGATATGATCGTCACCGGAGTTTCAGACGGAAGCTGGCTTTGCGTATACGGGGCGGATTTCGGATCCTCGGGAGCTTCGGAGTTTACCATCGAAGTCCGAAGGAGCCCCGAAGCGGGTGATGTAAGTGACATATGTGCCGTCAGAGTTACACCCGACAAGCTGTTTGGATCGGAAACATTTGCCGATGTTTCCTTTGAAGAGGTTATGCAGGCCGGAGAAGACACCGGCTTTGTGAAGATCACTGTGCCGGTAAACGGAAGCATTACGGGAGTGCATGATATTTATATGATTTTTGCCGGAAGCGGATATGAGATCAAAAGCTGGAGCTTTGATTAATAGTTATGATGAATGAATATGCAATTTTATACCTGGAGATCAATCTGCTGTCACTTGTTCTCATATGGATAATCCTTCACAAGACTGCCGGATTATCCAAGATGGTGGCACAGAGAAATTTTGCGATGTCGATTGCCGCAGAGATGATCTTTTTTATCTCCGATACGATCTTTGTTCTTTTGAACGAAGGGGTTATTTCGTATGGGATTTTCAGCGGTGCAGTAAAACTGATCTGTAAGGAATTGTATTTTTTCTCAACATGCCTGATGTGCTTTTTCTGGTTTTTGTATTTTGAATATTTAAAGGATTCGGATTTTGTCAGGGATAAGGAAAAAATAAGGGTTGCATCACTGATAGTCTGGTCGCTTGGGATAATGCTTTTGGTCAATATATTCACAGGCTTTTTATTCTATGTTGATAAAAGCGGGGTATATCACAGAGGACCGTATTTTATCCTGACATATGTTTTGGCGTATGTATATGTGCTTATCTCGTGCGTGAGAACCATTATCAGTGCATTTAGAAAGGATCTGAGAAGTGACAGAAAGACTATGTTTCTGATGACATTATTTCCTGTCGCTCCGGGTGGGGCCGGACTGCTTCAATATGTCTATCCCAGACTGCCGGTTGCATGCGGTGTTCTTGCCATAACGACCATGATCCTCTATCTTCACTGGATAGACCAGCTGATATCGCTTGATCCCCTTACCGGTCTTAATAACAGAAAGCATCTCGTGCATTTTTATGAGCAATGGAAAAAGAATCACAGGGACGGCATGTATCTGAATGTGATGATGATAGATGCGGATAAGTTCAAGTCGATAAATGATACTTACGGACATGCCGAAGGGGACAATGCACTGAAGTATATAGCGGAAGCCCTCAGATATGCCTTCAGCAATCTGCCCGGCCGTGTAAATATTGCCCGATACGGCGGGGATGAATTTGTTGTTCTTTTTGAGACAGAAACGGGTTATGACTGCAAAAAGTTAACAGCCTGCATCAGGGAAAAGTTAACCGAGATCAATACAAAATCAAACAGTCCATTTGTACTTTCCATCAGTATAGGCATATCCGGTACGGAAGGGGCAGATACTCTTAAAGAGCTTCTTGAGAGGGCCGACGGGGGAATGTACGAAGAAAAGCGGAGCCTGTAAGGATGGAGGATCAGTTTTGAAAACCGGTCAATTATTTGGAAAATCAGATATGGAAGCTCTTGCGGAATATGGGATTGTGGAATCGGATATCCTGCTTGCAAGCGGTGCGGATCTTTCTTTTGACGGAGAATATGCAGACTGCGTCTTTTTTGTCACAAAGGATAAGGCAGGGCTTATAAGCAGAAAGCTTTCCGGGGATCATGTGAATATATTCGGCGGAGTGACCGTTAAGGATGAACCGTCTGCTGATGAAATGATCGTAGAGGGGATAAGATTGTATGATCTTTCGGGGCTTGCGCATCTTCGCCTTGATACATATATAGGCTCTAATATCCTGACAGCGGAATATGAAGGAAATCCCGTACGACTGGCTGCTTTTACCGGAAAGTATTCCTCGGATATGAATGTTTTGTATCGCAGATTCAGGGCGCTTTTAAAAACCGGCGAATTGCCGCATGAAGAGGAAAAACAGGAAGAGGTAGCCCGGATCAAGGAGGAACAGGGCATTAC
>CAMNAQ010000135.1 GCA_946531495.1 uncultured Lachnospiraceae bacterium | reverse complement strand
CGGATATGCCGAAAAGATCCCTTCGGAAAAAAACGTGCTTGCAAAGATCAAGGATCTGTGGAGCTTTTCACGAACCGCTTTTTACGGAAATGATAAGGGCTACAGAGATATGTTCAAGGCGGATTCGATAGAAAGCTTCAGAGTCTGCATGAGACAGTTTATACGGAATTCGGAACTTGCCTTAGAGTAGTGGATATACAGGGGGATTTGGATATGTATGATGACAGGGTTTTGGATGCTTTTTTGAAGGACCAGGGAAAACTGTTTGATGAGCCCGTTGCTTCAACGAGAGAAGAGGCAAAGGGATTTCTCGAAGAGCTGATGGCTGTTGTCGTAGACAGCGCCGATGAGGTCCGCGAATACTTCGAGGAAGAGGGCGTCGATTTTGATGCTCCCGAGATAGGAGATATTCTCAAGGCAGATGAAGTATTCGAGATCGGTGACGGAAGATATCTGATAGTGGAAGGATAAGATTTTGGAAAGACAGATTAGATGGGACAGATTGGATAATACCGGTTACCTTTTCCCGTCCATTGCCGGGGAAAACATGACCAGTACCTACAGGATATCCATCATCCTGAACGAAGAGATAGATAAGGCGCTCTTGCAGGAGGCACTCGATATACTTCTGCCTAAGATCGACCTGTTCAATGTAAGGCTCAGAAAGGGCTTCTTTTGGTATTATTTCGAAGAAAACGGAAAGCCCGCACCAAGGGTTGTTGAGGAGACTCTTCCCTGCAGGTTCATAAGAGCCAACAGAAATCATTCTTACCTGTTCAGAGTTACATATTACGGATGCAGGATCAATCTTGAAGTATTCCATGCCCTTACTGACGGAATGGGCGGAATCAACTTTATAAGGGAACTGGCTTATCAGTATTTAAGGCTTGCCCATCCCGGAGAGCTCAAGGGTGACGGACTTTGTGCGGATACGTCACTTAATAAAGAGGACAGCTTTGTCAGGAATTATAAGACGGCAAAGCCCAAGGGGTTTGCTGCCAAGAAGGCTTTCCTTATAAAGGGAAAACATCTTCCGGACGGAAAGCTCGGACTGATGCATCTTACAATGTCCGTACAGGAACTGAAGAAGATAACCCATGCCAAGGAGGTGTCGATCAATGAATATATGGTCGCTCTTACGGCATATTCGATCTATAAAAACGGATTCAGGGGAAGAGCGGGTGACAGGCCCATAAGGATCGCGGTCCCGGTTAATCTCAGACCCTTCTATGATTCCTATACGACTAAGAATTTCTTTGTTGTCGTATCTGCGGAAATAGCTGACAGGGAAGAGGAATATACCTTCGATGACATACTGCAGATCTGTAAGACAACACTTAGAGAGCAGATCACAAAGGAGCATCTTGAGGATCTGTTCAGTTATTCGGTATCGAATCAGATGAATCCTTTCCTGAAGGCAATACCGCTCGGTATCAAGAATATTGCCATCAAGTTTGTATATACAAGGTCTGCAACGGCTAATACCACAACGGTTACAAATGTGGGAAATATCAAGATCCTTGATGAATACAGAAAGTATATAAAGGGCTTTACCGCCAATATCGCTATGAGTATAGGACAGGATATAAAGGGAACCATCCTTTCCTACGGCGATGATTTTGTATATACCTTCTCCACATCGCTTGAGGATACCTCGATAGAGAGAACCTTTGTAAAGCAGCTTGCCGCAGACGGGATCAGAGTAAGCGTTACAACGAACGGAGTATTTTATGGCTGAGTGTAAAAAATGCGGAGTGCATATAACAGATGATACCGACAGATGCCCTTTTTGCAGATGTGTGCTGGAAGATGACGGCATAAAGGGCGAGAATGTGTATCCGGATACCGAGGAAACTGTCAAATTCTGGAGGATACTCAGAAAGATAGTTCTCTTTTTATCCCTTTGTGCCCTGGGAGGGATGATCATAGCCGAGTACATGGGAGCGGACATCTTTAACTGGATCTTTGTGGTGGGACTGATACTCCTTTTTGTGAATGTAAGCATCTACATGACCATAACGGGTAAGATGGGATATATGTTCAAAACGCTTTTTCTTACCATCATGGCGGTTTTGATACTCATAGGTATCGATTATTTTACGGGATATAACAGATGGTCGCTCGATTACACGCTCCCTGCGGGGATCATTTTCCTGAACGCCGGATGTGTTGCCCTGATGATAATCAATCACAGGAACTGGCAGAGTTATATAAGTCTTCAACTGTTTAATATTTTCTGGAGTATAGTAATAGCGCTTCTTCTGAAGTTTGAAGTGATCAGACAGCCTGTTATGGTGGTCATTGCGGTGGCGCTTTCCGTTTTTATCTTTACCGGAACGCTGATATTCGGCGGCAGACGTGCTTCAGACGAGCTTAAGAGGAGATTCTTTATCTGATGGCTATCATAAAACTTCCGTGGGTTAGAAAATATGAGCATCTGTATCATGAGGTAGGTCCGGGCGAGTCTGATCAGGATCGCCGGGATGATGCGTCCGAAGAGCAGGCCGGTGATCAGGAAACAGATGAGATGCTTTATACCGGAGCTGCATATTCCGAGGATGAGATTGCGGATACGTACAAGGGCGATTCCGAGGAAGGCGGGGGTGCTTTAGAGACTGCGGAAGAGCAGCCTGCAGAGGCAGCAGGCGTATCCTCAAGGGGAAAGGTACTTTCGAGGATGATCTCATATATTTCCAACGAATCACTTATGGGAAAGAGCCTTAAGACCGGAGAACTCAGGAAAAGAATGCAGGAGCCGGCATGGACTGTGCCTGCACCCTTTAATATGACTGAGTTTGATCTTGAGAACTTTTCGATGAAGATGCTTTCATCCAAGGATAATCCCGATCTTGAACATGTGATCCTTCAGCTTCACGGCGGAGGATATATGGGCTCTATCAGGAATGCCTATTATGTTTTTGCGGGACTTTACAATGAGATAAGCCACGGCATGAATGTCCTCAGTCCCGATTACAGGGTTGCCCCTGAAAATCCATACCCCGCGGCTCTTGAGGATGCGCTTGCTTCCTATGAATGGCTGCTCGGTCACGGATATAAGGCGGAAAATATAATCCTTGCAGGTGACAGTGCCGGAGGCGGACTGAGTCTTGCGCTTTGCATGTATCTGAGAGATCATGGCTATGACCTTCCGATGGGAATAATAGCCATGAGTCCCTGGACGGATCTTACGGCATCCGGAGAATCCTATGATTATAATTTTGAAAAGGATGCTTTGTACGGTAATACAAGAGAGAGCCTGATCTATGAAAATGCTTATCCCGGAGATCATGACAAGACGGATCCGTACATATCCCCCGTCTTCGGAAGCTTTAAGGATTTTCCTCCCATGCTGATCCAGGTGGGCTCGAATGAAATGCTTCTTTCGGATTCCGAAACCGTTGCGGAAAAGGCCAGAACCGAAGGCGTTAAGGTAAGGCTTCATGTTTATGAAGGGATGTTCCATGATTTCCAGATGGCATATACCGCAATACCCGAATCAAAGAAAGCATGGGCAGAGGCGGGGAGATTCATAGATATCCTTCTGAACAGCAAATGTGAACCCAATACACCATAATATACCTTGTTGAAAAAAAGTCATTTAACGGATATACTTACGATTGGTACCTGTATCCGGTATGCGTCGATAGAGGAAGTGAGATAAGCTTTGAAAAAAACGCTTCATGTAACAGCTAAGATAATATATTTTGCTCTTGTTGTGTTTGTGCTGCTTTGCTGCACAAATTCCGTGTTTTTGCTTGCTTCCGGAACATCCGATACCATTGTGATGCTTCTTTTTATCCTAATCACCTTTTTCTTCTGGATATGGCCCGAGGTATACGGACGGGATATTTTGGACGGAAGGGTCAGACAGCTGTGGTATGGCAATGTCCAGCTTAAGATGTTTCTTGTCTCAATGCTTATAACCATCGGTTATACAATTATTGAACTTTTGTCAATTCACAGTATCGATGACGGTGTAAGCTATTCGCTCTTTGGATTTGAGATAGTGGCTTCCTGGAAGAGGATAATCTCACACATCATTATCGCAATAGTTTTCCTTTCAATAACATTCTGGATAGGAATCATCAGGATCTATCTGACAAGCATCCAGCTCGGGATCAAACTGAGAGTCATAGGCATCCTGTGCGGATGGATATTTCCTCTTAATCTCATTGTTTTATGTATAATGATCTCTACCACGGACAAGGAGATCAAATTTGAAAATGATAAGGCACTTATGAATGCCGCACGTAAAAGTGAACAGATATGTGCGACAAAGTATCCTGTCCTTTTGCTGCACGGAGTGTTTTTCAGGGATTTCAAATATCTTGACTACTGGGGGAGAGTTCCCAAGGAGCTGATCATAAACGGAGCAAGGATCTTTTACGGTGAACAGCAGTCCGCCGGAACGGTTGCATCCTGCGGTGAAGAGGTTGCAAGAAAGATACTTGAGATATGCAAGATGACCGGGGCTCAGAAGGTTAATATCATTGCCCATTCAAAGGGAGGGCTTGATGCGAGAGCCGCCATGAGTGACCCGGAGATAGCAAAGCATGTCGCATCCCTTACAACAATCAACACACCACACAGAGGATGTGAATTTGCCGATTATCTGCTTGGCAAGTCTCCGGAAAAACTGAAGCAGGGCGTTGCTGCGGCATATAACACGGCGCTTAAAAAAGTCGGCGATTATGCTCCTGATTTTATCGGAGCGTGCAGGGATCTTACTCATGAAGCCTGTGCGGAATTTAATTCCAGGGTTCATGATCCCGAGGGGGTATATATTCAGAGCTACGGATCGCTCCTTAAGAATCACAGGGGCGGAAGATTTCCGCTGAATCTGACATATGGCTTTGTCGGACTTTTCGACGGAGGTAATGACGGGCTTGTGGGTGAAGCTTCTTTTCCCTGGGGAGCCGATTATCATCTTATCACGGCACCGGGAAAGCGCGGTATCTCGCACGGTGACGTTATCGATCTTAACAGAGAGAATATTCCCGGATATGATGTCAGGGAGTTTTATGTCCAGCTTGTAGCTAATCTTAAAAAGAAAGGTTTCTGATCGCATTGCGATCGCTTTGGGCGTACCAGATTATGAGTACTTCTGAGATTTTACATATCCCTCTGAAAGGGGGCATTGATCTCGACAAGACCGAAGAGTCGGGGCAGTGCTTCAGATGGAGAAGAATTGAACAGGGAGTTTATGATATTCCGGCTTTCGGGCAGCTCATCCGCGTAAGGGAGAACTGGGTGGGTATCAACGTAGAGATGCTGAGTGATGCAGACAGCATTGATGCGGACCTCTGGAATTCATATTTTGATTCAAAGCTCAATTATGAGAAGATCCGTAAGATGCCGGACAAAAAGGACGAGTTTCTTTGCGAGTGTGCAAAGTATGGGAAGGGCATCAGGATCATCAAACAGGATCCTTTTGAGACTCTCATCACTTTTATAATCTCCCAGAGAAAAAGCATTCCGGCCATCAAAACAAGTGTGGAGAAGATCTGTGAGGCTGTGGGAAGGAAGATCCCCGGTACTGATGTATATGATTTTCCGACAGCGGAGGAGCTGTATGCTCTTGATGAAAAAACTCTTGCTGATTGCGGACTCGGATACAGAGCACCTTATATACATGCAACTGCAGAGGCCTTTGCACATGGCGATATGAATGTGGCAGCCCTGTCCGAAATGAATGATGAGGAACTGCTTAATGCGCTGATGACTTTAAAGGGAGTCGGCATTAAGATAGCCAATTGCACCGCACTTTTTGCATTCCACAGGCTCGATCTGTTCCCTATTGATGTATGGATCCAGAGAGCGCTTGATACATATTATGACGGAACGTTTCCTTTGGAAAAATACCACCCTTATAACGGGATAATGCAGCAGTATATGTTTGCCGAAAGGCATGAACTGTAAATTGTTCATCTGCCATTGACTTAAAACCTGCAGAGAATAT
>CAMNAQ010000134.1 GCA_946531495.1 uncultured Lachnospiraceae bacterium | reverse complement strand
AAATATTGTCTATATTTATATGGCTGACCGGATTATATGCAGATCCGGGTCATCCTATCCGAAAAGGTGGTATCTTATGTCACAAAAACAGTTTGATGATCTCAGAAAACTCCATGATACATTTGAATACAGAAAATACGAATGCAGGGTAGAAGACGGATTTCTTTTCGTAAGATTCAGGTTTTCCATTCCGGGACTCAGGGATTTTATGCCAGAGTGGAGATTTCCTTTGGGTGAAAGGGAAGTGGATCTTAATGATCCCATTCTGAGGACTCTTGTTTTTAATCTGGGACTTGTAGAGACCATAAGCTATTATAAGACCGTATGCCCCGAGAAGGTGGTGATCAAGTGCGGCGGCCTGACTGCTGCACAGAAGGACTGGTGGAGAAAGCTGTATTATAACGGACTTGGCGAGTTCCTTTACAGAAACGGTATAAATGTAAGTGAGGACAGACTTGTAAGGTTCGAGTGCACCACCACTACGGATGAAACGGAAAGACTCCATGATGAAAAAAATTATTCGGGATGTCTTGTTCCCGTCGGCGGGGGCAAGGACTCGGTTGTAAGCCTTGAGCTGTTAAAGGGCGAAGATATCACGACCTATGTTGTAAATGAAAATGCAACCGCCACCAATGTTATTGAGAAATGTACACATAAAAAGGGTACATATACTGCAAAGAGAATACTTGATCCTCAGGTGATCAGGATGAATGAAGAGGGATATATGAACGGACACATCCCTATTTCAGCGGTCTTTGCATTCTCGTCGGTCATTGCAGCATATCTTTGCGGATTCAAATATATCGCTCTTTCCAATGAGACGAGCGCGAACGAGAGTACTGTACCGGGAACAAAGGTAAATCATCAGTATTCCAAGAGCTACGAATTCGAAGAGGATTTTGATGAATATATAGAGGGACTCATCGATTCGGATATTCATTATTTTTCACTTCTTCGTCCGTATACAGAGGTCCAGATCGCAGGCATTTTTGCTGAGAAGGGTGAGGAGTATTTTGATGTTTTCAGATCATGTAACAGAGGCAGCAAGAAGGGAATATGGTGCTGTGCATGTCCCAAGTGCCTGTTTGTGTATATAATCCTGTCAACATTCCTTCCTGAAGAGCAGATGATAAGGATCTTTGGAGAAAAGCTGCTTGATAAGGAATCCCTGGATGAGGATTTCAGGGAGCTTGTCGGGCTTAACGAAAATAAGCCTTTCGAATGCGTAGGGACCAGAAGCGAGGTTGCAAGCTGCCTTGCCGATTATATCAGGAAGGGCGGAAAGAGCAGACTTACCGACAGATATGAAAAAGAGATACTTGCAATGCAGGCATCCCCGATATCGGAACTTATGAAGGCTTGGTGTGACGATAACTCTGTTCCTGAGGAATTTATTCCAAAGCTCAGGCAGGCAATCATGTAAAGATACTATAATACGAAATATAAAAGATCGCAGGCACGGGGTCTGCGATCTTTTTGAATTGATTGATCATCAGTTGAATGCTACGGTGTTCCATCCGTCCTTGGGAACAAGTGCTATATAGGTCTTGCCGGGATTGATCTGAATCTCATCACCGTTCTCATCATAATATCTTGTTATATTATAATCGAGTCTCGGATCGGGACAATCCTTTTCCCAGGTGATCTTGATAGCTTCTCCGTTTGAGATATACCAGCCTTCCTTATCGGGATTGGAATCAATGTAGAAGTAAAGCAGGTAACCGTGGTCATCATACTTATAGAAGTCAGTGCACTGAAGGATAACGTTGTTGAAGCTTACGACCTCTCCGTCCTCTGCATCCTTCTGAAGCTCATTATAAAGATAGAGATCATAAGTAGATGTATCGGTATTGTATTTAAGAGTGGAATTGGTATGTATAAATGTTCCGATGTTAACACTGTTAACAGGCTTTGTGTTGCTGTATCCCATCTCTGAAGGTGTCATATCGGTTCCGTAATCCCTGAAAATGAAATGGGTATCACGAACAGGTGCATATGAGTTGTAGTTGGGAGAGATGCCGGCCTGATCGATCCTTTCAATGAGACCTGAGTAGGTCTGGGTTCCGCCGTTGAGAGTTACGCCTACGGTAGGCTCTGCGGTGACATACTCTTTATACTCCCAGTTCTTGCCGTTATCGAAACGGCAGAAACCGCTGGAAAGGTGATCACAATAAGGCTTTGCGATAAAGTCTGTGATATAGACGGGACCTCCGTCGTGCACGAGGATCGCATTGTACTCACCGGCAAGAGGGATGTTGGTGGGACGTGTGGAACGGATGCTTCCCATCTGGACGATATTTCTCCAATCCTTACGTATACACATAAGTCTTGTAACTCTGTCATTGAGAGTGGAATTCATAAGCTCGTAAACAATGTCGCAGTCTGCAACCTCATAGTGAGGAAGGGCTGTTTTTTCATTGTCTACCATGACGGCAATGGGACGCTGGTCTCTCAGCTCGTTTGAGATGGGAAGACCGGTAAGCTCTGAAAGGTAGCATCCTTCGGGAATTTCCATGGAAGGATTAGATTCGGTCTCGTCAGGAGTCTGAGTGTTATTTGTGGTCTCGGGATCATTAACGGTTACGATGGGTGATGATTCGAAGCCTCCCTGTGATGATCCGCTTTCACCGGATTCACCGGTTTCTCCTCCGCATCCGCCAAGGAGCGATACAGTCATTGCCATAACGGCAAAAAGTGAAATCAGTTTCTTTCTTTTCATAATATACCTCCATATGGTGTGTTGCTTGCACACACCGTTACTAATTATAGTGGTTTGATATCAGTTTTACAAGGCTATTGCATATTTTGCACTAATCTTAAATAAATCTTAAACACGGGTTAATCTTAAGTAAATCTTAAAATTTAGCCATAAATGCCGAAAAATAGCGGAAATACGGGCTTTTTCGATGTTTTTCACCCACCCCGGTATATTGTCACTGATTATAAAAAATGTTAAGAATAAAAATGTAAACAGAGATGAGAAAATACGTGTGCTTCCGGGCTTTAGGATCAGGGGCACTAAGAGAAGGCTCAAGATGAATAATTTAATAAGAAGAATCGTAAACGTACTGGTGCTTTCGGTTGTGATCGTTTTATCGTCCGGGCTTGCCGTACACGCTGCCGGAAATCTTCCGCAGAGCACGCCGGTATGGTTTGATGCAGAATATTATGCAAGCATCTATCCTGATGTTTATGCAATTTATGGAGCAGATGCGGAAAAGTACGGCGGATTTGATTCCGCAATGTGGTTTCATTATAAGAATTACGGCGTAAATGAAAACAGAATACCGGCCGCCTCTCCCGACTGGTTCGATGCTTCATATTACGCTTCGGCATATCCTGATGTAGTAGCGGTTTACGGAAGCAGTCCCGATAAGCTCTTTGAGCACTACAAAGTACTCGGAAGGAGCGAACTGAGACGTCCCAATGCTTCATATGTTCATACGCTTGACAGAAACGGTAATCCGACGGGTGCCACCCCTTCAGCACCCCAGGCCGCTACACAGCCTCAGACCGCAGCACCTGTTCAGCAGAATGAAACTGCGACTGCAGCCGGTGGCACATATTGTCCAACAGGCGTACCGTCTAACGGATCTCCCTACTACATAATCGTTGACAGAACATACAATGTATGTAATGTCCTTACGGTGGGAAGTGACGGAACCTATTGCCAGCTCATAAGGAGCATGCTCTGTTCCACAGGAAGAGCAGGACACGGAACTCCCGGAGGAACGTTCACGATCTATGAACACACTGCCGGAGGCGGATGGTGTTACATGGCGGACGGAACATGGGCTGTATGGGGCATGAGATTCAGAACCGGCGGATATATGTTCCACTCAGTATGCTTCGCAAAGAAGTACGATCCCTATCCGATACCTGAAGAGGTAGCTGCACTCGGATCAAAGGCATCGCTGGGATGTGTAAGACTCAGCGTAGATGATGCAATGTGGCTGTATAATACAGTTCCCGACGGAACACTTGTAACCATCGGTAACTGATAGGCGAAAATAATAATCTCTCTCTCCAAATGAGCGGCTTCGGACGAAGCCGCTCATTTTTTTAAACAATCCTTAACTTATAGAAATTCGTTTACAAATATCAGCGTAAATAATGTATAATATTATGGTTTATTGGCTTTTTGAAGAAGGATGAGTTTTTTATTTATGTCGGTAACAGAACTTTTCAACGGAAAAAGTGTTCTTATATGGGGTTACGGAAGGGAAGGCAGATCCACCGAAAAGTGGCTTGCCGGACATGCAAATACCCTTCGCACGGATATATTTGAAGGAAAGCCGGATGAAATGCTTGCGGGGGCTTCCGACGGATATGATATTGTCATCAAAAGCCCCGGGATAGTGTGGCCTCCGGAAGGTGCAGATCCTGAAAAAAGCGATCCCATAACCGCCAAGATGACTTCACAGACCGAAATATTCATCCGCGAATACCGTATGAATACCATCGGTATTACCGGAACAAAGGGAAAGTCAACAACCAGCGCAATGCTGGCCCATGTCCTTAAGGAGACAAGCGGCAGGAAGGTGATACTCGCAGGAAATATCGGACTTCCCTGCCTGGATTATTATGATGAAGCTGCCGGGGATGCGATAGTGGTTTTGGAGCTTAGCTGTCATCAGCTTAAAAGTGCACTGACTGCTCCGCATATATCGGTTTTTCTCGACCTTTACGAAGAACATCTGGATTATTACGGCACAATGGATGCGTACTTTGAGGCGAAGAGTCATATAGTCAGCAGACAGTGCAGCGGTGACAGAGCATATATCGGGGAGAATGTTCCGGAGATAGAATCTGCCTCGGAGCAGATCAGAGTCATCCCTTCATCTGACGATCTGAGCGGGATCGAGCTTGCTTTATACGGAGAGCATAACCGTATCAATGCGTATTTTGTTAAGCGTATATGTATGGATGAATTTGGGATCACTTCCGACAAAGTGCTGGAGAGCCTTAAGACTTTTGAAGCTCTTCCTCACAGGATGAAGAAGATCGGTTCTTATGACGAGATAGACTGGTATGATGATTCGATATCCACCATACCCGAGGCAGCGGTCAGCGCGGTGCAGAGCATCCCGGATGCGGAGGTACTCCTGATAGGCGGAATGGACAGAGGAATATCATATTCTGTCCTTGAGGATTTCATGAAGGAGCATACGGAATATAAGTTTATCTGTATGTATGCTACAGGTGAAAGACTTCTGGCAGAGCTTGGAGAAGAACTGCCCAATGTTTTCTATGTGCCTGATCTTGAAAGAGGAGTGGATATGGCGTTTGAGATCACATCAAAGGGAAAGGGCTGTATTCTTTCTCCAGCTGCCGCATCATACGGATATTTTAAAAATTTCGAAGAGCGCGGAGACAGGTTTGAGGAGCTTGTAAGAACACATGGATCAGATCAATCTGTTTGAATACATGTCGGATAAAAATAAAGAAGCCGAGAGCCCTCTTGCCGCAAGAATGAGGCCCAGAACTCCAGATGAGATAGTTGGGCAGGAGGATATAATCGCTCCCGGAAAGCTTCTCTACAGGGCGATAATGGCGGATAAGATCAGCTCACTTATTCTTTACGGCCCGCCCGGAACAGGCAAGACGACCATTGCCAAGGTTATTGCCGGAGCGACAAAGTCCAGATTTATTTCGATCAATGCGACCACTGCCGGCAAGAAGGATATGGAGGATGCTGTGAATGAAGCGAAGAGCATCCTTGCCATGAACTCTCAGAAGACGATACTTTTTATCGACGAGATACACCGTTTTAATAAGGGACAGCAGGATTTCTTACTTCCCTTTGTTGAAGACGGGACAGTCACTCTGATAGGGGCCACGACGGAAAATCCGTATTTTGAGGTAAACGGAGCTCTTATCAGCAGGTCAATGATATTTGAGCTTAAGCCTCTCAGCATGGAGAATATCATCAGTCTCCTCAAGACTGCGGTAACCGATGAGGAGAGAGGGATGGCAGCATATAATCCGTACATTGACGAAGATGC
>CAMNAQ010000133.1 GCA_946531495.1 uncultured Lachnospiraceae bacterium | reverse complement strand
CTTTCCGCTGCGTTTCCGTTCGCGGATCCATCAATGTTCCGTTCAATATCAGAAGTCTGCTCAAGATTATCCTCCAGTACATTTACAGGCTCAGCTTCGGTGACAGATTTATCTTCAGTCTCTGCCGGAGCATCCCCCGTATTTTGTATGCCGGACATCCTGTCATCATCAGTGTTTTTTCCACTGAGTCTCTGCTCTTCAAGTCCCTTTTCCTTCAGATACTCCGCAGCATCATCGGGGATATCGTCAAGGCTTTCCGAACCGGTATCAATGTCCAGCGGCTTTTTCTTGAATAGGATATCATAAATCACGGGAACTATAAACAAAGTCATGAGGGTTGCATAAGCAAGACCGCCGATAATAACTATTCCCATGCCCTTTCCAAGCTGTGAGGAGAGAGAATCTCCTATACACAGGGAGCACTCCGCAAGGATCGTGGTCATGGCGGTCATAAGGATGGGACGCATTCTGGTCTTACCTGCAACAATAAGTGCTTCCCTTCTCTCGAGGCCACCCTTTCTGAGCTGGTTGGTATAGTCGATATAGACGATTCCGTTATTAACGACGGTTCCCATCAGGACAAGGAATCCCATGAGTGCCATCATTGAAACCGGCTCACCCATAAATCTCAGGCCAAGGAATCCTCCGGTGAAAGCAAGAGGAACGGTGAATAGGATTATGAAGGGCGACAGGAGGCTCTGGAACTGTGCGACCATTATCAGATATACAAGTATAAGTGCAAGTGCCATTACCAGTGCCATCTGCTGGATCATCTGGGTAGTGGTCTCACTTTCTCCTCCGAGATCCATTGTGTATCCACTGGGCAGCCGGTATGCATCAAGGAGAGGTGTAAGCTGCCTTGTAAGAAGTGCATTATTATACCCATCCTCAACGTCCGCGGTCACTGTTATGTAATAGCTCATATTGAGTCTGTTGATCTCGTTTTGTCCGTCCTCTGTTACCAGAGTAGCGTACTCACTGAGCGGCTCGTCACGGGTTATCGCATTTCCGTCTTCGTCCTCATCATCAATGGTAAATGTATAATCCATGATGTTTTCCGCATTTACCGGATTCAGATCGGTTACGATCTCGACATCGAGGGTCTCTCCTGCAAGTGTTACGCTCGTTGCCACAGACGATGTTGTCATTTTTCCGTATATTGCCTGATAGATCTGTGCAACGGTAAGTCCGTCGTTTATCGCAGCATCCCTGTCAATATACATATGCAGGATCTGTTTTGCATCCTCGTTTCCGTTAGAGATATTTGAATATCCCGGGACGGTTCCGATGATCCCCATGATATCGTTGCTGATACGAGTCAGTTCATTTATATCCTCACCGAATATATCTATTGAAAGACCGCTTCCGAGCAGCTGGTCCATGGCATCCATTCCGGAGGATACGGTCAGGGTTCCGCTCATTCCCTCAGCAGCTTTATACATCTGATCAGTTATCCTTGCGACTTCCTCCGCACCGGCTTCATCATTTTCGCAAAGCACCATTATGGAAAAGCTGGTAAACGAATCGGATGTGCTTCCCGACACAAGTGTCATATCTGCATCTCCGCTCATTACACAAACCGAATCTATTCCCTCGATCACAGTGAGTTTTTCGATCAGCTGATTCATCTGTGCATAGCAGTCTTCTCTGGTCATTTCCTCATCAAAACTTACCGATCCCTGGATCTGGCTGGATGAGGCACTGGGTATCATTACTATGCCCGTGCTGAGTGCGATCATGACGCTGAATGCCAGGAGTCCTATCGAAAGTGCAAGCGGAACGATCTTAACCTTAAGGCAGAAGCCCAGGATCTTTCCGTAAAATTCAAGAACCGCATCAAAGACCTTATGCGATTTGGGCTTTGTTTTCTTAAGAAGTGTCGAGCATGCTGCGGGAACAACCGTCATGGAAATGAGCAGCGATGACAGGAGCGTATAGATGATGGTCAGAGCAAGAGGCATCATCAGTTCCCTTATAAGTCCCTCTGTGTATACCATCGGAAAAAATACGCAGATCGTGGTAAGTGTTGATGCGGCGACAGCGCCGAACACCTGATTGGCTCCCTGTACGGAAGCGCGCGGAGCCTCTATTCCGCGCCCTCGAAGCCTGTAAATATTCTCCATGACAACAATGGAGTTATCAACAAGCATACCTATACCAAGGCTCATTCCGAAAAGGCTCATCATGTTCAGTGAAACACCGCTGAAATACATGGCAACAAGAGCGGTAAGCACACTGAGAGGAATGCTGATGGCAACGACTATGGTAGGAAGAACATCCTTAAGGAAAAGAGCGAGTATAAGGATCGCAAGTCCCGCACCGATGAGCATGTTCTGGACAACAACGGAAAGGATCATCGTGATGTATGCTCCCTGGTCCATCATGACCGTTATATCAAGTCCGGGATACTTTTCCTCAAGCCTGTTCATCTCAGCGATACAGACCCTTGCCACATCGTTGGAGCCTGCTTCACTGCTCTTGAACACGCTGAGGATAACACCGTCATTGGTATCAAGCTTTGTGAAGGTGGTGGAGGAATTATCAATAACCGTTATATTGGCTACGTCCTTGAGAAGAACGGTTCCGACTCCGTCTATAACTACAAGAGGTGTGTTTTCCATCTCTTCTACGGAATCGAATTCATTACCTATCTTAAGAAGCCAGGAATTATCATCCTTATCGTCAATATATCCGACAGGCATGTCAAAATTCTGGGCATAGATGAGCTGGGACAATGTCTGAAGAGTTAAAAGTTCGTCGGAGTTTGCCTTCTTCAGCGCTTCCTCTCTTTGAACCTCATATTGCGCAAGTCCGTCATTGAACTGTTCTACCGAATCATAATATGTCTGCCACCCGTCGTTGATCTGCTGCTGGCCGTCATATATCTGCTGCTGACCGTCAGCGATCTGATCATATCCGTCCATGATCTGCTCATAAGCGGAATTGATCTGGTCCTGGCCTCCCTCAGCCTGCTCTCTTGCCATTTCAAGCTGTTGCTGTGCAATGGAAAGCTGAGCCATGGCCGCGCCGAACTGTGATGCGGCTTCCATCTTGGCTTTTTCAAGATCGGCCCATGAATTGATACCGCCCTGCGCAAGTCCGGATTCTATTGCAGTAATCCCGGCCTGAAGCTGTGCAACAACTGCTTCGGCTTCAGCTGCTCTTGCAGCAAGCTCCGCATATCCGGGTGCCCCGGCAGGCATCTGGTCAAGCTGGGCCTGAACTGTAGCCAGTGCAACCTGCGCTGCCTGAAGCTGGGAGTTAAGTTCATCACGCTTTCTTAACGCGTCCTCAGCCTGTGCAAGGGCGCTGTAGAGCTCATTCTTTTTGGTCTCGAGCTCTGCCTTCTTATCATCAAGCTCTCTTCTCGAATCATCTATTTCTTCAATGGAATCGACAAGATCATATTGTGACTGGATCAGTTCGGCATATGAATCGGTCAGCTCCTGAAGACTCTGGTTAAGATCTGCCTGTGACTGGTTGAGTTCGTTCTGGGAATCTATAAGCTGGTCCCTTGCATCGTCAAGGCTGCTCTGATTCTCCATGATGTCCGCAAGCGCATCATCAAGCTGCTCTTCGGCATATGCATAGATCTTTTCATTCAGGATATCAACCTTATCCTGATCAAGCTCTATCTGTACGCTTTTTTCGATGAGACCGCTCGCACTTACGCTTGCAACTCCGTCCTGTCTCTCAAACGCAGGGACTACGGTTTCCTCCGCAAATCTTGAAAGCTGCTCTATATCCATCCCCTCATATGAGACCGCAAGGTACTGGTTAGCGAGCATATCGGTGGAAAGCTCCATTATGGAAGGGATTCCCACTCCGTCAGGCCATGTTGCACGCACGGTATCTATCTGGGTGTATATCTTGACCATGACGTTATCAAGACTTGTTCCGTTTGCAAATTCAAGCTCCACTATTCCATAGTTTTCATAGCTCATGGAATAGATATTCTTAACACCGGAGATCGTTCCAAGTGCCTGCTCTAAGGGCTTTGAGATCGTCGCCTCAACGGATTCCGGAGATTCTCCGGGATATGTTGTTATAACCAGAACATAGGGCAGACTGATATGGGGAAGCAGATCCATTTGCATCCTTATTATACTGACCGTACCGAGCACGATCATGATGATGATCATGACCAGAACAGTAAATGGTTTTTTTACGCTAATCTTAGACATATGATCCTTTCAAGGTCTCACACATTATATGTGCAGCTTCTGCAAATTGCTCCTCTGTAACCGAGCCGAAATTAACTACATACCTGTTACGGAAAAAATCGCAGTTATTGTAACAATAATCTTCAAGCGAATTCAATAAAACCCCATTCTTTTTTAGAATATTTATGAATTTTTTATCATTGACCGGTTTCCTCGCATGAAGCAGAAATGTCATGCCGCTTCCGTCCCCTTCACAGTCAAAGTTTCCTGCGATCTCATCTTCATGTGCTATTTCAAATATCGCATTCCTGCGTTTTCTGTAGAAGTTCCTCATCCTGTTAAGATGACGCTCGTAATAACCTTCCGAAATAAAGGACGCAAGCGTAAGCTGCTGGAGCGTGGATACACTTCCCGACCGGAATACATGCTTTTCCGCATACCTTTCATACAGCTCATCCGGAAGTACCATATATGAGATCCTGATAGAGGGGGATATCGTCCTCGAAAAAGTATTCATATAGACCACTCTTCCCGGAGCGGAAGCCACAAGGGGCGGGACAGGTCGTCCTTCAAATCTGAATTCCGAATCATAATCATCCTCTGCGATCCAGGCATTTTCCGAATATGCCCATTTGATCAGGGCGGCTCTTCTGGCTGCGCTCATAACGCATCCGAGCGGAAAATGATGGGAAGGCGACACATGTATCAGCTTCAGATTAAGACTTTCAAGCCCATCCGTGATCAGTCCGTTTTCATCAACAGGAATATGAAGACATTTGTTACCGCTGTTTTCATATAGTTCGGAAATATTAGAATACCCGGGATCCTCAACAGCAACCATAGCTCCTCCGCCTACGATATTGAGCAGGATACTTCCGAGATACTCCGTTCCGGGACCGATTATTATCCTCTCGGGATTGGGAGAAAAGCCTCTCGAGCGTGACAGATAACCTGCAATGGCTTTTCTGAGACGCTCAACTCCCCTTGCATCGGGGGCTTTGACACATTCCGAACGCTCTTCCGACATTATCCTCCTTGCTATCCTGGACCATGTATCGAACGGAAATGTCTCCTCCGGAAGGCTTCCGCCGGACAGATCTATAACCGGGTTACGATCTGACTCTTCCTTTTTTCCGTTTCCGGAGCATCCTCTTTTTTCATCGGGCCGCTCTTTCCGGCAAGACGCCGCTCCGCCTTTTGGAGCCGCCTCATAAACTTTTCCGGTCAGATCTTCTATGTTAGGCGCAACGAAATATCCTTTTTTCTCCCTGCTTTCTATATATCCTTCCGTGATAAGCTGGGAATAGGCTCCCGATACCGTTATTTCCGCAATCCCGTTATCAAGCGCCATCTGCCTTCTGGAGGGAAGCTTATCACCGCTCTTTAACACTCCGCTTCGGATATCCTCCCTTATGCATTCATAGATATATTCGTATATTGGCTTTGATCTTCTCTTTTCGATGTCGTATATAAGCATTCTGGTATTAATAAAAAAATTTAAAATGGTAATATGAATAGTGCCAGTATTGGATTATACTGTGCCTTGTTACAAAACGCAATTATCTTTAAAGGAGACATTATGAAAAGAGTAGCGACCATTCAGGATATATCCTGTATCGGAAAGTGCTCTCTGACTGTAGCACTTCCGATCATCTCCGCAGCAGGGATAGAGACTGCCATAGTTCCCACTGCGGTTCTGTCAACTCATACACAGTTCAAGGGCTTTACATTCCGTGATCTTACAGACGACATGGAACCCATCAGGGATCACTGGATAAAAGAGGGCTTTAAATTCGACGCTCTATATACAGGTTATCTCGGAAGCATGAGACAGATCGAGATCGTAAAAAGCTATTTCAAAGCATTTT
>CAMNAQ010000132.1 GCA_946531495.1 uncultured Lachnospiraceae bacterium | reverse complement strand
CGGAATACATCTGAATGAATCTTCTGTAGCAGTCCCAAGCCCAACGGGGATTTCCTGACTTCTCAGCGATGGTATTAACAACGTCCTCATTGAGTCCGAGGTTAAGGATGGTGTCCATCATTCCGGGCATGGAAGCTCTGGCGCCGGAACGAACGGAAACGAGGAGGGGATTCTCCTTGTCACCGAACTTCTTGCCGGTGATTCCCTCAAGCTTAACGATGTACTCTTCGATCTGGCCCATGATCTCATCATTGATCTCACGACCATCCTCGTAGTACTGTGTGCAGGCTTCAGTGGTGATGGTAAAGCCCTGAGGAACAGGGAAAGACTCGCCTGATCCGTCTAACTTAATGTTGGACATCTCAGCAAGGTTAGCTCCCTTACCTCCGAGGAGTTCACGCATGTTAGCGTTACCCTCTGTGAACAGATAGACCCATTTCTTACTCATGTTCTCTTTTCCTTTCTTTCTACCTTCTTACTTCAACTTCTCTTATAAATTAAATGAATCCGGCTTCCGAAATATCAAAAACCTTCATCAAAATAATCTACAGATGGATAGCCTATGTATTATAGCAAAATACCTTTAAAAGTTCATCAAAAATTTAACAATTTCTTTAATATTTTTTTGTGAAAACGCTTACATCAGCGCCGTTGCGGAATTCTTTTTTTCGCCGCTCCGGCTATTAATGATCCTGGAAATCATTTTCCGCCGATCATATCGTCCAAAGCTTTCTGAAATCCGTTTCGTCCGTCCAGTCTTACTACCTTGTTGTTCATTTCCATATAACGGACCAGGCGGTTCCAGCCCTTGTACATATTATCCGTGACAGAAAACCTTCTTCCATCCCCGTAATATATTACAGCCTTGGAATAATGCTCTGTGTGATACCTTCCGTGTGTGGTCAGTCCTGTGATGACCTCGCATCTTTCCACGTCATGCACGGATATGGATTCATTGATGATAAAGAGGCTTCTGAGCACAATTCCGTGACCGGAAACGATAACTTCTTTTCCGCAATTGATCACAAAAAAACATATGCCCATTACAAATATGAGAAACAGGAAGAACTTGAACATAGCGGCGTAGTCGGCCATTCCCACGCCTTCAAGCGCATAAAGAAAGTTCCAAAACATAATATAAAAGATCACCGGAATGAGAAGAAAAACGATGTGGAAGTAAAATCTGCCGGGGCGCAGTGATACTTTAAACGCCGCATCTTTTATCTCATCTTCAAGAAAATCATCAAAGTTATACCCAAGAGGTTTTTCGTCCCTATTATTTTCTTCCATTCCATCAGCCTCCTGATGAAAGATCAAACCATACCTGCTCGGGAATGTTCATATCGCCGCATCCCGTACCAAGCTCAATGCCGGGTTTGTTATTACCGTGGAAATCACTTCCGCCCGAAATCTTAAGTCCGGTTTCAGACGCCAATTTCTTAACATACTCCACATCCTCTGCGGAGTGAGTACTGTACATGGCTTCAATTCCCACAAGCCCCGCCTCTTTCATCATACCGATCAGTTCACGGAGTTTTTCATCACCGAATCTGTAGATCAGCGGATGGGCCAAAACCGGAATTCCGCCTGCCATCAGAGTCATCTCCACAGCCTGAACCGGAGTGATCTTTTCTCTCGGTACATAAGCCGGAGAATCCGGTCCCAGATACCTTTCGAACGCCTCATGAACACTTCTGACATATCCGTATTCATAAAGGTATTTTGCAAAATGGGCCCTTGTAAGCACAGAATCGGGAAACATTTTCATAAGACCTTCATAGGAGATACCGATACCGAGCTTCTTCAGATTCTCTGCCATCTTACGGTTTCTGCCTTCACGCGAATCAAGAAATGTCTGAAGGCTTCCTACGAATTCCTCGTTATGATGATCGATTGCCAGTCCGACAACGTGAACATCTCTTCCGTTCCAGTCCGTGGAAAACTCTATACCTGGGATTATCACAGGCGCACGAAGACAGGAGGATGGATCAGCACTGATCTCCTCTGCTCTTTTTAAAGCCTCTTCGATCCCCGAAACAGTATCGTGGTCTGTCACTGCAAGGTATGTGATCCCTTTTTGCGCTGCAAGATCCACAAGCTGTGAAGGTTCAAGACTGCCGTCAGATTTATTTGTATGGGAATGAAGGTCTATCAATCTTCGTCGTCTTCCTTGTTAGCAGTAAATACAGTTCTCTTTCTTGCATTTTCATCATTTGCAAGATACTCGTCATAGGTTGTGATCTTATCTATGATTGAGCCGTCCGGAAGGATCTCGATGATCCTGTTAGCCGTAGTCTCTGTAAGCTGGTGATCCCTGCATGAGAAAAGAATAACGCCGGGGAACTTTACCATACCTGTATTGAGCGCGGTAATGGACTCCATATCAAGATGGTTGGTAGGCTCATCAAAAACAAGGCAGTTAGCTGCGCTTATCATCATCTTGGAAAGAAGGCATCTTACCTTCTCACCTCCCGAAAGGACCTTTACCTTCTTAACGCCATCCTCGCCCGGAAAGAGCATTCTGCCGAGAAAGCCTCTTACATATGTTGCATCCTTTATGGCTGAATAGCCTGTAAGCCATTCGGTGATGGTAAGATCATTGTCGAATTCTTTCGTGTAATCCCTGGGGAAATATGCCTGTGATGTGGTAACACCCCATTTGAAAGAACCGCTGTCGGGTTCAAGATCACCGGTAAGGATCCTGAACAGGGCTGTCTTGGCCTTTTCACAGCCTCCCACGAATGCGATCTTATCCTCATGCCCCATAATGAATGAAACATTATCAAGCAGCTTTTCGCCGTTTTCGGAATAACAGATATTCTCAACCGTGAGAACCTCGTTGCCGATCTCACGCTCGGGTCTGAAATCAATGTAAGGATACTTTCTCGATGAAGGCTTGATCGTATCAAGCTCGATCTTTTCAAGTGCTCTCTTCCTGGAAGTAGCCTGCTTGGACTTTGATGCGTTTGCCGAAAACCTGGATATGAACTCCTGGAGTTCCTTGATCTTTTCTTCCTTCTTCTTATTGGCTTCCTTCATCTGACGGATCATGAGCTGTGAAGACTCATACCAGAAGTCATAGTTACCGGCATAGAGCTGGATCTTTCCGTAGTCGATATCTGCGATCTGTGTGCAGACCCTATTAAGGAAATATCTGTCGTGGGATACGACGATGACCGTATTGTTGAAGTCAATAAGAAACTCCTCAAGCCAGCCGATTGCTTCGAGATCAAGGTGGTTAGTAGGCTCGTCCAGAAGAAGGATATCCGGATTACCGAAAAGAGCCTTTGCAAGGAGAACCTTGACCTTCATCGAACCGTCAAGATCCGCCATGGTTGTATAGTGCTCTTCAGTGGGGATTCCGAGACCGTTAAGAAGCATTGCTGCATTTGATTCGGCTTCGTATCCGTCCATCTCGGCAAATTCAGCCTCAAGTTCACCTGCTCTTATTCCGTCCTCATCGGAAAAATCTTCCTTCATGTAGATGGCTTCTTTTTCTTTCATGATGTCGTAAAGACGCTTATTTCCCATGATGACGGTATCCATTACCGAATACTCATCATACTTGAAGTGATCCTGTTCAAGAACGGAAAGACGCTCACCGGGAGTGATGACTATCTCACCCTTGGTGGTATCAAGCTCTCCGGAAAGTATCTTTAAAAATGTGGACTTTCCGGCACCGTTGGCACCTATGAGTCCATAGCAGTTTCCTTCAGTAAATTTGATGTTAACGTCTTCGAACAAAGCCTTCTTTCCGACTCTGTAGGTTACATTTACCGCTGAGATCATCTTTCTTCTCCTCTGATCCTGAAAAAACAGGCAAAAAAGCATTCAGATATTGCTTCTGGCAGCTTCCTGCCCAAATTTTTTAGCCACAAACTATTAAATTATACATTCACGTATACTGTTAATGCAAGTTAGATGTTTTAGTAAATGCCGCAGGCCGCTCACTTCGTTCGGGCCAGGCGAATGTGTTTCCCGCAGGCGCTTCGCCGTCGACCTTTTTACATCAGCACCGGCACGGATTATATGAAACAGGAGGTAAACAACCGGCGCGTCCTCCGTAAAAAAAGGACCCCCGCATAATGCGGAGGTCCCAGAATGTGCTATGGATTTTAGATCAAAGGAGTTCCTGGAATCCCTTGACGTAGAGATGTCTGGGAATACCGTCAACCATGATAGGTGCAACATCACCCTGGATAAGAGGTCTTACATATGTTACGAACTCAGAAGTAACATAGGTTCCATCCTTGGTGATCCACTCTCTGGGAACGAGTCTTTCATCGTTAGCGATCTTATGAACATCCTTAACCTCGGTACCTGCCTGATAAGGATCATCGGAAATTCTCTTGAAGACAACCATCTTACCTGAATCGCCTTCGTCAGCAGCCTTCATTGCAGCACCGCCTACTTCATAAGCTTCAAGAATATCAATTCTGGATGCGCAGTGGCTTGCTGCTCTCTGAAGAGTTGAAAGCTCGATGGCTCTGGTCTTACATCCAATCTCCTTTGCAACTACAGTTGAAAGATAGGTAGCTGTTCCGGTGAGCTGCTTGTGTCCGAATGCGTCCACATACTCAACACCTTCTGTCATCTCGCTTACATACTTTCCTTCAGCGGTACGGATACCTTCGGATACGCACATAACGATGGATGCCTTGGTCTTAAGAAGTTCCTTACACTTATCAACAAAAGCATTAACATCGAAAGGAATTTCGGGAAGATAGATTGCATCAGGTCCGTCGCAGTCCTCGCTCTTTGCAAGAACCGAAGCGCCGGTAAGCCATCCTGCATTACGTCCCATGATCTCAACGATGACAACCTGGCCATGTGCGGTCTCAAGGCTCCATCCGTCACGGATGATCTCTTTTACGGAAGTACCGATATACTTGGCAGCTGAGCCGTATCCGGGAGTATGGTCGGTAAGAGCAAGGTCATTATCAATGGTCTTGGGGCATCCTACGAAACGGATCTCAGAACCGGAAATGATAGCATAATCTGAAAGCTTCTTGATGGTATCCATTGAATCGTTACCACCGATGTAGATGAAGCAGTCGATCTCGAGTTCATCAAGCATCTTGAAGATCTTCTCATAGAGCTCTTTGTCCTCATTGATATTGGGAAGCTTATAACGGCAGGAGCCGAGATATGCAGAAGGAGTTCTCTTAAGGAGCTCTGCATCAAGACCGGTCTGGATATGCTCGGAAAGATCTACATATCTTCCCTCCATAAATCCCTGAATACCGTGGATCATACCATAAACTTTGGCATATCCTCTGTCCTTAGCGGTACGATAAACACCTGCAAGAGAGGAATTGATAGCTGCGGTAGGTCCGCCCGACTGTCCGACAATGACATTTCTTTTCTTGATTTTACTCATTTTCGTTCCCTTTCTGCTTGTTACAGTTATTTTTTTCGGGAATTGATAATCTCCTATCAAAATCCCCACTTTCACCATTATATCAGAAAATGTAACAAAACATAGTAAATTTTCAGAATATAAATATGGACATTTTTAATAAAAGAGGCGCCCTCCATGGGAGAGCGCCGGGGTATTTACGCGGTCTAAACTAATACAGATAATTGAGCAGTGATATGCCGGTTATGGCAGCAATGGCGACCAGGATAACAGTTAATATGACTGCCAAAAGAAGTACACACCAGAATGATCTCGCATAATTCCTGCGGTTGATATTGGAATCACTGAATGAGAAAACTATCAGCAATATCAAGCCAACAACTGGGATTGCAAAAAGAATGGAATAGCCTACATAACCCCAGGGTGAGATCGGCTTATAATTGTCGGGAACAGAATTAGATGCATAGATATTGTTATAAACAGGCTGCTGTGTATAGGGCTGCTGGTACTGCGTCTGCTGATAATTCTGGTACTGTGCCTGTGGATTCTGCTGATAAGCCGGCTGCTGGTACTGGGGCTGCTGATACTGATTCTGCTGATAATTTCCGTTCATGTTATTGGAATCCATTTTTTTCCTCCCTTTATTAACATGCTTTTATACACATCCAAGCAAAATTATATTCTCTGCAGGCTTTAA
>CAMNAQ010000131.1 GCA_946531495.1 uncultured Lachnospiraceae bacterium | reverse complement strand
CGATGTATCATCGATACATGTTCCCACCTTCAGAAGCGCAATGACTGCGATCTCTGAGGGAAGCGCCGATTATGCCGTTCTTCCCATAGAAAATTCCACTGCCGGAATTGTCAGTGAGATCTATGACCTTCTTGCCGAGTATGAAAATTATATTGTTGCCGAGCAGGTTATTTCCATCGAGCATTGCCTGATGGGTGTAAAGGGGGCGGATATTTCCGATATCAGGACGGTTTTTTCACACCCCCAGTCCCTGATGCAGTCCCAGAGATTTCTTGAGGAGCATGACTGGAAGCAGATCTCCATGCCCAATAATGCATTTGCCGCGCGCAAAGTTGCAGGTGATGGAGATAAGTCCCAGGCTGCGATCGCAAGTGAACTTGCAGCGACAATCTACGGACTTGATATTCTTGAAAAGGGTGTCAATTCTGCCGAGAACAATTCCACAAGATTCATTATCGTTACAGGGCAGAAGGTCTACAGGGAGGATGCAAGGAAGATAAGCATATGCTTTGAGGTCCCGCACGAGAGCGGATCGCTTTATAACTGCCTCGGACATTTTATCTTCAACGGCCTCAATATTTCAAAGATCGAATCCAGACCAATCGAGGGACGTACATGGGAATACAGATTTTTCCTGGATTTCGAAGGAAATCTGTCGGAGCCTTCGGTAAGATGCGCTCTTACGGGACTGCGTGAAGAAGCAAGGAACCTCAGGGTCCTCGGAAATTACTGATACTTGTCGGAGGAAAGATATGGTACACACTTTTGCCGCCATAGATGTGGGAAGCTTTGAGCTTACCATGAAGATATTTGAATACGGCGGGAAAAAACAGATGAAGGAGATCGACTGTCTTGTCACGGGACTGTCTCTTGGCGCGGATACGTATGCTACGGGAAAGATCTCCAAGGAAAAGGTTGAAGAGCTGTGCCATGTGCTTTCGCATTTTGCATCCGTCATGCGTTCGTATAAGGTTGAGCATTACAGGGCATACGGAACAAGTGCGATAAGGGAAACCGAAAACTCCGGGATACTTCTTGATCTGATCGAAACAAGAACCGGCATACATATTGATACTCTCTCCAATTCGGAACAGAGATTTCTTGATTACAAATCCATTGCGGGTGCGGGAAATGATTTCTATACCGCGATACAGGACAGCGCCGCGATCCTTGATATAGGAGGCGGAAGCATACAGATCTCACTCTTTGACGAGGATTCGCTGGTAAGTACGCAGAATCTGAGACTCGGAGTTCTGAGGATAAGGGAAAGAGTGGAGAGTCTCGGGGCAGATCCCTACAGAATGAGACTTCTGGAGGAGGAGCTTATTGATGCACAGCTCCTTACCTACAAGAAGCTCTTCCTTCAGGGAACCGTCAGAAACCTGATAGTAATGGATGATTACATCAGCAGTTGTATCAAGAACAGGGCAAAAGAGCTTGGACAGGATTATCTTTCCAGGAAGGATTTTATAAAGCTTCTTGAAGATCTGTCGGACAGAGGAACCTATGAAACTGCAAGGATGGTGGGGGTTCCCGAGGAAAAGGTACCACTCATCAGGATATCCGGAATTCTTGTTAAGTGCCTCAGCAGTATTTTGAAGTCCGAAAAGATCTACGCTCCCGGAGTTACGCTTTCGGACGGTATTGCTTATGAGTTTGCCGAAGAGCGCAAGCTGATAAAGCCTGAGCATGATTTTGAAAAGGATATAACAGCCTGCGCACTTAATATATCCAGAAGATATAACGGATCAAGATCGAGAGCCGAGACTCTGAGACAGATATCCGGAACGATATTTGATTCCATGAAAAAGCTCAGCGGGCTGACCGAAAGAGACAGACTGTATCTGGATATTGCATCAATACTTCATGATTGCGGAAAATATATAGCGATGACCGAAATAGGAGAAAGGTCCTATGACATCATTATGGCGACGGAGATCATCGGTCTGTCACATCATGAAAGAGAGATAGTTGCAAGCATAGTCAGATTCAACCATTCGGAATTCATTTATCAGGGACTGGACGAGGATAACGGAGGAACGCTTGGAAAAGAAGGCTATATAAAGGTTGCAAAGCTTACGGCTATCCTGAGACTTGCAAACAGCCTCGACAGAAGCCATAAGCAGAAGCTTAAGGAGGTAAGAGCTTCT
This sequence comes from uncultured Lachnospiraceae bacterium, assembly GCA_946531495.1. Classification (GTDB taxonomy): domain Bacteria; phylum Bacillota; class Clostridia; order Lachnospirales; family Lachnospiraceae; genus AC2028. Next base: position 3,948 of record CAMNAQ010000131.1, on the reverse strand, counting down.
CTGTCGGGAAGCGAGCTTCATCTCAGTGTTAACACTCCGCAGGGATTTTTGCTTGAGGAAGCGTTTTTCCCCGAGGCTTCGGACTTTTTTGAAGAGATATATTCCATAAGACCTGTGATAGTAAGAAACTGATATTTGTTTATTTAGGAGCTTTCATGGCATCTGGAAAGATAAAGGATTTCAGAAATCCGGAATATTATACGAACAGGGAACTTAGCTGGGTAGAGTTCGACAGAAGGATATTGTCCGAGGCAAGGGATAAACAGACACCTCTTTTTGAGAGGCTTAAGTTTCTTGCCATAGTATCATCGAATCTTGACGAATTCGTAATGGTAAGAGTCGGATCCCTTCTTGATATGGATGAAGCGGGATATGACAAGACCGACATTGCCGGAATGACACCCGCAGAGCAGCTTGATGCGATAAGCGACAGCGTACATGCACTTGTCTACGACCAGTATAAAGCACTCAGGACAGAGCTCCTTCCGGAATTAAAAAAGTGCGGACTTGAGCTTGTAAGGAGTCATGAGGACATGACCGCTTCCGAGTGTAAATTCGCCGATGATTATTTCCGTACCCTTGTATATCCGGTACTTACCCCGATGGCTGTGGATTCTTCGAGACCTTTTCCGCTCATCCTCAATAAGTCCCTTAACATCGGAGCAATGGTAAGGAAAAAGGACGGCGGAGGGGACCTTGAATTTGCTACGGTACAGGTTCCTTCGGTACTCCCGAGAGTTTTGGTCCTCCCCGAAAACGGAAAAGCAAAGAGGATAATCTTTCTTGAAGAGATAATCGAAAGGAATATGAAATCTCTGTTCCTGAATTATGACATCGTCTGTGCGCATCCGTACAGGATAACAAGAAACGGAGATATGAACATAGACGAGGACGATGCCGAGGATCTGCTCAAGGAGATCGAAAGATCTGTCAAGGCAAGACAAAGAGGAGAGGTCCTGAGGCTCGAGATAGAGCATAAAGCTGACAAGAAGCTTCTTTCATTTTTGCAGAAGGAACTGAATATTAACGGTAACGAGCTGTACATGATAGACGGACCGCTTGACCTTACCGCTTTCTTTAAGATCAGCTCGATGCCCGGATTTGAAAGATTCAGAAATCCCTCATTCGAGCCCGCAAGGGTTCCCGAGATCCCACAGGGTGCGGATATCTTTGAATGTATCAGGAAGAAGGACATTTTACTGTTCCATCCTTACCAGTCCTTTGAACCTGTTGTCGACTTTGTAAGAACGGCAGCTTCTGATCCGGATGTACTTGCCATCAAGCAGACACTTTACAGAGTGAGCGGTAATTCACCCATCATCGCGGCTCTTGCACAGGCGGCGGAAAACGGAAAACAGGTTACCGTTCTTGTCGAGCTGAAGGCAAGATTCGATGAAGAGCATAATATCGTGTGGGCGAGAATGCTTGAGAAGGCAGGCTGTCATGTTATATACGGACTGGTGGGCCTGAAGACTCACTCCAAGATCACACTCGTTGTGAGAAAGGAAAATGAAGGCATCAGACGTTATGTGCATCTTGGTACCGGTAATTACAACGATGCCACCGCAAGGATATATACGGATATCGGACTTCTGACATGCAAGGAGCAGATAGGTGAGGATGCAACTGCAGTCTTCAATATGCTCAGCGGTTATTCCGAACCGAAGGGCTGGAATTCTCTTGTTGTTGCCCCGCTTTGGCTCAAGGACAGATTCCTGTATCTGATCGGAAGGGAAACGGATATCGCGCGCAGCGGAAAAGAAGGAAGGATCGTCGCCAAGATGAATTCGCTGTCCGATCCCGATATCATCGAAGCACTTTATAAGGCTTCTGCAGCAGGCGTTAAGATACAGCTTATAGTCAGAGGGATATGCTGTCTTAAGACCGGAATAAAGGGAGTCAGCGAAAATATATCGGTAAGATCCATCACGGGAAATTTCCTGGAGCATGCAAGGATATTCTGGTTCAAGAATGACGAAAATCCCGAAGTGTATTGCGGAAGCGCAGACTGGATGCCGAGAAATCTCGACAGAAGAGTAGAAATAGTTTTCCCGGTTTATGATGATGCGCTTAAGGCAAGACTGTGGCATATTCTTGATACAGAGCTTAGGGATAACAGAAGGGCAAATGTATTAAGGCCTCTTGGATGTGAATATGTCAAGGAAGGTCTTCGTCAGAAGAAGGCCGTGGATTCGCAGCTTATAGCCATGAAAGAGGCGGCAGATGCCGCAAAGAAACTGGGACCGAAGAAGACATCCGAGAGCAGGGTGTTCACTCCCAAGACAAAACCTGCAAAATAAATTGTTACGGCCAGTCTGCCCGGGTATACAAAATGCTCATCCGGAATGATACGGTTTAGGATATCGGATATATATGCTTAAAGGTACTGCATGGATCTCCTGCAGTGACAGGTAAAGGACTTATATGAAAATTGTACTTGCATCCGCATCTCCGAGAAGAAGGGAGATACTCGATCAGATAGGGATAAAATATGATGTGTGTATCAGCAATGCTGACGAGAATACGATAGAAAAGGATCCGAAAAAGCGTGTGATGATGCTTTCGGAAAGAAAGGCCATGTCCGTTCTTAAGGCACTTGAAAAAGGACCGACCTTTATATGCGAGCATCCCGAGAGCGAGACTTTTTGCGTTATAGGCTGTGATACCGTGGTTTATCAGGAGAACGGAAACGGCATTCTCGGAAAGCCTCATTCTGAAGCTGAAGCTTTTGAAATGCTCTCTGCGCTTCAGGGCGGGGTTCATGAGGTTTATTCCGGAGTGACCATTTTGGTAAGCGGTCTGAAGACTCCGGTAAAGAGATCATTTTGGGAAAGAACGGCTGTGCATTTTTCTCAGATGAGTGACAGCGAGATCATGGAATATATAAAGACCGGAGATTCCATGGATAAAGCCGGCGCATACGGAATACAGGGATTTTGTGCCAGATATATAGAAGGGATAGAGGGAGATTATTTTAATGTGGTAGGCCTTCCCGCCAATCACTTGTACAGGGAATTAAAATCTCTGGGAGTTTGCTGATATGGATATATATTTTGCCCCGATGGAGGGCATGACCCCGTATCTGTTCAGGAATCTTCATAACAGGTATTTCGGGGGATGCGATAAGTATTTTACTCCCTTCATATCGACCAATGAAAACATACTTCTGAATCATAAGGAACAGAGGGATGTTGATCCGAAGAATAATGAAGGCCTTACGCTCGTACCTCAGATCATAAGTAACTCTGCGGATCAGAGTGCAAAATATCTGTGCATGATCCATGACAGGTACGGATATGGTGAGATCAATATAAATATGGGCTGTCCTTCGGGATGCGTTGTTTCAAAGGCCAAGGGCTCGGGAATGCTCAGGGAGCCGGAAGTCCTTGAAGAATATATGAAGGATCTGGAAAAAGCCCTGGATGTTATCAGGTCTGAAGGCGGAGCTGTCCCGGATATATCGATCAAGACCAGGATAGGCTATTATTCCGCGGATGAGTATAAAAGGCTTACACAGATATTTCTTGATCATCCCGTAAAACAGATCATAATCCATCCAAGGTCCAGGACTCAGATGTACCAGGGAATTGTCGAGCTTGAAGCCTTCGGGTATATGTATGAAGCCTTAACCGGTGCAGGCATCGGAGTCGTATATAACGGGGACATCGTCACCGGGAAAAGCTGCGAACAGATCGTGGAAAGATTTCCGAAGCTCGATGGCATCATGATCGGAAGAGGGCTTCTGCAAAATCCGTCCCTTGCAAGATATATCAAGGGAGGAAAGCCTGCGGATAAGGAAGAGTATCTTAGGTTTATGGAGGCGGTACTCGACGGATATGCGGAGAAGATACCTTCGGAAAAAAACGTTCTTGCAAAGATCAAGGATCTGTGGAACTTTTCACGAACCGCTTTTTACGGAAATGATAAGGGCTACAGAGATATGTTCAA
>CAMNAQ010000130.1 GCA_946531495.1 uncultured Lachnospiraceae bacterium | reverse complement strand
CGCAATATGCAAAGCATCTGATCATGTCTACGGTACGCAGCCTTTATTTTTTCGTCCGTATACGGTTACCAATTGATTGGGGCATATGCCCAATCGGACACATAGGGTCTCCGATCTTTCCGTATCTTCTACTTTTATAGAAGAAACAGTATCAAGAAGTAACAGGTGTATATCAACCCTGTACCTGCTTGTGCTTAGGATTCTCGCAGATTATCCTGATGCGTCCTTTTCTCTTGATGACTTTGCACTTTTCGCACATCGGTTTTACTGAACTTCTAACCTTCATCTCAAAGCCCTCCTTTCAAAAAAGACCATTTTCGAATATACCACAAGCTTTTAGCTGTGGCAAGAACTTTTTTATATCTTCGCAGTAAGCTTTGTGGGATTTTTGCGTCCTGCGTTTGATATCATATATATTTATGATGCCTGGGTGATTACTTGTCTCTCCAGATGATACGTCCCTTTGAAAGATCATAAGGGGACAGCTCCATGGTGACTTTATCTCCGGGAAGAATCCTGATGAAATTCTGGCGAAGTCTTCCGCTTATGGTTGCAAGAACCTGGTGTCCGTTCTCGAGTTCTACCTTGAACATGGTGTTAGGGAGCTTCTCGACTACAACACCGCCAATTTCGATCACATCACTTTTCGACATTCATTTCTCCTCAAATTTCAGTGTTTAAATCTTTGGGATCATTCACATCCCATTTCTTTTTCCTTATCTCCCAGAGAAAGTATCTCGGGATATCCATCCCTTATAAGGATGGTATTTTCATAATGTGCTGCCCAGGATCCGTCGCTTGTAACGATCGTCCAGTCATCATCAAGCATTTCGATCTCGGGGCGTCCCATTGTTATCATGGGTTCGATTGCCAGAGTATTTCCCGCCCTGAGGCGCGGTCCCCTGAACCTTTTCCTGTAATTCGGGATCATGGGGTTTTCATGCATATCGGTCCCTATTCCGTGACCGGTAAGTTCTCTTACAATCCCATATCCGAGTCCTGTTTCTTCTATATATGAAGCAATGGCTCCGGATATGTCATAAAGTCTTTTTCCGGCAGTTGCAGTCTTCATTGCCGCAAAAAAAGATGACCTTGTATCTTCTATCAGCGCCCTGCATTCCGGAGATATATCTCCGACACCGACCGTTCTTGCAGCATCCGAATGGTAACCCTTTATGACCATTCCCGTGTCGATGCTTATGATATCGCCATCCTTCAGAACCCTGTTTTTTGAAGGAATGCCGTGCACGATCTCTTCATTGACAGAAGCACAGATACATGCGGGAAATCCCTCATAGCCCTTGAAATTAGGTTTTCCTCCGAGCTTTTCGATAAGCCTTTCAGCCTGCTCGTCAAGATAAGCTGTTGAAATACCCGGTCTGACCATATCAGTCAGTTCATCGAGCATTATCCCAAGCTTTCTGTTTGACTCCCGCATGCACTCTATTGCATTTTCATCTCTTACCGGGATCATCCGAGTATTGCGATAATGTCGTTAAATACGTCCTTCATATCCCTGGTTCCGTCAACAGTCTTAAGGACATTTCTCTCGGTATAAAAATCGATGAGGGGCTGGGTCTGCTCATGATATACCTTAAGTCTGTTGAGAACGGTTTCGGGCTTGTCATCATCTCTGAGAACCAGCTCCGATCCGCAGGTATCGCAGATACCTTCCTGCTTGGGGGGGATGTGCTCGATGTGATAGGTTGCACCGCACTTAAGGCAGGCACGTCTTCCGCTCATACGGCGGACGATATTCTCATCGGGAACATCAACGTTTATCGCATAATCGATCTTGTCGCCGAGCTTATTTAATGCGTCCTCAAGAACCTGAGCCTGGGGAATGGTACGGGGAAATCCGTCAAGAACATATCCGCCTGCGCAATCATCCTGAGCTACTCTGTCAAGCAGGATCTTAACGGTGAGTTCATCGGGAACGAGTTTTCCGGCATCCATATATTCCTTGGCCTGTTTGCCGAGTTCTGTTCCGTTCTTGATATTCGCACGGAAAATATCTCCGGTCGATACATGGGGGATGCTGTACTTTTCAGCGATCATTTTAGCCTGAGTGCCCTTTCCGGCACCGGGTGCTCCGAGCATGATAATCTTCATATGGATCTCCCTTCTGCTTTTGTCTTAATAACCACTTAAGACCATTTAAGAGAGATCACACTATTTTACCTCCATAGAAGATAAAACAATGCGGTCTCTCCGTTTAAGTTACATATTGGGTCAGTCTTTAAGGAATCCCTTATAGTTTCTGACAAGCATCATTGATTCTACCTGCTTAAGTGTCTCGAGGATAACGCTTACGATAATGATCAGGCTTGCACCCGATGTGGAAACCTTAGCTCCGAAAACACCGTTGAATACATAAGGCAGAACCGATACAAGTATAAGTCCTACGGCACCGATGAAAATAAGGTAATTGAGCACCTTATTCAGGTAATCCGATGTGGGCTTGCCCGGACGGATTCCGGGGATGAAGCCTCCCTGTCTCTTCAGGTTATCTGCTACCATAAGCGGATTAAAGGTTATGGAAGTATAGAAATACGAGAAGAAGATCAAAAGGCCGATATATACCAGAAGTCCGAGTGAATACTTCATCTGGCTGGGTACGCACCAGTTGTTGTAGTTGAGTCCCTTCAAAACCTCACCCCAGAATCCCGAAGGATTCTTTCCGGTGAAGGAAATGATTATAACAGGGAACTCAAGAAGGGACTGTGCGAAGATAATGGGGATCATTCCCGAAGTATTGACCTTAAGGGGAATGTTGGAGGTAGCTCCGCCCACCATCTTATTTCCTGCCATCTTCTTGGCATACTGAACAGGAATCCTTCTCTCACCGCCGTTAAGAAATACTACCATGACGATCATGCCGATGATGATTGCAAGGATGATAGCTGCGGAAAGAACTGCAGTCGCAGGAGCCTTGCCTGCAACAAACTGTCCGTAGAGAGCACTGAAATCCTGAGGTATCCTGGAGATGATATTGATGATAAGTACTATTGAAATACCATTTCCGATACCGTGTTCCGTGATCTGTTCACCGATCCACATAAGAAATGCGGAACCGGCTGTAAGAGCAACGACACACGTTATTACGTTATACCAGGTGTATGGAAGAAGGAGACCCTGTCTTCCGAATCCGATAGCCATTGCGGTTGACTGGATGATAGCCAGAACGACTGTCACATACCTGGTGATCGCGACCATCTTTTTACGTCCCGTTTCTCCGTCGCGCTGCATTTCCTCAAGCTTCGGGATAGCTATTGTGAGGAGCTGGATGATAATGGATGACGTAATGTACGGGTTGATACCAAGTGCCAGGATCGACATTGAGAAGAACGATCCGCCCGTAACTGCGTCGAAAAAGCTGAAAGCACCGCTGGTCTGCTCTGCAAACCAATCCGTGAAATAGTTCCTGTCAACACCGGGCACAGGAAGCTGTGAACCGATACGGATGACTATCAGCATCAGGAAGGTAAAGATTACTCGCTGTCTGATCTCTTTGACCTTCATGGCATTCTTCAGTGTAGTGAGCATCCGATCACCTCGTTAATCATTCAATAACTTCTGCAGTGCCGCCAGCATTCTCGATCTTTTCCTTTGCTGATGCAGAATATGCATTTACCTTGACTGTAAGCTTCTTGCTGAGCTCGCCGTTTCCAAGGATCTTAACACCGTCAGCAATCTTGCTGATAACGCCCTCCTGAAGAAGAACTTCAGGGGTAACCTCGGTGCCATCCTCAAATCTGTTGAGTGCGCTTACATTGATAGCGATGATCTCAAGGGAATTGCGGTTGGTGAATCCTCTCTTGGGAATACGTCTGTAGAGAGGCATCTGACCGCCTTCAAAACCGGGTCTGGGTGCTCCGGAACGAGCCTTCTGGCCCTTGTGTCCCTTGCCGGCAGTCTTGCCGTTTCCTGAACCGTGTCCACGTCCTCTTCTGAAATTATCGCTCTTAACAGAACCTGCTGCAGGCTGTAAATTTGACATTTCCATTACATCGGTCCTCCTTATGCTTCTTCGACTTTGACCATGTGGGAGATCAGTCTGACCTGTCCCTTGGTAGCGTCATTGTCGGGAAGTACTACGGACTGTCCGATCTTACGCAGACCCATGGACTGTGCTATTGTCTTATTCTTCGGTACCTGTCCGATAAGGGACTTTACCAGTGTTACTTTTACTTTCTTGTCTGCCATCTGTCTCTCCTCCTTATGCCAGAACGTCAGCTACTGCCTTGCCGCGCTTTCTGGCGATCTCTTCAGGGCGCTTAAGCTCTGTGAGACCTTCAATTGCTGCAAGAACGACATTCTGCTTGTTGTGAGAACCGAGGCACTTGGTACGGATATTTCTGATGCCTGCAAGCTCACATACGATACGGACAGGGCCTCCGGCGATGATACCGGTACCTTCGGGAGCCTTCTTGAGAAGAACATTTGCTGATCCGTAATGTCCGATATAATCGTGAGGAACGGAATTGTTATCATCAAGGGGTACCTCGATGATGTGCTTAACAGCATCTTCCTTGCCCTTGCGGATTGCTTCGGGAACTTCCTTAGCCTTTCCGAGACCTACACCAACGTGACCGTTTCCGTCACCTACAACTACAAGTGCAGTAAAGCGGGAATTGGAACCACCCTTTACGACCTTGGTAACTCTCTTGATCGTAACGACCTTATCCTCGAGCTCTAACTGGCTTGCATCTATGATAGTACGCTTCATATTTGTGATCATCCTTTCTTAGAATTCCAGGCCAGCTTCTCTGGCTGCCTCTGCTAATGCTGCGACCTTGCCCTGGTATATAAAGCCGCCTCTGTCGAATACGACTTCCTTGATACCCTTTTCAAGAGCACGCTTTGCGATCACAGTGCCGACATAGGCAGCTGCTTCTACGTTATCTGTCTGCTCAAGCTCACCCTTGATCTCCTTCTCCATGGTGGATGCGGATACAAGAGTCTTGCCTTCTACGTCATCGATAATTTGAGCAGACATGTGGCTGTTGCTTCTGAAAACTGCAAGGCGGGGACGCTCTGCGGTTCCTTTGAAGCGGTTACGAATTCTATCGTGCTTCTTAGCACGTACATCCTGTCTTGATACTTTGCTAACCATCTTCACACTCTCCTTATCGTGATTTACTTCTTACCGGTCTTACCAACCTTGCGGCGGATAGTCTCATCAGCGTACTTGATTCCCTTGCCCTTATAAGGCTCAGGTCTTCTCTTGTCGCGGATGACTGCAGCAAGCTGTCCAACCTTCTCTTTATCAATACCCTTAACGGTTATGATGTTACCGTCAACTACGGTCTCAACGCCTTCGGGATCTTCCATCTCAACGGGATGTGAATATCCGAGGTTAAGTGTAAGCTTCTTGCCCTGCTTTGCAGCTCTGTAACCTACACCGTTGATCTCAAGCTTCTTCTCGAATCCTTCGGTAACACCGACGATCATGTTGTTGAGAAGAGTTCTTGAAAGTCCGTGAAGGGATCTGTTCTTCTTAAGATCATTGGGTCTGGAAACGGTGATCTCACCATTTTCCTGCTCGATCTTCATGTCCGCAGGGAATACTCTCTCAAGAGTTCCCTTAGGGCCCTTAACAGTCACTTTATTATTTTCTGCTACCTCTACCGTAACTCCGGCAGGGACAGCGATTGGCATTTTACCGATTCGTGACATAATGCCCGTACCTCCTTGAAATATACGAATTAATGATTACCAGATGAATGCAAGAACTTCGCCGCCGATCTTCTTCTCGCGAGCCTGCTTGTCAGTAAGCACACCCTGATTGGTGGAGATGATCGCAGTGCCGAGTCCGCCGAGTACCTTGGGAAGCTCATCGCCGCCTGCATATACTCTGAGGCCGGGCTTAGAGATTCTCTTGATGCCGGAGATGACTCTCTCGTTCTTGTTGTTGTTGTACTTCAGGAAGATACGGATGTCCTTAAAGGAACCGTTGTCAACCATCTCATACTTGGAGACATATCCCTCGTCAACGAGGATGTCTGCTATAGCCAGCTTCATGCGGGAGCTGGGGATATCTACTGTATCATGCTTTGCAGTGTTTGCATTACGGATTCTTGTAAGCATATCTGCAAT
>CAMNAQ010000129.1 GCA_946531495.1 uncultured Lachnospiraceae bacterium | reverse complement strand
GTTTCACCCTCCTTGATATCGTGTGACAATACTTTCAGCACATCACCCTTTTTAAGCTGCTCAAGAGCTTTTCTGAGGGTTTCGTCTGCGCCCTGATCATCATTTTCGTCATCACTGTTTTCGCTCTTTTCTTCCGGCTGCTCGTTCTTATTCTGAAAAGAACAGTTGAATACCTTCATATAGCCTTCGGATTCAAGAACCTTATATGATGCCGTGAACATCTCTTTTCCTTCAAAGGCAGTTAACAGAGTCTTTTTATAAACCGCAGCAGGATAAAAGATCGATAAAAATCTCCTGCATATGAGTTCATAAACATCTGCCGACAGTTTATTCAGACTTCCGAGATTTCCAAGTCCCTGACCCGTCGGGATTATGGCATAGTGATCAGTTATGGCTTTATCATTACAGTATTTTGTCTTTGCAATCGATTTCCATGTATCCCCGGCCAGAACCTCGGAGCTTTCCGCAGAAAGCATAGGATAGCTTTTAAGTCCGCCGATGTTTTTATTTATCTCCTTGCAAACGGCGCTTGAAAGCACTCTTGCATCAGTTCTCGGATAAGTCGTTAATTTCTTTTCATAAAGTTCCTGAGCGATATTAAGGGTATCTGCGGGACTTATCTTAAACAGCTTGGAACAGACATTTTGAAGCTCTGCAAGATTAAACAAAAGGGGCGGATTTTTCTTTTCACTCTTTCTGGAAATCTCCGTTATCCGGGCAGTTCCGGCTCCTGCGCTTTGTACTTCCGATATCAGCTTTTCCGCTGCAGCCTTTTCCTTGAATCCGTTATCCTTATAAAGAAGCGGAGAACCCATATAGGCCGAGCTGTCGCAGACCTTCCAGAAAAGACCTGCTTCTTCGCCACCTATATCAGCCTTCATAAGCGGCTTATAAAAAGGTGTTTTTACAAAATTCCTGATCTCCTGTTCTCTTCTTACAACTATTCCGAGAACACATGTCATAACACGGCCAACGGTTACTGAAAGTCTTTCAAGCCCCAAAAGTCCGGCGCATTTTTTTGAATATTTAAGCGTTAGGGCTCTTGTAAAATTTATGCCCATGAGATAATCTTCCTGAGCTCTTAAATATGCCGCATCGGAAAGATTATCATATGCCGTCCAGTCCTTTGCATCCCGTATGCCTCTGGCAATCTCTTCTTCCGTCTGGGAATCGATCCATACTCTCTTACGGGGTCTGTCTGCGGGAACTTGCGCCATCATATCAACAAGTCTGTATATATATTCCCCCTCTCTTCCGGAGTCGGTGCATATATATATACATCCTATATCTTCACGGTTTAAAAGCCTTTTGACTATCTCAAACTGCTTACTGACATTTCCTATAACCTGGTATTTATATTTTTCGGGGATGAACGGAATGGTATCATATCTCCACATCTTAAGCGCAGGATCATATTCTTCCGGATAACTCATGGAAACAAGATGACCCACGCACCACGTAATAACAGACGAATCCCCTTCAAAGAATCCGTCTCCTCTTCGCATATTTTCATGTAGAGCCTGTGAAAACTGACTCGCGACACTCGGTTTTTCCGTAATGAACAGATTTTTAGACAAATCAGAAATCCTTTATCATTTCATGTGAGAAAGAAGCTCATCGATCTTTTCGGAAGGAAGCGGCTTTCCAAGATAAAATCCCTGAATGACATCGCATCCCGCACCCACAAGATAACTGAACTGTCTTTCATTTTCCACGCCTTCCGCAATTGTCTCAAAGCCCATCGCACGAGACATATTAAGGATGGATTCGGTAATGATCCTCGTCGATGCATCATCAAGGACAGTATCAATAAAGCTCTTATCAACCTTAAGAGTATCGATCGGGAATTTCTTGAGATAAGAAAGAGATGAATATCCCGTTCCGAAATCATCAAGTGAGATGCTCACACCATAATTCCTGAGTCTTGTAAGCTTTGCAGTTACAGATTCAAAATCGTCGATGAGAATACTCTCTGTTATCTCAAGCTCCACATCGGAGGGATCCACTCCGTTTTTGTCGATAAGCGCCATTATGCTGTCGACAAAATCATCCTTCTTATACTGAAGAGCCGAGATATTTATTGAAAGCTTAAAATGGATATTATAGAACTCAGACCATTTCTTATACTGTCTGAGGGATTCATCCACAACAAAATGACCTATATGATCGATAAGGCCGTTTTTTTCGGCAATGGGAATAAATACAGACGGAGGTATCATCTTGCCTGTATCGTCCTTCCATCTGATAAGAGACTCAACTCCGCGGAGCCTTCTGGTCTTGGCTACGTACTGAGGCTGGTAATACATCATAAAATTATTGTTGAACGCAGCCTCTTTAAGCTTATTTTCTATATCAACATTCTTGAGGAAATCATCCAGGATCGGTGCTTCAAAATACTGAAGCAAATTCTTGCCCATCTTCTTGCAATTATATACGACAATATCCGCACAGTTGATCAGATCAAGAGCAGAGCCGCCCGCATCGGGATATTCGGCAACACCGACACTTGCGGTGATGGATATTTCCTGACCGCTGCTCATTATAAAGCTTTCAGATAATCTTTTTTTCAGATCGTTATAGAAATTCTCAACAGAATATGCTCCTGTCGCATCATAGATCGCAACACAGAAAATATCATTGTTGATATGACAGCATATGATCCTGTCCTTCACCATCTTGCCTTTAAGCCAGAATCCGAACTGCTGCAGAAGCTCATCGCCTATGATTATTCCCTGAACATCATTGATCTTTTTGAAATCGTCGATATCGATCATAAGGAGTGAGATCCTGCACTTATCGATATCGGCTCTTGCAATGAATTCCGTCAGAAGGGATACGAAATAATTACGGTTATAGATACCCGTAGTCATATCATAATATGCCATATAGAGAAGGTCCGAATGACGGGCCTTCTCTTTGGTGATATTCATAAACGTGATGATCTTGTCTTTTCCTTCAAAAACATCATCACTTTTTCCGATACGCGTTATGATCCTGTACCAGATATGACCGTTTTCGGATCTGCATTCACAGGTCGAAAACTCTCTTCCGTACTCTTCCGGTGTCAGAGTCTCAAGCACCGCTTTTCTGTCTTCATCATGGAACTTTTCGAGAAGCTCTTCAAAATCCCTTGTGCGATGCACCTCAACACCGAACATCTTATCAAAAGAGCCGAAAGCAAGGATCTCGTCACTGCCAAGGCACTGATATAGATATCCGTAATCGGAAGATTCACATACGATCCTGTAAATATGTTCGCTTTTTGTTAATTGTGCGTTCTTTGCTTTAAGAAGATCAAGCTGATAATTATTTTGTTCCATCGATCCCTCAATAAGTTTATAAGCCCTAAGATCCCCCTCAGTTAAAAGATTTATTTAGCCGCGATAAATCCCTTTGCTTTAAGAAGCTCTGCACAAAGAACCGCACCGCCAGCAGCGCCTCTTACGGTATTGTGAGAAAGACCGACAAACTTCCAGTCAAAAAGTGTATCCTCTCTGAGTCTTCCCACACTGATACCCATTCCTCTCTCATAATCGACATCGAGAGTAACCTGAGGTCTGTTATCCTCCTCAAGATACTGGATAAACTGCTTGGGAGCGCTGGGAAGTCCAAGCTTTTGAGGCTCACCGGAAAAGCTTATCATCTTTTCGATAAGTTCTTCCTTGGAAGCCTTCTTAGCCAGATTTACAAATACTGAAGCCGTATGTCCGTTAAGCACGGGAACTCTGATGCACTGCGAAGTGATAAGGGGAGCGGAAGCAGGAACGATAACTCCTCCTTCGATCTTACCCCAAAGCCTTAAAGGTTCCTTTTCACTCTTTTCCTCTTCACCTCCGATGTAAGGGATAACATTTCCCACCATCTCGGGCCAGTCCTTAAAGGTCTTGCCCGCACCGGAGATAGCCTGATAGGTAGATACAACTACCTGTGTAGGCTCATACTCTTTCCATGCAGTAAGCACGGGTGCATATGACTGGATAGAGCAATTGGGCTTAACTGCGATAAAGCCTCTGGTGGTTCCGAGTCTCTTCTTCTGATATTCGATAACATCAACATGTGATGCATTGATCTCGGGAACGATCATGGGAACATCTGGAGTCCATCTGTGAGCTGAGTTATTGGAAACAACAGGGGTCTCGGTCTTGGCATACTGCTCTTCGATAGCCTTGATCTCATCCTTGCTCATATCAACGGCGCTGAAGCAGAAGTCAACATCCTTTACAACTTCTTCAACGTTTGAAACGTCCTTTACAACGATCTTCTTAACAGCTTCGGGCATGGGAGTGGTCATCTTCCATCTGTCACCGATAGCTTCCTCGTATGTCTTACCTGCGCTTCTGGGAGATGCGGCAATAACCGTCACCTCGAACCAGGGATGATTTTCAAGAAGAGAAATAAATCTCTGTCCTACCATTCCCGTTCCGCCAAGTATACCTACCTTCAATCTGTCACTCATAATATAATCCTCCTCTTTATACGGATCCCGTATTTTCACGGGATGAATATTTGAAAAAATTTACTTTAAGATCTTATCAAGCGGGTCTGTCAAAACAGGTGTCCCGGCTATAAATTCATTGCATGCAGCCAGCTCTTCCTTCATGGCTTCAGGACCGGGAGCTCCTTTTGTGGCACGCTTTCCGACACATGTCTTAATGCTTACCGCATCATAAAAATCCTCTTCAATGACCGGTGATAATGCCTTAAGATCTTCAAGCTTCATATCGTCAATGGAGATACCCTTGTCGATGCATTCAAGGACCATTCTGCCTACTATTCCGTGAGCATCTCTGAAGGGAATGCCCTTTACGACCAGATAGTCTGCGGCATCGGTGGCATTCGTAAAGCCTCCGGATGCAGATGCCTCCATGATCTCCTTATTGAACTTCATGCTCTTGAGCATTCCGGTATACAGATCTATACAGCTGTTAGCCGTATCCATGGCATCATATGCACCTTCTTTGTCCTCCTGCATATCCTTGTTATATGCAAGGGGAATACCTTTCATCGTGGTCAGAAGTCCGAATAAGGATCCATATACCCTTCCGGTCTTGCCTCTTACAAGCTCGGCAATATCCGGATTTTTCTTTTGAGGCATGATGCTCGATCCGGTGGAATAAGCATCATCTATCTCGACAAACCTGTATTCATTGGAATTCCAGGTTATGATCTCTTCGCAGCTTCTCGAAAGATGCATCATGATAATGCAGAGAGCATCGAGATATTCTATAAGATAATCCCTGTCGGAGACTGAATCCATGGAATTGGCGGTTGCTCTGAAAAATCCGAGTTCGGCTGCAGTAAATTCCCTGTCCAGAGGATATGTCGTTCCTGCAAGTGCTCCCGCACCGAGAGGACATTCATTCATCCTCTTATAAATATCAGCAAGCCTTAATCTGTCACGCCTGAACATTTCAAAATAGGCACCCATGTGATGGGCAAGTGTTACAGGCTGGGCTTTTTGAAGATGTGTAAATCCCGGCATATAAGTATCTGTATTTGCCGTCATAACTTCACATATGACCTTGAGAAGCTCGTTAAGCAGCATGTCGGTAACACATATCTCTCCCCTGACATACATTCTCATGTCGAGAGCGACCTGATCGTTACGGCTTCTTCCGGTATGAAGTCTTTTACCTGCATCCCCGATACGTTCGGTCAGTACGGATTCATTAAAAGAATGAATATCCTCATAAGTGTCGGTTATCTCAAGCTTTCCCGCAAGGACATCTTCATATATGCCCTTAAGTCCGGACTCGATATTTGAAGCATCCTCTTTGGAGATTATTCCCTGCTTACCAAGCATTCTTGCATGAGCTATGCTTCCGCAGATATCCTGTCTGAGCATCCTCTTGTCAAATCCGATAGAGGCATTAAATGCATATACTTTTTCATCGGTGGGCTTAGTAAATCTACCGCCCCACAACTGTGCCATAGTACGCCACCTTCCCTTATATATATATCCTCATAATTTTCTATAAAAACCAGGTTAATGTCAACTAATTTTTAACTTAAAAAAATCCCGAAACGATTAACCTCGTTTCGGGAAAAATCCAGCCGGAAAGGGGACTCGAACCCCTGACCTAGGCATTACGAATGCCTCGCTCTACCAACTGAGCCATTCCGGC
>CAMNAQ010000128.1 GCA_946531495.1 uncultured Lachnospiraceae bacterium | reverse complement strand
TTGCTTATTCGTCATCACTGTCCGCCTTGAGACGGTCCTTTTCATCCTTGCTCATATTGGCGAACTTGGTATACTGCGGAAGCCATACCAGATGTATATCCCCGACCGGGCCGTTACGCTGCTTGGCAATGATGATATCTGAGACGTTCTTTCTTTTTGTGTCCTTGTTGTAATAATCCTCTCTGTAGATGAACATTACAACGTCGGCATCCTGCTCGATCGCACCGGATTCACGCAGATCGGAGAGCATGGGCTTGGGAGGCTTACGGCTTTCAACGGTACGTGAAAGCTGGGAAAGTGCAACGACCGGAATATCCAGTTCTCTTGCCAGTCCCTTTAAGTCTCTTGAGATCTGGGAAACCTCCTGCTGTCTGCTCTCTGCACGTCCTGAGCCCTGCATGAGCTGGAGATAGTCTATGAAAATAATATCGAGATCACCCTGTGCTTTCCATCTCCTGCATTTTGCCCTGACTTCCGATACGGATATTCCGGGTGTGTCGTCTATGAAAAGCTTGGAATTTCCGAAAAGAGTACCGCTTTCGGTTATCTTCAGATAATCGTCTCCGGAAATTTTGCCGCTTCTGAGGTTTGATGCTTCAACCCTTGCATTCATTGCCATAAGTCTGTTGGCAAGCTGAGTGGCGCCCATTTCCAGTGAGAATATCCCGACACCGGCTCTGGCCTTCAGTGCCATATGTTCGGCAATGTTGAGCGCAAGAGCGGTCTTTCCCATGGAGGGTCTGGCGGCGATCAGGATGAAATCGGATCTCTGGAAGCCTGATGTCATATAGTCAAGATCTGAAAAGCCTGTTGAGACACCGGTTACCTGTCCCTGCATCCTGTATGCTTTGGATACATTGGTGAGAGCTTCGTAAAATATCTCTTTTATCGGCTTTACATCGCGTACGATCCTTGACTGGGTAGCTTCGAAGATCTTTTTTTCCGCGGTGTCAAAAAGATCCTGTACGCTGAGATCATCCTTGTATCCCTGTTCCGCGATCTGTTCCGCGGCATTTATCAGGCTTCTTGATTCGGCCTTTTTATGAACTATGTCCGCATAATAAGTTACGTTTGCACTTGTGGAAGAGGACGAGTCCTTCATTATATCCATTATGAATGGAAGACTTGCCACTTCGGGCGGAAGATCTTTTTCACTGAGCTTGTCCTTGAGGGTGACAGGATCGGCTTTTCCGCCGGAGTTTTCCATATCGACTATGGTATCAAATATTATGCCGTAGATCTTGTTATAGAATTCGTCTCCGGCTTTGATGATCTCCTGAACTTCCTGAATAGCCTTGGGGGACAGTAGCATACTCGTGAGAACGGCTCTCTCCGCGTCATCGTCATGGGGCATGACTTTTTTGAGAATGTTTTCACTGTATACGTCCATTTTATGCCTCTGTGACCGTTACCTTGAGTGTGCCTGTTACCTGGGGATGAATCTTGACCGAAATATTATATGTTCCGGGGGATTTAATTGGATCGTCGAGGACTATCTTTTTCTTATCGAGGGTTATTCCGTGCTGATTCTTGCACTCCTCGGCAATCTCCTTTGAGGAGATCGAACCGAACGCGCGTCCGCCCACACCGGTTTTGATGGTGGTATTTACCTCTATGGACGCAAGCTTGTCGGCAAGCTTTTTTGCCTCCTCGAGTTTTTCATCGGCGACCTTCTTTTCATTGGCTTTCTGAAGCTTGAGGTCGTTGATGTTGGCCGGAGTGGCCTCCACGCCTATGCCCTGCGGAAGTATGTAATTCCTTGCGTATCCGTCGCTGGCATTTATGATATCACCCTTTTTTCCGAGTTTCTTTTCATCTTTCAGTAATATGACTTTCATTAGATTTCACCACTTTCCATCATTGAATCGATTGTTTTCTTGAGTTCGCCGATCGCTTCCTCTATCTGAGTTCCTTCAAGCTGACACGCCGCAACCGAGAGGTGTCCGCCGCCGCCCATGCGCTCCATTATGAGCTGGACGTTGACTTCGTCGATCGACCTTGCACTTATGTGTATCTTTCCCGAATATTCGGTAAGCACAAAGCTTGCTTTTATACCGCGGATATTGAGCAGCTCGTTGGCTGCCTGCGCTCCGATAACAGTAGGGCTCGGACAATCGTCCGCCGTACAAACGGATATTGCAAAGCTTCCCTTGTAGATCTCTGCCTGGGAAACCGCATCAGCCTTGGCTCTGTATTCATCGGCTCCCGCACGGAACATCTTTCTTACTCTTGTTACATCGGCACCGCATCTCCTGAGGAAGGCGGCGGCTTCGAAGGTTCTTACTCCCGCCTTGCTCTGGAAGGAGTTGGAATCGACCATTATGCCGGAATACATGCAGTCTGCTTCTTCCGGTCTGATCTTGACATTGTCGGCTGCATACTGGAGTATCTCGGAGATCATTTCACATGCACTGGATGCGTAAGGCTCTATATATGAGAGGGTTGCATTCTCTATGGTCTCGCTTCCGGACCTGTGATGGTCGAGGACGACGATTGTCTTGCAGTATTTTATGAGATCCGGACATTCGGTGATCGAAGGCTTTCCGACGTCTACAACAACGAGTACCGAGGCAGGAGATGCCAGATCGATAGCCTGCTGTGAGCTGATGAGGACATCCTCGTATTCTTCCCCGCCGCTGATGAATGTATCGATGAGGGGCTGTATATCGTTATTGGCATTATCCATTACGATATATGCATTCTTGCCGAGAACCTTTGAAATACAGTAGATACCTACAGCAGCTCCGAATGCATCGGCATCCGGATTTCTGTGTCCCATTATCAGGACGTTGTCTTTCGCGGAGATTATCTCCCTGAGTGCCTGGGCCTTGACCCTTGCCTTGACTCTTGTACTCTTTTCAACGGTCTGGGATTTTCCGCCGTAATAGGTTACCTGATCCTTGGTCTTGATAACGGCCTGGTCTCCTCCTCTGCCGAGGGCAAGATCTATGGCGTTGCGGGCGTATTCATAATTCTGTGCGTATGTAAGTCCGTCTACTCCGAGTCCTATGCTGGTGGTCACGGCCATGCTGTTTTCACCGATCTTGACGGTCTTTATATCACTGAGCAGTTCGAAATGTCTGTCCTGCATCTCGGCGATAGCTTTTTTTCTGAGGATAACAAGGTACTTATCCTTCTCCATCTTGCGGCAGATGCCGTCCATGGAAGATATGTATTTGTTGACCTTCCTGTCTATCAGAGCTGCAAGCAGGCTCTGCTTGACCTCCTCGACACTTTCCATTGCTTCATCGAAATTATCGAGATATATCATTCCGACGCAGAGTGACTGGTCGTCGAGTTCCTGAAGGGCAATGTTGAGAGCTGTTTTGTCGAACATGAACATTGCGATAAGATATCCGTTGTAGCTCTCGGCTTCTATAAGATCGCTGTTTTCAGCCATTTCCCTTAAGGGTATCCTCTTGAGTTTGATGGAATAATCCCTTCCCTCATGCTCTATATCGAATTCGGATTCCACGGAATCCTCTTCCCTGGGAAGCTTGTCGCCCGTTATAACGGGGAAAAACGAAGTGATGGACTTGTTATATTTTGTCGAGTCACCGGTGATCTGTTCAAAGGCAAGATTTGTCCACATGACTTTGCCGTCCTCATCGAGAAGGGCATAGGGGATATCAAGATCTTTGAGAAGCTTTTTCTGGATCTGTCCGTATTCGGTGGCAAAGCTTACAAGCTCATTCATGATAAGGGGCTTGTTATTGTAGTACAGAGTCAGCGAAACGATAAAATAAAAGATCGTAAACGCGCTTAACAATGCGCCGGCCTGTATGGAAACAGGGAAGAGCGCTATGTTGACTGCAAGGAGCAGTATTCCAAGGTACAGGCTGAAACGCATGTAAGACCTTAAATGCCCCTTCACCTTCAGGCGGGTTTTCATCATTGCCTTTTCCTTTCTTTTGCAAGTGATAATGATCAAAACACCATTCCGAATGATTATAGCATAATTTCGCTCATAAAAATAGCAGACAGGAAACCTTTCCTGCCTGCTGAGAGTATGTAATGATACCTGATTACTGTGCGAGTTTTTCGAGGGCGCGGGATGCTATGAGAACATCGTAATTTCTGTCCAAAAATGCCGCTCCGGATCTTGGAACCACCCTTACGGAGCCAAACTCCGTGGCACTTTCTGCCAAGGCGGACGCCTTTTTGAAATCTTCGCCTACGGAAGGGATCAACAGAAGGTATTTTCCGTTTTCCCTGTTCTTGTATACTGAGGACTCACCCTCATATCCTTTAACACCGGAAGCAAGGTCCATCAGATCTGAAAGCTTGTCAAAGCTTACGGTGATAAGACAACCGGTTTCCAGGATCTTTTCCTTTTCATTGTCCAGTACTTCAAAGAAGGGCTTACCAATTTCACTTGCTGACTTTTTGGCAACAGGCCTGGCCGGTCTGATCCTTGGAGCTGCTTCGCCTTCTTCATCATCCGGGTCAAAATCCGTATCGGGATCGTCATCCGGATCCGCCCCCAGCATCGGTGTGATGCCTCCGCCGGCCGAATACGGGCTGAATCTGGAAAATCTGGTATCAAGCTCCTCTGCGTCTTCGGCCTTGCTGATGAATACTGTCAGGGAGCCTTCTCCCATGGGGACAGCCTCTATCATTACCGGATGATTCTCACGTGCACTAAAGTCAATACCGAATCTTTCCCTTGTCTCTTCGATAATGTCCCTGAAAAGAGCAGTCATGGCTTCGCTGCCATATGCAAGATCGGATATATCCAGCCAGCGCGATTTAAGATATTCATCTGTAAGGGTACATTTTATGCGGAGATTTCCTATGACTTCGATCTGCATATAATTCCCCTCCTGTCTTTGAGATTTTCATATAATAGCTGTTTTGATCATATACGTCAATAAATATCGTTGCCGTTTTTCGGGAAAAAAGAATGCACAAAAGCTCCCGTTTGACCTTTTATCGGCATGATTCAGCTTTCGGATTACTTTTATGACGCATCTGTCGCAAAAAATACGTGAAAGATAACCATTGTCTTTGTTTGTCTCCGGAAGCGATAATTTGAGTGCATCTCCGGAAAACAGACAGCGGAAAGGAGATGATCGGCAAAAGAACGGCCCACAGGGCCGGAAAATATTTTTCCGCAGTTTCCAAGCTGCGGTAAGGAAGAACCGCATGCATGATCACATTGCGTGCCGGGGTTATCTTTCACTGGAGATTTCCTCCACATGCCATATTAGGCAAAATAATCCAAAAACCAATAAAATATCAAATCATGCCCGTCAGATGGGCGCTGTATGTTTCGGGAACCCCTGATCGGAAGGATTTCCGAATGATCTATGAAACTATTGCTGAATCCGAAGATGCCGGGATCGGGGAAATATATCACGGTATTTCTCCTTTGATCAATGAGCCATTCATTTCTGAAAAAGGTCCCGTTCGTATTTTACTGTAGCTGATTGAAAGGTATTTCAGGCGAGTCAGAAGCCATGCACCATAAGGCTCTTTGCCGCTCCGTTTTCCGGATGCGGCAGAGAGCCTTTTTGGGGCTAAAAACTGATGACGTACGAGGCACTGTGTGCTAAAATAACTATGTATGATTATGCGATCATACGAATCATTTCATGACTGGATGTAACTGATGAAAAAGAGAAAGAAAAGATTTTTGGTCGTACTGATCCCGATGATACTGATCCTTATTGTCGCGGCTGTCTCCATTGGGATCCCCTTATATCAGAAATATTCGTACGGCACCGAAAGGGCCGATCTGGCTGAGCATTACGGCGTTTCGGGCGAAATGGCTGCCATCATCCTTCAAAATGACCAGATCCCGGCACAGGCTTTGATACGTGACGGAAGATGCTATTTTGATATGGATACCGTAAAGGCATATCTGACGGAAGGTTTTTTCTATGACGGTGCATATAATGGCGGATGCCTTATGTATACCACCGCCAAGGAAACCTACGAGGTATGCGACGGATCATCTTCTTATGGCGTATCGGGAGTAATGACTGATCTGGGCTATCCTCTTACACTCAGAGAAAATGACAAACTTTATGTGGCTGCGGATTATCTTAAGATGTTCGCTCTTTTTACCGTGGACATTTATGAAAGCCACGTTCAGCTTTATACGATGTGGGGCAACACCCATGAAATGAGGACCGTAACAAGAAATACACAGATCCGCGAAAGAGGCGGCATCAAGAGCCCCATACTCCGTGAT
>CAMNAQ010000127.1 GCA_946531495.1 uncultured Lachnospiraceae bacterium | reverse complement strand
AGGATACGGATGAGTCTGTTGCAAAGAAGAAAAGCAAGAGATCTGTCTTTGCAAGAACTCTGAAATATTTTCTCAAGTATAAGGTCCAGATTATTATATTGTTTCTGACCTATGCCATATCTGCGGTTGTGGGGATCGCATGGCCTTATCTTACCGGAAAGGTTTTATTTGACCACGTTCTTGCAAAGGATGAAATATTTCTGTCAAGGTACGGCCTCGGCGGAAAATACACCCTGGCACTGCTTCTTGTTGCGCTCATGATGATCGGTGTCCGCCTTCTGCAGGCTCTTTCCAATTATCTTCAGATCTTTGTGATGGCCAAGGTTGCAAGCGATACGGTCAGAGATATCAAGACGGATGTATTTGATGCAATGAGCAGGCTGTCACTCAACTTTTTCGTCAATAAACAAACCGGCGGACTTATGACAAGGGTTCTCAGTGATTCCGAGAGAGTAAGGGAGTTTTTCATTGACGGTCTTCCGATGCTGTTCGTGCATGGTATCACAATCATAGCAACTTTTACCGTAATGTACAGACTCAACTGGAAGATGGCTATGATCGCCTGCATACTTCTTCCTTTGCTTGTATATATGACAGTTAAGCTTCGCCCCGGACTGTGGACACTTTCCGGAAAAAGACATCGTGCCGAAAAAGCGGTTACCGCCAAGGCTAATGATAACTTAAGCGGAGCGCGCGTGGTCAAGGCATTCGGACAGCAGGATACGGAGATGGAGAGATTTATGCGTCCGAGCAATAATCTCCGTGATGCTGAGATAAATATTGTAAGACTGCGTAACAGATTTGCCATCCTTTACAATATGGTGCAGGAGGTTTCGAGCATTTGGATCTGGATCATCGGAGTTTATTTTGTACTCGGAACAAAAGAGATAGAGCTGGGAGTGCTTATCACGTTCGTAGGATATGTATTGCAGCTTAACGGGCCGATGAATTTCTTTTCATATGTGTTCAGGATATGGTCTGAAAGCATTAATTCCGCAGAAAGACTTTTTGAGATAATCGATGCCATTCCTGAGATCAGGGAGAAGGATGATCCCGTGAGGCTTGAGCACCCGAAAGGGGAGATCGAGCTTAAGAATGTGACCTTCGGTTACAGAGCGGGAAGACCTGTTCTCAAGAATATCAATCTTAAGGTAAAAGAGGGAGAAATGCTCGGCATAGTAGGAAGATCCGGTGCGGGAAAATCAACCCTCGTCAATCTTATCTCAAGATTATATGACGTTAACGAAGGCTCGATAAGTATAGACGGTGTGGATGTAAAGGATCTGTCACTTAAGGATCTTCGCAGAAATGTCGCGATGGTTTCCCAGGATACATATATATTTATGGGGACTGTTGCCAAGAATATCGCATACGGTAATGAATCTGCATCGAGGGAGGATATTATCAGGGCGGCAAAGCTTGCAAGCGCACATGAATTCATATCTAAGCTTCCCGATGGATATGATACTCTTATAGGTGCTTCGGGTAAGGATCTGTCCGGAGGCGAGAAGCAGAGGATATCCATTGCAAGAGCCATACTTGCAAATCCCAAAATCCTTATACTGGATGAAGCAACTGCAAGCGTAGATACGGAGACCGAAAAGGCAATACAGTATTCGTTAAGATTTCTGGTCAAGGGCAGAACAACCCTTTCGATCGCTCACAGACTTTCAACACTTCATGATGCAGACCGTCTGATAGTTATAGACGGAGGCCGGATAGTTGAGGAAGGAACAGAAGAAGAACTCAATATGCTTGAAGACGGCATCTTCCATAACCTGCTTGAGCTGCAGAATAAATCGCTTTCATTGAACGCAGGTTTTTAATCCCTGAACCATCATACCTAATACCGGACAAGGAGAGATCATGGCTGAAAATACTCTGAATATATATGAAAAAAAAGCAGAAGAAATGACTCGCATGAATATGATCGGGAAGGAGGCTGTCTTTGAACAAACTGATGGCGGCTTTCTAAGTCTTGATGCGGACGGAGTGCATTATGACAGAGTAAAGATCGTAAGACTGTTTCCATTTTCAGATGCAGATAAATATCTGTCTGTCAGGGAATATGAAGGTGATGGAAGAGAGATCGGGATCATTGAAGATCTTGATGAGATGCCCGAAGGATCTAAGCAGGCTATAGAGCATCAGCTTATGCTCACATATTTTACTCCCGTTATCAGCAAGATATTCAGCATTAAGGATGAGTACGGTTATGCATATTTTCACGTGATGACCGATAAGGGAGAATGCAGATTTGCAATCAATATGGGATCAAATGCCGTATCCAAGCTTTCCGACACAAGACTCATAATAATGGATGTGGATGAGAACAGGTTTGAGATAAGGGATGTGGAGTCTCTTTCACAAAAGGAACGAAGAATGCTTGACATGTTCCTGTAATACGAATGGCTTAGCAAATACCTTATGACAGCTTGTGAAGCAGAAGAGATAAGCAAATGATATTACGTTACGACATTCCGGGAACAATTGAAAAACAGATCACACTCTCTGAAAATGAGAAGATATATTATGCTGTTCCGATAGATATAGATGCAAACGGAAAATGGACCGGTGATTCATATCTTATTGTGACCACGCTAAAAATATATATATGCAATACTTCGGTGACTGATGTGCTTATTATAAACGAACTGGAGAATGCCAAGGCGGAAGCCTGCGTCGGAGGAGGTATCCTTTCCGTAAAAAAAGACGGCAGACACATGGTTTTGGCACATTATTCATCAAGGCATCTTGCAAGATATGCGTATGTGGCAAGAGGTATCAATATACTTATATCCGGCAGGTTTGAGGAAGTTATCAGCCATGAATACGAGAGGATATGTCCGAACTGCGGGCGTGTCATTCCGGGAACAAAGACCTGTCCCAAATGCTCCGGAGAAGGTCGCTTTTTGGGAGTGTTTCTTAAAATGGCGAAGCCTCATAAGAAGCAGTTTTTCGGGATTTTTTTCCTGATGATCATGGCTGCTGTTACAACGCTTCTCAATCCGGAGGTGCAAAAGCATCTTATCAATAATGTTCTTGAGGGCGGCGGAGATATGGCTACTGCTCTCAGATTTCTTGCACTGATGTTCCTGCTCAGTGCGGGCATTGTGATAGTAAATGTCATGAAGAGCAATGCCTCTGCAAGACTCGGTTCAAGGATCGCATCGGATCTCAGAGGACAGCTCTTTGAAAAATACCAGAAGCTTCCCTTAAGCTTTATCAATGACAGAAGACCCGGAGAATTGCTGAACAGGATCACACAGGATACCAGATATATATCTGATTTCATGGCTGATGTTTTCTGCAATCTTTTTGCCATACTCTTTATTTTTATCTGGGATGTGATCTTCATGCTTGTCTTAAATACCAAGCTTGCTCTTATCACATTTATCCTTGTGCCTGTTGTTTCGATCATCATGATTTCCTTCAGAAAGACCATGGGGAGGATCTTTCATCTTCAGTATAAGAAGAATGATGATGTATCCAGCGATCTTCAGGATGTCATATCCGGAATGAGGGTGGTCAAGACATACGGTAAGGAGAAGGATGAATCGGAAAGATTCAAGCGTGTTGCCGGAGATTTTGCTCTTATCCAGAAGAGGAATGAAAGATTCTGGGCAGGATTTGATCTTATCGTTTCATTTCTCATGGGACTTGGCGTTGTTGTGGTGGTTTATTTCGGAGGCCTTGATGTTTTGGGCGGAAGCATGTCCGCAGGCGAATTGTATCAGTTCATCACCTATACACTGCTTCTTTTCCAGTATGTAGGATGGCTTGGAAGGCTTCCGAGGGAAATAACCAGATTGACCAGCTCACTTGAGCGTATCTATGATATTCTTGCACAGGATGTGGAGGAAGAAGATAAAGACCTTAAGGAATTTGACATCAGGGGCGAGATCACCTTCGATCATGCGACCTTCGGGTATAAGTCCTACCAGCCCGTTCTGGAAGACATCAATGCCGTGATAAAGCCCGGGGAAATGATAGGTATAGTCGGTGCATCGGGTACCGGAAAATCAACTCTTATCAATCTGCTCATGAGATTATATGAGATCGATGACGGACGCATACTTGTTGACGGGACCGATATGAAGGACATCTCGCAAAAGTCATATCATTCACAACTGGGTGTTGTGCTTCAGGAGACATTTCTTTTTTCCGGAACGATACTTGATAATATAAAATTTTCCAAGCCGGATGCTTCTGCCTTGGAGATAATAAAGGCTGCAAAGCTTGCAAATGCTCATGATTTTATCACAAGGCTTCCGGACGGTTACAATACATATGTAGGAGAAAAAGGATATACATTATCGGGAGGGGAGCGTCAGAGAATCGCAATCGCAAGGGCTATCCTTCCGAATCCAAATATCCTTATACTTGATGAGGCAACAGCAAGTCTTGATACCGAGAATGAGTTCATGATCCAGAAGGCACTTGAGAGACTTACAAAGGGCAAGACCACATTTGCAATAGCACACAGACTTTCAACTCTTAAGAATGCAGACAGGATAATGGTAATAGACGGACATCATATTGCTGAGATAGGAACCCATTCCGAATTGTTGGAAAGAAAGGGAATATATTATAATCTTTACAATGCACAGATACAGACCTGACGTGCATGCTTTTCCGGCGGCCAGTAAGCATTCCGGTCACCTGCGGTAAACCTGGTCGGTCACATGTATTCCGGTTTCGGCTAATGATCACGTATAATGATTTGATGATCTAAAAGGGGTGCAGTATGGAAGAAAGATCTGATAAAACGATTCTGAAAAAAGTATTTGGGATCATAGGGATCATACTGTTTTTTGCAAGCTTTTTGCCTTATTTTTCTATCGCATCCGCAGCAGCGCTCGGAGTTCAAAAAGGGCTGTTTGGCGGAGAAACGATCTTCGGATTGGAAGCGGCAATAGAAACACTTATCTGGTTATGTATCATTCCGATAATTCCCGTCTGTCTTATTTATGAGATCTTCTTTTTTATCTTTTTCATTTATCGTAAAAAACGAAAGCTCCTTATCAGGGCTTCCGGAGTTGCGGTAGTGGCAGCCGGCCTTTCAATCGCAGTACCCTGTATTATTTTTGCATTCAAAGAAAGAGATCTGATCAGGCAGAGCGTTCCTGTGATCAGAGAATATCTTGCGGAAAAATACGGGGATGGGATGGTTGAGAATATAGATATAAAGCTTGACAACTATTCGGATGAAAGCTTCCGGGTTTATTCTTCCGTGCTGCCAAACGGAAGAAACTTTAATGTGTATGCAACTTTCTCAGATTCGGATGATTCCCCATATGATGATGATCTTGTGAACACATTCAGGGGGATAGGCGATGAATTTGATGATGCTTTTGCTTCATATCTTGCAGAGGAATTTGATTTGCCCGAAAATATCACTCCGATGTTCTTCATCGAATCCATAGATTTTACCGGATATGAATACGGGGATGATTATTCAATGCTCTTTCCGTCGGTATCATACAGGCTGTCCGGATTTTTGATCGATCACGAGGAACTTAATGATGATATCGTTATAGCAGAAACCAGGATGATATGGAATGATTACGTTGCAGATTCCGGCGTCCGGATAACGGATTGGCTTCATTTTGTCATGAAGCTTAACGGAGAAAATGCTTACAGTGTTCAGGTAGATCCTCCGGCAGATTATAACGGCGGGAATCCGACAATGTCATTCTCATTATATAAGCCCGTGATTGTAGACAGTGATCTGGACGGAAAAAAACTGTTCATTGAAGAAATCTGATCTTCCGTTTATATAGCAAATAAAGAATTTTTCACCCTCCAGTCCGGCAAACCCGGAAGGGAGGATATTTTTGCGTGCAGATAAATACGTATTTTCGGCAACTTATGTACCCTGCATGGCATCTTACGTGTACGCATATTGTTATCTGAAAAAGTCTTTGTTATCTTCGGATTCAGAAGAACGGATCAGCATATCAGGGAGGTGCATGATGATAAATTGCAGTCAGGTTTATAAGAGCTATTCAGGTAAAAATGTATTATCCGGAATAGATATGTGTATCGGAAAGGGTGAGATATTCGGACTTCTTGGCCCGTCCGGAGCCGGTAAGACAACCCTCATCAGGATACTTACGGGTCAGCTTGAATTCGATAAAGGAATGGTTTCCGTGTTCGATAAGGATGTACGTGATCTAAGCGGCAGTGACAGAAAAAGGATCGGAATAATGATGGACAGTTTCGGGATTTATGAAAGG
>CAMNAQ010000126.1 GCA_946531495.1 uncultured Lachnospiraceae bacterium | reverse complement strand
AACGGCAAATCACCTTGTGGCAAATAAATACATATCAGCACTTACAGGCCGGGCGGATGACTATACCGGCTCTCTTGACGTTATGGATGCGGAGATCGAGATGCTCTCAAATATATACGAGGGCAGGATAATGATCATCGGCGGAAATTTCCAGGTGCTTAAGGATACATATGGGATATCCGAAGGAAAGACGATCATTTCGGAAGAGGTGATTAAATGCTTTCGCGGCATCTCCACATCCTATTATGACAGCAACCTCGGATATATAGAGCTTACTACTCCCATCGCAGATACTACGGCAGAGGGCGGAGCCGGAGTCATAAGAGGCGTGATGCTCACCTCAATCTCAGATGACAGCATTGTCACAATGGCGGATGTGCTCGGAAACAATGCGTTCATTCTCGAACTGATAATCATAGTTCTCGTGGTCGTTCTTGCAACAGTTTTATCCAAATTCCTCGTAAATCCCGTAGACAAGCTTACCGGCAGGATCTCAGCGGTAAAGGCGGGCTACAACAACTACGTCCAGCCGGTAAATGAATGCTCCGAAACGGAACATATATCCGAGGCGTTCAATAATCTTTTGTCACGTATCAATGCACTCGATGAGAGCAGGGGAGAATTCGTTGCCAATGTCTCTCATGAGCTGAAGACTCCCATGGCCTCCATGAAGGTTCTTGCGGACTCTCTTCTTGAAAGCACCGATGCGAGTGTTGAGGACTACAAGGAATTCATGACGGATATCACGTCCGAGATAGACAGGGAAAACAGGATAATCACCGACCTTCTCGCACTCGTTAAAATGGATGATACGTCCGGACAGAATCTGAACATCACCCAGACCGACATAAATGATATAACTGAGCTTGTTCTTAAAAGACTGAGAGCGATAGCCCGTAAACAGAACGTGGATGTGACCTTTGAAACCAACAGGCAGGTCATAGCGGAGGTGGACGAGGTAAAGCTTACGCTCCTTATATCCAACCTTGTTGAAAATGCAATAAAATACAATCATGAAAACGGCTGGGTGAAGGTTTCGCTTGATGCGGACCATCAGGCCTTTAAGCTTACGATCGAGGATTCGGGCCTTGGTATTCCTGAGGAATCCATCGCTCATGTGTATGAAAGATTCTACCGTGTCGACAAATCCCATTCCAGGGAGATAGGCGGAACGGGACTCGGTCTTGCCATATGCAGGAAGATTGTCATGATGCACCACGGAACAATTGATCTTACAAGCAGGGAAGGAGAGGGGACAACATTTGTAGTCACTATCCCTCTCAACTATATAGCAGATGCAAAATAGATTTATAAAAAAATCAATATCCGTATTTTTGCTGCTTGCCCTCATCACCTTGATGTGCGGGTGCGGAAGTGATGCGGCTGTAAATCCGTCCGAGGATAAGATCCCGGTCTATTACATCAATTATGCCGAAACAAGAACAGAGGTCACCTATATCGATGCTATCAAGGATTCACCTGAAGCGATCATCCAGAGACTTCTGATCGTGCTTGCGGAAAACGATCCCGGTGCCAGATACAAAGCCCCCTTGTCCATGGGTTTTAAGATACGTGATTATTCTTTTGAAAACGGGATCCTTACCCTCAACATGGACAGCGATTACAAGAAGCTGGAATTTACCACCGAGGTACTGGTAAGAGCGGCGATAGTCAGAACGCTGTGCGGATCCGGAGCAGTTGACGGTGTCTTCTTTACCGTGGAGGGAGAACCGCTTACGGATCACAGCGGCTTTGAGGTTGGTCAGATGAATTCATCCACCTTCATAAGCAATGACGGGAACGAGATAAATACATACGAGGAAGCCGATATAAGACTGTTCTTTGCTTCGGCGGACGGCGGAAATCTCATAAGCGTATACAGGAATAAATTCTATTCAACCTCCATGCCCCTTGAAAGATTCATTGTGGACGAGCTCATAGCGGGCCCCAGCGGACAGGTTGAGGGAATATTCCCGAGCATCAATCCCCAGACCTCCGTGCAAAACATCAATACCAAGGACGGTGTCTGCTATGTCAACCTAAGCAGCGATTTCCTTATCCCTTATGGAAATGTACCCACCTCTGTTTCGGTCATTGCCATTGTCGATTCCCTCTGTGATCTTCCTTCCGTTGACAGAGTCCAGATCATGGTTGACGGCGTGGTCCCCGAAACCTTAGAATCCTCTTATGAGTACGATGACAGGCTGGTCATAACACTTGAAGAGGCACAAAATCAATGAAACCAAGAGAAGCGGCGGCAAGCCTCGAACAATTAAAAAAGGATATAAGCTCCGGAGATCTGAAAAGATTCTATCTGCTCTTTGGAAGTGAGAGATACCTTCGCAACTTCTATGAAAAAAAGCTCCTTGCGGCACTTGGCGGATCAAGGGATGATATGAATACAAATGTGTTCGATACCAGTCCCGTCAGCCAGACGGATATCATAAACGCCGCACAGACTCTTCCTTTTTTTGCGGACAGAAGGATCATCCTTGTAAGGTATTCGGGATTTTTCAAAAAGGGTGGAGAGGAGCTTGCGGATTATCTTAAGGAGGCTCCCGAGACCACATCGTTTATCTTTGTTGATGACGAAGCGGACGGACGACTCAAGCTTTATAAACAGATCTCAAAGCTTGGCAGATGCGTTGAGTTCGTAACCCAGCCGGACAGATACCTTCTTCAGAATATCGGAGCATTTCTCAAAAGATCCGAAAAGAGGATTGGTCAGGATGATGCCTCATATTTTCTCGATGTCATCGGAACCGATATGGGCAAGATCATGTCTGAGCTTGAAAAACTTGTTTCATATATCGGTGACAGGGAAGTTGTGACAAAAGATGACATTGATGCCATTTGCTCGAGAAATATCGAGGACCGTATTTTCGAGATGATCGATGCGGTAATGAGGAGGGATATCGTTACCTGTATGGACAGGTATGAGGATCTGCTGGCACTTAAGGCCGCACCGGTTATGATCGTTGTCATGCTCGAAAGACAGTTCCTTTGGATGCTTCAGCTTAAAAGCCTGAAAGAGGATGAGGGCCTTGATGAAGGAGACATAGTGAGCCGGGTTGCATATAAGCAGGAGGTCGATACGGAGACCGGAGAGATAAAGCGTGTAAGAGGCGATATCGGAGAATATCAGGCCGGTATCTATCTTAAGCAGGCTGCCCATATGTCTACTTCGGAACTTCAGAAGGCCATAGAACTGTGCAGCAAAGCGGACGAGGATTTTAAATCCGGTAAGATGAACGAAAGAATAGCAATGGAGGCACTGCTTGTAAGATTGTGCAGTGCGGGAAAGTAATGCTTAATATTGTACTTTATCAGCCGGAGATACCCTATAATACCGGAAATATCGGAAGGACCTGTGTTGCAACGGGTTCAAGGCTTCATTTGATCAAACCACTCGGTTTTTCTCTTGATCAGAAAGAGATAAAAAGAGCAGGCCTGGATTACTGGCCCAGACTTGATCATATCGAATATGACAGCTATGAGGATTTTCTGGAAAAAAACGGAAATCCGAAGGTGTGGATGGCAACAACCAAGGCGCACAGAGTTTATACGGATGTGAGCTTTGTAATGGATGATTATATAATGTTTGGCCCGGAGAGCAGAGGGATACCGGAAGAGATACTGGTGGGATGTGAACCCGAATGCATCAGAATACCGATGCTTGAAGATGAAAGATCCATCAATCTCTGCAACTCTGTCGCTATAGTACTATATGAGGCACTTCGTCAGAATGATTTTAACGGCCTGACAAAATACGGTGAGCTCCACAGGCTTAAATGGCAGGCATGAAAGGGATCATGACAATGTCGGAAATTGTTGAAGCAAAAAAATCAAAGATGGATTCTATTCAGGCACTCAGGGCTCTTGCCTTTGCCGGTGTCTTTATAGGTCATTTTTTTGTACGCGGATGGTCTCATTTTGCCGTATCGACATTTTTTGTTCTTTCAGCCTTTCTCCTTGCTCTGAAATCACCGGAAGATAGCGGAAAATGCAGCTTTGCGGAAGCTGTGAAGACTTCGGTAAGGCGTATGTCAAAGCTGTACCCGCTTCACATCATTACGATGATAATGGCCATACCTTATTTCTTTATCACAGAGGGCATTGCAAATGCAGGGAATGCGGTAAAGCTCATCAAGCAGATCGTTCTCAATGTGCTGCTGATAACGAGTCTTTATCCGGATGCCGAAATGGCTTCATCTCTGAACAGGGTGGCATGGTTTTTATCATCCATATTTTTCCTTTATATCATCTTTCCGTTTATCTACAGAGTGCTTAACAGGATCAAGGGCATTTTTTCTCATTTGCTTATCATTACCGTTTCGATTGCCACTCAGACGCTTGTGGTTTATTTGATATTCGGCAGGATATTTGACATGGATCTGCTGGTTTATCTTACCCATATATCGCCGGCATACAGGCTGTTTGACTTTGTGTGCGGAATATCTCTCGGGATCATCGCCAAGCGCCTTCCGGAGAATGCCATGTCCGGCAAAGCAGGTAATACAGTTGCCGAGATCATATTGTTTTCGATTTTCGCTTACCTGGTCTATCTGAGTGACAGCGGGGTTACGTGGATCTATCTTTATCGTGCTCCGTTTTGCCCACTGGTAGGCGTGGCTTTTACAATGATTTTTTACAGAAAAAAAGGCGTTCTTACAAAGCTTTTGACAAACAGGCTGACTGTATTTATCGGCAATATGAGCGGCTATGCATATCTGATACATTTTCCGCTCATAGTGTATGCAAATCATTACATTATTGACGGGCTTACGAGATTGAGGAGGACTATCATTTTTGGCGGAGTCCTGCCTTCTGTTGTAGCTATTACGTTTATATCATCTTATCTGTATGACAGATATTATGTGAAAAGAAAAAAATAAGATGCTCCGGAATTCCCGGAAAAGCGATTCTGCTGCCATTCTTCAGGCGGCCGCGCATCTGTATGGCATATCGCCGTTTTTATCAAAAGGATAATTTTATATTTTCCCGCCCGGGCGGGGGATGAAAGGCTGAATCCATGAGAAGACCGCTTGCATTTGTCTGCGCTCTGATCGTGTTATTTGTCTATGCCGGAACAACTGCCGGTTTATTTCCCATAGGGAAAAATTCAGATGTTCCGGATGAAGGGGAATATATAACACTGAGCGGATGCGTGGAAGAGATATATGACAATTACATAGTTATAAAGGATGAAGAAAGAAGAAGGTTTGTGCTGTATTTTAAAATGTCCCCTGCCCGGATGAGCAGAGATGGCGCAAGTGCCGGAGATGATCTAATGAGCAGAGATGGCACAGGTGCCGGGGAGACTTTAAAAAACGGTGCGCACCTTAAGATTGGGGAGGGTATTACCGCATGCGGAGAATATGCCTCTTTTTCCCATGCGATGAATCCCGGACAGTTTGATGCATATGATCATTATTCATCGAAGGGATATACGGGCAGCATCCGAAATACGGAGATTATTTTTTCTGACGGGAAAGGGGATCTGCTCAGGGAAGGACTCAGAAGACTCCGTGAAAGACTCAGGGAAAGGATATACAAAGTGTGTCCCGAAAAGCATGCATCCGTCATGTGCGGACTTTTACTCGGAGAAAAGGAGGGGATGGATGATGAGACGAAGGAGCTTTATCAGAATACAGGGATAGCACATATCTTAAGCATATCCTCCCTTCACATATCGATTCTCGGAATCGGACTTTTTAAGATCCTCAGAAAGCTCCGGTGCAGGGTCGTTTCCTCCGCACTTATTGCTTCCTCGGTTCTGGTTTTTTACTGCATCATGACGGGAATGAGCGTTTCAGCCATCAGAGCGACCGGAATGTTTGTTATCAGGATGTATGCATATCTTTTAAAAAGAACGGAGGACCCCGTAACATCCCTTTTTCTCATGGCCGCGATCACGGCCGTGACAGAGCCCTCTGCCTTAAAGGGTGCAGCCTTTATGCTTTCATATGGCTCTGCACTTGCAATATATTTATTTCTTCCGAGCCTTAAAGCATTCCTTTTTAAAGCTGACAGTAAGCAAAGCTTCAGAGAAGAAGGCATATCCAAAAAGGTACACGTTTTTCTGAAAAAAGCCTCCGCAGCCGCAGCGATGGCATTTGTCTCAAACCTTGGCATCATCATCTTTACCCTGCCGGTGCAGCTGTATTTTTTTTACAGGATATGTATATGGTCGGTTTTTCTCAACCTTCTGATCCTGCCATGCATGTCTCTGCTTGTTTT
>CAMNAQ010000125.1 GCA_946531495.1 uncultured Lachnospiraceae bacterium | reverse complement strand
TCAGCAGCTGATTCTTCATGTATATCTGCAATGAAGTTAATCTCCTCTGCCGAATCTTCAAGTACATCTGAAATGACGTCCGGCTTATCTGTTGAATCATCAGGTATATCTGATATGAAGTCAGTTTTTTCTCATGCACCTGTAGATGATGCCGGTGTTGCTTACGGATCTTCAGCTCCTTTCAGTATTCTTATAAACACTAAAGAGCAGGCTGATGCCATAAGATCCGCAATCAGCGAAGATGATCATCTTAATATCGTAAGGATTTATCTTGATGAAGAGCTTCTTTACGCAGGTGATGCCGAAAAAATCATATCCGGCCTTAAAAAGATTAATAGATCCGATAACTCAGAAAGCCTTTTGGCTCCTGCAAATAAATGTATTTCCGTATTTGCCGCTCTTTCACATATAAGAAGGAAAAATGATGATCCCGGAAAAATTGAAAAGCTTCTTTCCGAAGGAAAGCTTGACGGCATTCTTGTGAGAAATCAGGAGGATCTTGCGCATTTTGGCAGGATGTATGCTGACAGGATCATCACGGATTCCGGACTATATATTTACAACAGTAAGGCTTCATGTTTTCTTGATAAGTATTCATCACTGCATACTTTTCCTCTGGAACTGTCTTCCCGTGAAGCAACAGAGGTTCAGGATAATTGCAGGTTTGTTCCTGAGCGCGTAATATATGGCAGGGCTCCTCTTATGGTGAGCGCAAACTGTGTAAGGAAAACTCTTAAATCATGTTCACATGAAGGTGGTTTTGAGACTATAATAGATAGAAAAGGTATTTCTTTTCCTGTAAAATGCGATTGTCTGCATTGTAAAAATATAATTTACAACTCAGTGCCTTTGCTGATAAAGCCCGAGAAAAATATCGGAAGTGTAAACAGGATCGAATTTACCGATGAAGACAGAAGCAAGGTGCTTGATGTTCTGAAGGTATATATTGGCACCAAGGATCCTTCTGAGATAAAGCATACTACAGGGTGGCAGTCCAGACCTGTAATGTGATCATATGTACGAGCGCTTTCGTTTTTCGGAAGCTTTGGGGAGAATAATTGCAATTAGCATTAAAATATTATGTAATTGAATTTTCAAAATATATCATCGCTTTTCTTATGGTGCTTTATACATCACTTTCGGTCACGACTGTTGTATCCAATAAGAAAAAGCTTGTTTCTGTATGCACATCCGTTCAAAGCGGACTCATGCTTGTTGTCATTTTTCTTTCATTCCTTGAAATGACATTTGTTTCCGGAATGGAAGAGTATCTTTATCTTTTCGCATTTATAACGCTGTTCCTGTTTTTTATGATCACGATCGTGTCCATCATTTATGATAAATCGGACAGGATACTGCTGAACAATATGTGTATGCTGTCCGGTATAGGACTGAGTATCGTATC
Organism: uncultured Lachnospiraceae bacterium; assembly: GCA_946531495.1. Classification (GTDB taxonomy): domain Bacteria; phylum Bacillota; class Clostridia; order Lachnospirales; family Lachnospiraceae; genus AC2028. Next base: position 4,928 of record CAMNAQ010000125.1, on the reverse strand, counting down.
CAGGCTTTCTTTTTCCAAGGCTTTCAGACAATACATAATCACACTGATCTCATTTGCAATCTGTCTTGCAATACCATTTTTTATCGACAGGTTCAAATATTTCAAGCAGCTGCTTTGGGTATATGCTTCAGTCGGGATCGTTGTTCTTTCTATTGTTCTTTTCACGGGAAGTAAGGTTAACGGAGCGAATATAACCTATACCTTAAAAGGCATTACATTTCAGCCATCTGAATTCGTGAAGATAATATATTTGTTTTTCCTTGCAGCTCTTTTGTATAAATACAATTCCTTTAAATGGATCTTTATCTCGGCACTCATTACCGGCGCATATGTAATTGTTCTTGTTTTTTCAAGAGATCTCGGAAGTGCCCTTATATTCTTTGTCGCTTATGTGATGATCGTTGTCATGTCCACACATAATTACATTTACCTTATCAGCGGACTTGCAGGAGGAGCACTTGCATGTATCGTCGCATATAACCTGTTTGATCATGTTAAGGTCAGGGTCGTTGCATTTATGGATCCATGGACATATATAGATGATCAGGCATACCAGATCACTCAATCCCTTTTTGCCATTTCATCCGGAGGATGGTTTGGAAGCGGACTGATGCAGGGAAGGCCAAGTGATATTCCTTTTGTTAATCAGGATCTTATCTTTTCTGCTGTATGTGAGGAATACGGACTTCTGTTTGCAATCTGTCTGCTCATCATCTGTATGTGCGTATTTTGCAGGATGATGATGCTTTCATACAGGATCGCGGATAAGTTTTATCAGATAATAGTCTACGGCATCGGAATAATGTATATATTCCAGGTATTCCTTACCGTAGGAGGCGGTATCAAGTTCATTCCCCTTACAGGTGTGACGCTGCCGCTTATAAGCTACGGGGGAAGCTCCGTCATGACTACGTATATTATGCTTTTTATCGTTCAGGGTATTGTTATAAAATCCAGAAATTACGAACAGGCACATGATGAAAGAAAAATGGCACCCGATAAAAAATTATATTGATTCATCGCCCAGAGCTAAGTCCATGGTCCTGATCAATCTGACCATGATCATTTTCTGCATTCTTTTTCTGGCAATGTTTATTTATCTTGGCATTTTTGTTCAGACCTCAACTATCGATCTGTATAATAACAGCTACAATAACAGGCAGGAGCTGCAATACAAAAATGTTACCAGAGGAACTATTTATTCATCGGACGGAGAGGTGCTTGCGGAGACCAGAACCGATGATGCGGGCAATGAGATAAGATATTATCCTTACGGATCAATGTTTGCTCATGCTGTGGGATATGCTGTAAACGGCAGAATGGGAATAGAAGATTATGCCAATTATTATCTGATGCATACGGGAGCAAGTCTTTCGGATAAGGTCAGTAATGATCTGGAAAATGTAAAGGATCCCGGCTATGATGTGTATTCCACTTTAAATGTGGAACTTCAGAAGGTGGTAGATGATTATCTCGGCTCTTATAACGGAGCAGTGATAGTCACGGAAGCAAAGACAGGAAGAGTCCTGGTTCTTATATCACATCCCGATTTTAATCCCGGAACCATTAAAGAAGACTGGGAGTCAATAACATCAAATCCGGAAAATTCACAGCTTCTTAATAGGGCAACCCAGGGGCTTTACCCTCCGGGGTCTACCTTTAAGATCATCACGGCGCTTGAATACTACAGAGAAAATCCCGGTGAATGGGAAGATTATAAATATAACTGTGAAGGAAGCATCAATCATGGAGATTACAGGGTCAGCTGTATCTACGGGACTGTACATGGCGAGCTCAATCTCGAAGAATCCTTTGCAAGGTCCTGCAATTCTTCATTTGTAAATATCGGGCTGTCCCTTAGCAGGAACAGATGGGCTGATACGATGGAGGATCTTTATTTCAATCGTCCCATACCTACCGATATGGTTGTTAATACAAGCTCTGCATATATAGGTGCAGGCTCGACCGATTACGATATAATGCAGACCTCCATCGGACAGGGCAAAACAGTTATGACTCCGCTTCATCTAAATATGATCACACAGGCTATCGCCAATAACGGTGTGATGATGAAGCCTTATATCATTGAGAAGATCGTTGATGATGACGGTAATATCGTAAGGGATTTTGAGCCGGAGAGCATTGGGCAGGTCATGAGTGCAGATGAAGCTGCATATCTGACCGATCTTATGATGGCTGTTGTTGAATACGGAACAGGCAGAGCTCTTATCACGGATTCCTACACCTGTGCGGGGAAAACCGGAACGGCTGAATTTGCACAGGATATAAATGAATCTCATGCATGGTTTACAGCCTTTGCTCCCGCAGAGGATCCGGAAATATGCGTGACTATTATAATTGAAAAAGCGGGAACCGGCATGGAATATGCCGTCCCGCTTGCAAAGATGATATTTGATGCCTATTTCGGCGTTTGATCCTTTAAGTCAGCTTGACTATTTCAAGATCCGGTCTGTCAGCAAGATTCAGGATCATATTTCCGACATTTCTGAGAGTCGGTCTTGAATACGGATTCTTATTTATCAGCATAACTTCCCATTCTGTACCGTCATTTAACTGGACTGTCATGCCAATCTGTGCCTCCGAGATCCTTTCGATCAGTGGCATAAGGATTGCCGTGTCATATTTATCGAGGTTTTTCTCGAAATTTCCTATTATCTGAAGAGGCGTAAAAGCAGGACGGAATGCTCTCGGAGATGCCATTGCGATATAAGTATCCACTATGGCAAGATATCTGGCATATTCGTTTATCTTATCGCCCTTGAGCTGGCACGGATAACCTGTTCCGTCCATTTTTTCATGATGCATAAGTATGCATTTCTTGATATCATCGCTTAGAGCGGTATCATTCTTTACGATCTTATATCCGAGAAGAGTATGCTGCTTTACAAGAGCAAATTCTTCGTCGCTCAGCTTTCCGGGTTTCCACAGGATCTCCGTGGGAAGCTTCCATTTTCCGATATCATAATAAAATCCGCACAGGATAAGTGTTCTTTTTTTATCCTCGGGAAGAGTGAGCCAGTTGGCGAATGCACCGCACAGAAGAGCTGCATTGAAGGACTGGGTATAGGTGAGCTCATCTTCGTTGGGCATCATATTATAGATGAAATCAAGAAGCTGCTTCTCGCTTTTAACAGCCTTATAGCAGTCATTGAAAATATCTATGAGATTCTGCGTTGGGATTGAAAAATTAGTACCAAGATATGAGAGCATGATCCCTTTATATCTGATAAGGCAGTCATTATATTTTAGCTTAAAAAGCTGGAAATCCTTATCAAATTGGATGCGCTCATTATGGGTCTTGGCATAATCAACATTTTCCATGATGGTAACTGCGATTATGTCATAGTGCTCAAGCTTATCTATAACAGCCTGTGTAACCTTGGTTCCACGGTTATAAATGACTTTTCCGCCTGCTTCAACAGGTTCGGCAAGCTCCATTCCTTCGGTCAGTTCCATTCTGGAAATTGTTTTCATAAACCTCAATCCTTTGAAATTGATTTTTCAGACAAAAGCCGAAATTACATATTCCACGTAAATAATAAATATTTATAAGGTAAGTGTCAATTTATGATATATTGTTTTTATGAAATTTTTCAGGGAAAAAATTGAACTTCAGTACCGTCCGAGACTCTATCTTTCAGGAGGCCTGGATGAGAAGGATCTAAAACGCCTCAAGAGGAAGATTTCCAAGGGTAAGGGCTCATGTGCGGTGATCCTTCTTTCCGAAAATGCGGACGACATTTTTGATATTGTAACGCCCTTTCAGTTAAAACTCCCTGTATGGGAAGGGAAAAAGCCCATCGTAGCCGGAATCGCCGGAAGCAAGGATGATGCTGCGGATCTTACCTGTCAGATGATATCGGACTGCCTTAAAAGCAGAGGAGATCTAAAGCTTAAGGAATATATATGCTCGCTGTGATCCTTACAATACTTAAGTTCATCGGAATCGGGCTCCTGTTCATACTGGGGTTTATTCTTGCTGTTTTGATACTGGTCCTTGTCCTGCCTGTCAGATACAGGCTTGATGTTTCAAAAAAGCCTGAAGATAAGCTGTATGCAAAGGCAAAGGTTACTTATTTTTTCGGCCTGATCAGGGGGGGTGCGGAATACAGGGATTATCTTGAGGTTAAGGCAAAGATCGCCTGGTTTACATTATTTGAAATGAAGCTTCCAGATCCGGATGAGGAAGATGATGAAGACCTGCCGGATGATGATCTTGATGAAGAATTTGATGAGCTGCTTAACGAAGAGCTAAGCGACGATGGACTTGATGAGCAGTTAAACGAAGAGCTAAGCGACGATGGTCTTGATGAGCAGATAAACGAAGAGCTGAGTGATGATGATCTAAATATGTCTGATGAAACAGCCGGTGTCTGCACGGAGCAGTCTGAAGATGCCATTGACGATGAAACAGATGATCCTTATGATCCGGACGGAGATCTATCACCTGAAGATGCAGAAAGTGCTGATTTTGCAGAAGATGCTGAAAATACGGGTGATGCAGTAGGTAATGACGAAGAGTCAAAACTGGATAAGTTAAAATACAAGTTTTCCGGGATTTATGATAAAATACAAAAGGTACGTTCGGAGATCAGGTATTATTGGAATATCTATAATTCCAATGAAGGTAAGAATTCATTATATACAATAAAAAAGCATCTGAAGAAGATCGTACTCAAACTGCTTCCGAGGAAGATCAGAGCTAAGCTTAAATACGGGTTTAAAACACCTGATCTTACAGGTAAGGTTTACGGAATATATTGCCTTATCTCAAACAGACTGACAAAAGACTCTGAGGTGGTTCCGGATTTTGATAATGAGGTGTTTGAAGGATCTGTCACGGCAAAAGGTTTCTTTAATATCTGGAGCATACTGATCCATGGCATCTGTATCATACTTAACAGGAA
>CAMNAQ010000124.1 GCA_946531495.1 uncultured Lachnospiraceae bacterium | reverse complement strand
AACGAATATGAGCTCTGCAATGTTTATTCCGAAGAGGCCAAGTCTCTTCTGGAGCAGGCGCTGCTTAAGGCACGGATCTCATATTATATAAATTTTCCGAGAAGAAAGCTTTTTGACCGCCATAAATTCAATTGTATCTTTTGCGTGAACGAGAACAATCTGACTGAAGCGGAAGACATCGTTTACGATATTTTTGGAGAAGATGATCCGGAGATCCATATGATCTCCCAGAAAAATCCAGTGGATTATCTGTAAGGAAAAAAAGATGAACTATAGCAGAGAAGGCGTTATTGCCAGAAGACGCCAGTTAAATTCATACGGTGGCAAGATCGTAAGGAAGGTCATCCTTCTGATCGTAAAGATCGCGATCGCCGCATTTATCGGAGTCGGAATATGCCTTGCAGCAGGAGGCATAGGCCTGTTTAAGTCCGTGCTTGCAGGTACCCCCGTGATCCATATCTCTGATATAATCGCAAACGGTCAGGCAACCATAGTATATGATGCCATGGGAAACGAATTCGACCATTATGTGGGACGTGATGCGAACCGTATCGAGGTTACCTGGGACGGCATACCCAAGCAGCTCGGTCTGGCTTTTGTTGCCTGCGAGGATGAGAGATTCTTTCAGCATAACGGTGTTGACTATAAGGGCATGGTCCGTGCCATGTATGAATTTATGCGCAGCGGCGGTAAGGAGGCACAGGGTGCTTCTACCATCACCCAGCAGCTTCTCAAAAACACCGTATTTACCGAGTGGACCGAAGAAGGCGACAATATCATCAAAAAGATAAAGCGTAAGATACAAGAGCAGTATCTTGCAATCGAGGTCACAAAATCAACGACCAAGGATGAGGTGCTCCTCAGATATCTGAATGCGATCAATATGGGTCAGAATACCCTTGGTGTTGAGTCCGCATCCCAGAGGTATTTCGGCAAATCGGCAATTGATCTTAATCTGTCCGAATGTGCCGTGCTTGCGGCCATAACCCAGAATCCTTCCTGGTATAATCCCATTTCCCATCCGGAAAACAATGTAAAGCGTCGCAAGACATGTCTTGACAAGATGCTTGAGCTGTGATTCATTTCCCAGGAGGAATATGACGAGGCAATCGCCGATACCGACGATGTCTACGACAGGATCCAGTATCACAATACATCCATTTCAGAGAGCAATACACTTGAGGGTAATTACTTTTCCGATTCGCTCTATGATGATGTGCTGTATGATCTGGTACATGTTGCCGGATATGACAGATCCCAGGCAGAGCATATGCTTACCAGCGGCGGTCTCAGGATCTATTCGACAATGGATCCTTACATCCAGCAGATCGTTGATGAGGAATTCGCAAATCCCGAAAACTTCAAGTTCAATGACAGATGGGCACTTGATTATGCACTGACCATATATGATGAAAAGGGTGAGGCACATAATTTCTCCAAGGAGAATATGGCCACCTGGTTTAAGAATAAGTACGGTTACAGCAAGTACAAGCTCCTTTACAGCTCACAGGAGAACGGAATGGCTGCGATTGAGGAATTTAGGGCGGGCTGTTTTGAGGAACTGGGGCTTGTGGAGACGGAAGACAATTTTGTCGAAAGATTCACTTTCACCGTAGAGCCTCAGATGTCGATGGTCATAGAAAACCAGGCGACAGGTGAGGTTGTCGCGATCGCCGGAGGCCGCGGAGAAAAAGAGGGAAGAAGAACTCTCAACCGTGCAACGGGATCGAGCCGTTCACCCGGATCTGTATTCAAGGTGCTGGCTTCGGTGGGTCCCGGACTTGATACCGGAATGGTCACTCTTGCCACGACTTATCTTGATGCACCGTTTAACTATAACAGCGGAGCACCTGTTCAGAATACATCGAGATCATGCAGCTACAAGAATCTGTCCCTCAGATACTGCATCGCTTATTCGATGAACATCGTCGCGGTAAAGAACCTGACTTATATCGGACCCGAGACCGGATTTACATATCTTCAGGATCTCGGCTTTACAACCCTTACGGCAGGCAAGGAGATAAACGGAGTCATCTATTCCGATATTACCCAGTCGCTGGCACTCGGCGGACTTACCTACGGTGTTACCAATGAAGAGGTCACCGGTGCATATGCATGTATTGCAAATAACGGAACCTACATCAAGCCCCATCTTTACACAAAGGTTACCGATTCATACGGAAATGTGATCCTGGATAATACCGCTCCTCGTACCAGACAGGTGTTCAGGGAGACTACCGCATGGCTCCTCATCAGCGCCATGAGGGACTGCGTCAACTATGGTACAGGTACGAGAGTGCGCTTCCCCAACATGGATATGGCCGGAAAGACCGGAACGACATCCGCAGGATGGGATCACTGGTTTGTTGGAATGACGCCGTATTATACCGCAGGTGTGTGGACAGGCTACGATGATAATACCGAACAGACCTGGGACGAGATGCATACCTCGGAAATGCTGTGGCATGCGATAATGAGCAGAGTCCATTCCGGACTTGAGTACAAGGAGTTCTATAAGCCCGAAGGAATAGTACAGGTTGCGGTATGCGCAGAATCCGGACTTCTTCCTAGGCCGGGCCTTTGTGACGGCTGCGTTATCACCGAATGGTTTGCAGAGGGCACTGAGCCTCAATACGAATGTGACCTTCACTATGCCGGACGCATCTGTGCATATGATAATAAGATCGCATGTGCCAATTGTCCGTTTGCGTATGAGGGTGTTACGCTGCTTCCGAAGGTTGACGGATACCATCCCGACCTCTTTACCGGTGATCCTTCACTTATGGGCGGCAATACCGTTATCATTGATAACGGTGACGGAACGCAGCTCATCACCATACCCGATCTGGATCATTATTGCCAGCATACGGACGAGATGCTTGCAACTCCCGGATATGACTCGATCATTGCAACGCAGATGGCTGAACTTGAAGCGGTAAGACAGGCCAATGAAGCCGCTGCGGCTGCTGCGATGAACGCGGATGTAGCTTCCCAGGACGGATGATGCAGATTGTCGTCCACTGAGGGCTGCGCCCTGAGCAGGATTATTTCAACAATAAAACGGCGGAAGATTTCTTCCGCCGTTTGCAATATCATTATCCGCCTGATGAATCTTTATCCGGATGAATCCTTATTCGTCTTCCGGATCGGCATCCGTTTCGGCTTCCGGATCAAGGCCGTTTTTTCTGTCCTCGATCTCTTTGAGAAGTCTTTCCTTGCCGGATTCGGCATTTCTTATCGCAGTACAGTGCTTGGCAAATTCCGCATCTTCGGAATCCCTGTATTTCTCGTAATATGCTTTACCTATTGCGATATAATTTTTCCGAATGACCTCATCACAGGTAGATACCTGGGTCTTGAGACTTGCTATATCAGCAACCTCCTTGGCCTTATTCTTTACCTGGAGTCCTGCCATATAAACGGATTCACCGAATTTTTCGAAAACGTCCATCCTGCTAACGCCTCCCTTTTTCGCATTGATAGCAGGGTTATCACCCTCGCATTACTTACTATAACATTCTACCCGGCTTTTGAAAAGGAATAAACTTGGGTACAAACGAAACACATAACATAATAAAGGAATCCGGCGGTTCTGAGATCGTCATTACCAAGTCCAGATTCATAGGTTATCTTGCACCTGTAAGTACTTCAGCAGAGGCGGAGAGTATCATTGCCTCCATCCGGAAAAAATACAACGATGCAAGGCATAACTGCTGGGCATATATTGTGATGGAAGAAAACGTGACAATAAAGAAGTGCTCGGATGACGGGGAGCCGTCAGGAACCGCGGGAAGGCCCATGCTTGCCGTGCTCGAAGGAGCGATGCTTGTAAATGCGTTATGTGTGGTCACAAGGTATTTCGGAGGAGTTCTTCTTGGGACGGGCGGACTTGTAAGGGCATATACGGAAGCTGCTTCGAAGGCACTGGAATCATGCCGCCTTACACCCATAAGACCCGGGATCAATATATCCATAATATGTGATTATCAGGATGAAGGATCCGTAAGAAGGCTTTTGGAAGCAGAGGATTTTGCGATAACCGGTACGGAATATACGGATAAGGTCATGCTGAAGGTGCTTGGGCCTGAGGAAAAAGCCGAAATGCTTAACGGAAGGATAATCGATCTGTCCGGCGGAAAAGCCTCCTGCGAGATGGGTGAAAAAGCTTTTTACTAAAATTTTATGAAAGCACTTACATCCTTGCATTGACAATTGTTTTGAGGATATATATACTTTTTTTGGATGTAAAGATCACCGGTTAAATGTAAGTAAAACCGGATAAGAAATCATAAGGGGTAACGGGGATATGAGATATTTTTTCACATCAAAAATAGAAAATGAAAACGGGGAGCAGCAGATACAGATTCCCTTTAATATCTGGGAGGTTTGTAAGCAGCGTGAGGAGATCAATGCCGATATCGTTGTGGACAATCAGATAATCGACTGCACACTCATCCCGCTTGAAAAGGGACGTTACAAGGTCATTATTCCTGCAGGCAAGGAATTAAAGGTGGATAATTCCATTTCCCATAAGCTTCTCTTACATATAAAGGATTCGCTTATAAGGATGGACCGCAATTCGCCTTACAGCTTTGATAAGCCCATAAGGAAGATAGATTCCATAGATCTGATAATTCAGCCGGGCGACGGCCTTTGCGGACAGACTTGTATCGCAATGCTCGCCGGGGTTACCATTGCCGATGTGATCTCTGTAATGGACTGCCGCGAGTGGCAGGGGACAATGGGAAGACTTATCTCTGCGCTCAACTATTATGGAATAGATCACACCGATATCATTGTTTATCCCGCAGAAGGAGAGAAGGTCGTTCTTCCCAAGTGTGCGATACTCATGGAAAAGATGGGAAGATTCAGTCATTATCTGCTCTATTTCGACGGAAAGTATTATGATCCCAATCTCGGTATCATGGAAGAATACGATATGACCAAGCTTGTAGGATACCTCGAGATCAAGATCTGAACCTGAAACTCCGGCCATTTAACGGACCGGAGTTTTTTTATGTTCTTAAGCAAATCGGAAATGATCTGCCCGATAAGACAGGGAGTGATTTTTCTTATAAAAAAAATATAAAAATTGTGTTTTCTTCTTGCATTTTTATATTGTTGATACTAATATATGTAATGTCGATTAGCACTCAAGCAAAATGAGTGCTAACAAAATGAAGAGAAGCGCATTATACGCGTTAAGAAGGAGGCAATGATATGAAGTTAGTACCTTTAGGTGACAGAGTTGTCCTTAAGGCTGTAGCAGCCGAAGAGACTACCAAGTCTGGTATCATCCTGGCAGGAGCCGCAGGCAAGGAGAAGCCTTCACAGGCTGATGTTGTGGCAGTAGGCCCCGGAATCACCAGCGACGGCAAGGAAGTTAAGATGGAAGTTAAAAAGGGTGACAGGGTTATCTATCAGAAATATGCCGGAACAGAAGTTAAGCTTGATAATGATGAGGAATTCATCGTAGTTAAGCAGAGCGATATTCTTGCAATTGTTAAATAACGGGAGGCGCATTTAAAATGGCTAAAGAGATCAAATATGGCGCTGAGGCTCGCCAGGCACTTGAGAACGGTGTTAACAGCCTTGCAAACACAGTCCGTGTAACTCTCGGACCCAAGGGAAGAAATGTTGTACTTGATAAGAGCTACGGCGCTCCCCTCATCACCAACGACGGTGTTACCATCGCCAAGGAGATCGAGCTTGAAGACGGTTTTGAGAATATGGGTGCTCAGCTCCTTAAGGAAGTAGCTACCAAGACCAATGACGTAGCAGGAGACGGAACCACAACCGCTACCGTACTTGCACAGGCAATGGTCAATGAAGGAATGAAGAACCTTGCTGCAGGAGCTAATCCCATCATCCTCAGAAAAGGTATGAAGAAGGCTACCGAGGTTGCTGTTGCAGCGATCAAGGAAATGAGCCAGAAGGTAAACGGAAAAGAGCATATCGCAAGAGTTGCAGCTATTTCCGCAGGAGACGATGAAGTCGGTCAGATGGTTGCAGATGCAATGGAGAAGGTTTCCGGCGACGGTGTAATCACCATTGAGGAGTCCAAGACCATGGCAACTGAGCTTGATACCGTTGACGGTATGCAGTTTGACCGCGGATATATCAGTGCATATATGGCTACCGATATGGATAAGATGGAAGCTGTTCTCGACAATCCTCTCATCCTTATCACCGATAAGAAGATCAGCAACATTCAGGAGATCCTTCCTCTTCTTGAACAGATCGTACAGTCAGGCAAGAAGCTTCTCATCATCGCTGAGGATGTTGAAGGCGAAGCTCTTACCACCCTTATCGTTAACAAGCTCCGTGGAACCTTCAATGTAGTAGCAGTCAAGGCTCCCGGATATGGCGACAGAAGAAAGGCTATGCTTGAGGATATTGCTATCC
>CAMNAQ010000123.1 GCA_946531495.1 uncultured Lachnospiraceae bacterium | reverse complement strand
GCCTATGCTGGGACTTTTGTACGCATCGCTGCTTGCTCTTAATAATCCTAATTTTTCATACAGGCTGGTAAGATGCATATATGTTCTTCGTTCGATCGTACTTAACGGTGAATTTCCGGGACTTCCACAGGGACGCATATTTAATGAGGCTGTCATTGCTGCTGTCTCACGAATACAGAATGCGGATCTGAAGCATCTTTATACCTTCAAACTGACAGAGCCTGCAGAGGAAGAGCTGTTCAGGCTTACCGTGGACTATGAGAAAAGATTTATGGACAGGCATTTCAAATCTCTGGAAGTGCTGAATTCCTTGTAATGAAACAGGGGGACGGTTCCGGTGTTTTGCTTAAGCATCATGAAACAGCAGAATTTTTGTTTCAATAAAAAATATGAAACGTGAAAGGAAAAAAGAATGGCGTACGATACAAACCAGTCAAAGGTAACACAGGAAGAATTTGAATACAGCCGTGAAATGATCGGAAGGCTGACGAATTATTTCGAAAATGTGGTGGTGGGCCAAAAGAACCTCGAAACATCACTTCTTACTGCTGTTCTGGCAGACGGGCATGTGCTGATCGAGTCCGTTCCGGGTCTTGCCAAGACCACAGCTGCCAAAGCAATCGCAGATGCCGTGGAGGGAGTTTTTTCCAGGATCCAGTGTACTCCCGACCTGTTGCCCGGCGACATTATCGGAACCCAGATCTATAACAGGGAAACTTCCAAGTTCGAAACGGTTCTTGGTCCTGTTTTTGCGAACTTTGTACTCCTTGACGAGGTCAACAGATCCTCGGCCAAGACCCAGTCGGCAATGCTTGAAGCAATGCAGGAGCATCAGGTTACAATCGGTACCAAGTCCTATAACATGCCTGAGGATGTGTTCATAGTCATAGCTACCCAGAACCCTATCGAACAGGAGGGAACATATCCCCTTTCCGAGGCTCAGACAGACAGATTCATGATAAAAGAGATCATTACTTATCCCATCGCCGCAGAGGAGGTTGAGATCCTGAACAGGATCGAGAATCATGCTTTTGAAAAAAGGCCTGCTGTAATGACCATCAAGGATATAGACAGGCTGCAGGATATCACCGAGAAGGTTTATGTTGATGAGAGCATTAAGTGGTACATCTCAGCAATAGTGACCGCGACAAGAGGACCGGCAAGACTCCTCGGAGAAAAGACAGCGGCATATGTAAAGATGGGTGCCAGCCCCAGAGCTTCTATTGCATTTTTAAGAACCGCCAAGGCAACGGCTCTGCTTAACGGAAGAACCTATGTTGTTCCCGATGATGTCAAGCAAATGGCACGATCCGTCCTTCGCCACCGTATTGCTCTGAATTATTCTGCCATAGCCGATAAGGTGAGCGTGGAGATGATCGTTGATGCCATTATAAACACTGTAAAGGTGCCATGATATGGAAATAGATTACGATTATCTGATCGGTATCTGCAAGGACGCGGTGCTTTATACAAACCGAAAGACCACCAATATCCTTGATGGCGGATACAATTCCGTATACCTGGGTAAAAGCCTTGATTTTCATGATCTTAAGGAATATTCGCCCGGTGATGATATAACCTCCATAGACTGGAAGGGGTCTTCCAAAACAGGTACGCTGCTGGTCAGAAGATATATCGCGGAAAAAAAGCACAGTGTTCTGATCATCGGTGATACCGGCACTAAGATGGATGCCGATACATCTTCCGGAGAATATAAGGCAGACATCGCACTTATGGAGGCCGGAGTGATCGATTATCTTCTCGGAAGACAGGGTGCGGACATCGGATTCGTATGTTCCGGTGTAAAGGGAGAAATATATACCCCCTTCAGATCCGGCGGGATAAGTGTTGAAAAGCTGCTTCACACATACGGAGAGGCCATCTTTGAAGATCCTTCATCCGATATGAACAGTCTCATTATGGATGCGCTCAGAACTTTTCCCATGCGACGTATGATCATTTTTGTGATAACCGATATGGCAGGTCTCAAAACCGTGAAAAGTGAGACCCTTCTCAGAATGTCCGATAAAAATGATGTTTATTTTATCTGCCTGGATGATGCATATGCTACGGGCAGGAGAGTATATGACCGCATAGGGGAAAATTACATAGACGGATTTATGTCTGGAAGCAGAAAGCTGAGAAAGGCAGAAAAAGCCGAGCGGGATAATATACTTAACTCTTTTAAGCTTGATGCACTGAGAAATCGCGTGGTTTTTGAAAGAACATCTTCGGCATCAGGTGTCGTAGACGGGATAATAAATATGTTTGAGAGGGGACATCGTGGAATTTACGGTTAGTAGAAGGCCTGAGCTGATGATGGAGCCTGTATGGCTTTTGGTCGGTGCGGCAATTCTTGCGGTCTCTTTGATCTTTTTTTTCATGCTTTTTAAATACAGGATAAGGCACAGAAAGAGAATCAAAAAGGCTGCGAGACCTCCAAAGAAGATCGGAGTGGCATTTGCCAGGGAAAAAGCCCTGCATTCGATTGATAATATAATACAGGATCTTTCGCATTCAAGGATCGATATCAGAGAGAGTTATCAAAGACTGAGCATGATCATGAGGATATTTGTCACGGATGTCTCCGGCAGGGACGTTACTTCTCTTACCCTTTCGGAGCTAAAATCCTCGGATCTTAAGAAGCTTGCGAAACTTATCGAAAAATGGTATGCCCCTGAGTTTGCAATGAAGACCAGGGCTGATTTCATTAATGATGCCAAACAGGCTAAAAACGTGGTGGAAACTTGGAATTAATGTATCCTAATGTCATAAAGATTGGAATTCCGCTGCTTGTATTTGCGGTGCTTCTTTTGCATGTCATTCCTGCGCCCAGAAGGAGGGATTATACGGGGGGTATCAGAACAGGAGCGTTTTCCCTGATAAGCTCCCTTCCCATATACAGGAGGATATACAGAAGGAGCAGGGTTCTTTCGTTTTTTTATGAACTGTTCATCATCGCAGCGGTTGTTTCTTCGCTATTCCTTATGGCAAGACCCTATGAGGTCAAAAAGCTGAAGATCGGTGTACAGAAAAGGGATATCATGCTTTGCCTTGATGTGTCCTATTCCCTGTATGCACTTAATTACGAGCTTGCAGACTATCTTGAACAGGTAGTTACCGAACTTAAGGGTGACAGGTTCGGCATCACGATCTTTAATACCTCCTCGGTTGTTTTTGTTCCCCTTACCGATGATTATTCCTATGTGGTTACAAGGCTTGAGGAGCTGAAGGAATACTTTGTCCTGCAGAAGGAATACAGGGAGATGACAGGCGAAGGACCGTTTATAAGCTTTGAAACCGATGAGGAATGGGATGAATATTACGATCTTGACCGGAGACTGGCCTATATTGAAGCGGGAACTCTCGTGAACAATACTGAGAGAGGCAGTTCGCTTATCGGAGAGGGACTGGCATCGGCGCTGTACAGTTTTCCGTCCCTTGGTGATGAATCAAGGACAAGGATCATTATCTTTGCAACCGATAATGCTGATGCATCAAGGGTTGAGGAGATCCCGGATCTTAGCGGAGCAAGCGCTCTGTGCAGGAAGAATGATGTTACGATGTTTGCTATATTTCCGTCGGAGGATGCATATTATTACGAATATACGCCTGCAGACTATGATGTGTTCAGGGAAAACTTAAGGGCGGCATCTAATAATACCGGTGGAGAGCTCTATGTTCAAAGCACTCAGGATACGGTTTCCGAGATCGTTGAAGAGATAAGATCCCATGAGGCCATGTCCGTGGATGATATCATAATCGAACAGCAGACAGACACGCCTCTGCCCGGCATACTCGCTCTTTTGATAAGCTTTGCCGGTGCGCAGCTTTGTCTGTTGTTTTTGAAGGGAAAATAGGATGAGAGATCTGAATCCGGTTCTTCCGGTAACTGCCCTTATCGCGATCTTTTCGGCGGCTGTCCTGATAATGCTGATCTCGTGGATATGGAGCAGAGAAAGCAGAATAAAAAGTACCTTTGCTCTGATACGAAGGTTAGCAATAGCTGTGCTTGCTTTCATCATTGCATTAAGACCTATGAAGGAAGAGCATGCCACAGATATCAGGCTAAGCAATCTCGATGTACTGTTTGTGCTTGATACCACTCTCAGTATGTGGGCAAATGACAGTCCGTCATATACGAGGATGGAGGCTGCCAAGTCCGATTTGATCGGTATCATGGAGGAATTGCCGGGTGCTAATTTCGGACTTATAACTTTCCAGAATAAATCCACCGTACAGTCCCCGTTTACCCAGGATACCGGTGCGATAATAAGATATATGGACTGTATTAAGACTCCTGAAAGATCCTTTGTGACCGGCAGCCGCATGGATGTTCCGTATTATGATATCGAGAATATGCTTGTTTCGTCGGACAGGAAGGAAAACAGACAGACCGTTATCTTTTTTTTATCGGACGGAGAGGATACGGATCCGGATCCTTCGCCGTACAGCTATGAACCTCTTGAGTATCTTGTCGACGGAGGCGCAGTTATAGGATATGGTACGGAAGAAGGCGGAGAAATGAAGGATGCTTACGGGCTCAGTGTATATTATTCCGATTCATTCAAAGCAGGATTATCCTGTATAGATGAGGATAATCTGAACGATATCGCAGATGGTCTCGGAGTTGATTACATAAACTGCAGCGATATAGATCTTCTGGACCCGATCCTTGAAGATATCATGAACGGCAGCGGCTCTGTCACGGAGAAAAACAGTGAGTACACTTTTTACGGTGATACATATTACAGATACGTTCCCTATCTGACAGGACTCCTGCTTCTTGAACTGTTCATATCCATAAGGGATAATGTGAAAGTACGAAAAATACATGGCAAAAAGAAGATCGGAAAAAATCAAAAATAAAAAGACAAAGCATTATATCTCGGGGGTAACATGGTTTGCCATTCTCCTTGCGGGAGTGCTTACCTTTCTGTGTGCTCTTTTTTTCATATCCGTATGGAGCATAAATTCCTATTATGTGTCCGAAGCTAAGAAGGGAAAATATCATCCGGAGATAGAAAAAATCCTTACTGTTTTCAGTATTCCGAATGAATATGTTATCTGGTATAACCTTGGGAATGCTTATTACGAAAAGGGAAACTATGAAAAAGCCGAGGATGCATACCTGAGGGCCCTGAAGTGCGGAATACCGTATGAAAAGGAATGTCCCGTGAGGGTTAATCTTGCTCTGGCAATGATGGCACAGCTGAGCGATGAAGAATGGGAAGCCTTCTTAGAATGCAGTTCTCCGCAGGAAATAAATGCTCTTTCCCGCAAGGTTGAAAAGACTCTCCTTGATGCAAGAGATGTCCTTACCGAGGACGGATGCGCCGGAAAAGAAGATGAGAAGGGTCATGATAAGGATGCGCAGAGGCTAAAAGAAGAGATAGATGAACTCCTTGAAAGCAGCAGCCTCGATTCGGATGAAGGCACTGAAGACGAGGATGAGGAACAGCCCGGTGAAGAGCCTGAAGACGAAGAGAGTGATGATGAAGGCGAACAGGAAGGGGAACCGGAAGATGAGCCTCCAAATGAAGAGGAGATCATTGATTATATCCAGGGTCTTATGGACGATAATCAGGGAGAAAGAACCGAGTCTCAGGAGTTTTATGAAAACTATTACGGCATAGGCCAGGATCCTGAAGATTTTACAGAAGGAGAACAGGGAGAAGTGTGGTAAAAGCTTTAGAGACTGTCATTCCATGCTGACATATGATATGTGCCCGCCTTTCCGGTTTGCCCGGTAAAGAGGGCACATATTTTATAATTCATTCTGCCTTCTTGAGATATCTGTATCCGATCCGGTCTTGCATTATGCATCTGTTCTGTATTTAATCCCTTGAAGTGGCGTGGGCGCTGTGATAAAATTTTAATCTGTATGTAGAAACATAAGATATATGGCAGATGCCGTATGGTTCCAGCAGATGCCGCATGAAAGGAAATGCTATGGAAAAAACAATGGAAAAGATCGTTACTCTTGCGAAAGGAAGAGGATTTATATATCCGGGATCCGATATCTACGGCGGACTTGCTAATACTTGGGATTACGGAAATCTCGGTGTCGAGCTTAAGAATAATGTAAAGAGAGCATGGTGGCAGAAGTTCGTTCAGGAGAGCCCTCACAATGTGGGTGTTGACTGTGCGATCCTTATGAATCCCCAGACCTGGGTGGCATCGGGACATCTTGCCGGCTTCTCGGATCCTCTTATGGATTGTAAGGAATGCCATGAGAGATTCCGTGCAGATAAGGTTATCGAGGATTTCTGTGCTGAGAACGGCATCGAGCTTGAAAAGCCCATTGATGCTTTTTCACAGCAGGAGATGATGGACTTTATCAAGGAAAAGAGTATTCCCTGCCCTACCTGCGGAAAGCATAATTTTACCGATATCAGACAGTTCAACCTTATGTTCAAGACCTTCCAGGGCGTTACCGAGGATGCGAAGAATACTGTTTATCTTCGT
>CAMNAQ010000122.1 GCA_946531495.1 uncultured Lachnospiraceae bacterium | reverse complement strand
TGTCTCTGCTTGTTTTTTCCGGGATGCTGATGCTGATCCCGGGATTTGGGATCATAGGAACCGTAAGCTGCATCCTGCTGGATCTTTTTGAGCTGCTCTGCCGCCTTGCGGAAAGCATGCCGTTTTTCGAATGGAATCCGGGACGCCCGGGAAGTGCATGCATAGCAGCCTATTACCTGATCGCATTTATCATTATCATTGCGGGCAAGCTGCTCGCAGATTCGAGAAAGGGGAGGATACGGAAGGCAGGGATCTATCTTGACGGAAAATGGAAAAAAATACCTGAGAAAGCAGAAAAACTGATACTTGCCGCAGACAGCGCTCCTATACGCCCGGCAATCTGTTTTCTCTTTATGATGACCGCTCTCATGCTGTTTTTGATCCGCTTTCCCCTGCCGAAAAAAAATACCTGCACCCAGCTTTATATAGGACAGGGCAACTGCAACGTGATGATAACCGATGCGGGAGAGGTTTACATTTTTGATGCAGGGTCATCCTCCCTGAAAAATACAGGTGAATATATCCTGAAGCCCTATCTTAAATACAGTGGCCTGTCGCATATAGACGGGATCTTTATATCGCACTCGGATTCGGATCATGTAAATGCATGCCTGGAACTGCTCGAAAATATGACAGCCTGGGGATTTTCCGTGGACGAAGTATTTATAACGAACCAGATGAAAAATGATGAAAGCGAAAATACGGAAAGACTTCTTTATCTGTGTGACGAGGCGTTAATACCTGTAAGGTGCATAAAAGGAGGGGATGAGTGGGAAAGCGGGAGTACGTGTTTTTCCTGCCTCCACCCTTCGTATGACTATAAGCCTGAAGATCCCAATGCAGGTTCCATGTGCATCCTTGCAGTGTTTTGTGAAAAGAAGGAAAGGCCCTTGACCGTTCTTATTCCGGGAGATGTCCAGGGCAGCGGTGAGGAGGCATTAATGGAAGAGCTCCGGAAGCTTGCGAACGGAACAAGCAATCTGGAGAATGAGACAAGCATTCAGGCGAACGGAGGGGGCGGAGATTTCAATGTAGATGCGTACAATATAGACGTGTACATAACCGCTCACCATGGATCTGCCGGTAGCTCTTCGGAAGGGTTCCTTGATACGACAAGTCCAAGGCTTGCGATAAACAGCGCGGGGGAGGGGAACAGATACGGTCATCCTTCTCGGGAAACCCTGTCACGATTAGAGGACATCGGATGCGCGTATCTGACCACATATGAAACCGGAGCGGTAACACTCGATCTGTCCGGAGATGAGGTCAAAATCTCGCTGTTTTGCGACAAATAATCGGTAGAAAGCCAAAGAGAGGCGGGAATATAATTATTTACAATAAAGCAGTATGTGGTGAAAGGAGCTATGATGAGCGAAATATTCAGATGGTGTTTTATCGGCTGCGGAACCCTTGCAAGGATCGTTGCAAAGCAGCTTAACGGATCGGGCAGACATCAGATCACAAGCGTCTACGGAAGAAGGATAGATGCAGCCCGCACGTTTTGCGAAGAATTTGGCGGTGAGGCCTATGAAAGTGCGGAGGAGGCGATATCTGCGGATGATGTGGACGGCGTATATATAGTCACCCCGCACAGAAGTCATTATGAATATGCAAAGCTTGCGATAAACCTCGGAAAGCCGGTGCTTTGCGAAAAGCCCTTTACGATAAATCTCCCGCAGGCTAAAGAAGTTATAGAACTTGCGCATGAAAAGAATGTATATATTGCTGAGGCCATGTGGACGTGGTTTTCCCCTGTCGGAAACCAGATCAAAAAGTGGCTCGATAACGGAGAATTCGGAACGGTGGAAGAGTGCACGGTAGATTGCAGGACCAATGCATGCAAATATGCCGCCAGAGTATCCGATCCGGCAACAGGCGGCGGAGCTGTGCTCGATATGGGTGTGTATGCGATCTATTACCTCTATAAGCTCTTTGGAGCTCCGGAGTCGATAGAGTGCAGGGGAGATGTCCATGACGGTATAGACTGGTCCGAGGAAATACTCTTTAAGTATCCGGACGGCAGGAGCTTTAAGGCACTTTCATCAATAGATGACGAGGGCTTTACGCCGGCTCTTGAGCTAAGGGGAAGCAGGGCTTCTATACACGTTCCGGAGCTTCATTATGCCGGACATGCGGAATTTATTGGATCTGACGGAAAAAAAGTCAGCTTTACCGGCGACGGAAGCTATCTGAATGAGTTTGATATCGTATCTTCCGAGATGCGCAGTGGATTAAAAGAAAGCAATTATGTAAACCATCAGGATACTCTTTGCGTAGCCGGACTTCTCGACGAATGCAGAAAGCAGCTTGGACTTAAGTACGATTTTGAGTAAGCCGTAAATCCGCTCTGTTTTTACGCTTTATGATATTTTCTGCCTTGATACAAACGCTGAAAATTGGTAAAATATTATGGGTCATAGGGTAACCCGAAAGGAGCATAAAAATGGCAGAAAATGAAAAAAAGGGAGCTGCTGCGGCAGCTGAAAAGACGAAGGGTTTTGTAGGTGAATTCAAGAAATTCATTATGCGCGGCAACGTGCTCGATATGGCAGTCGGTGTTATCATCGGCGGTGCATTCCAGGCTATCATATCAAGCCTTGTAAATGACATTATAATGCCCGTCATCACACTTATCACCGGCGGCATAGACTTTACCAACTGGTTCGTTTCACTCGACGGAACCTCATATGCAACTCTCGCAGCTGCACAGGAGGCCGGAGCTTCAACACTTAACTATGGTGTATTTATCACCGCAGTCATCAATTTCCTTCTTATGGCTATCGTAGTCTTCCTCATTGTAAAGGCTATGAACAAGGCTGCCGATAAGGTTAAGAAGAAGGAAGAGGAAGCACCTGTTACTACCAAGATCTGCCCTTTCTGCAAGAGCGAGATCAGCAAGGATGCTACCAGATGCCCTCATTGTACTTCTGAGCTTAAAGACTGACTGAAGGTAAGCGTTGAAAAACTCATTGAAGAGTAAAAATATCATATCCGAAAATCGCAAAGCAGGCACTGTCATAAAGACAGCGCTTGCTTTGTGCGTATGTATGATGATGACAGGCTGCGGTAAGGAAAGTGAAAATCTTAAGACCGCATATGACTGTCTCACCAATCTTGACTATGCAGGAGCCATGAGTGCACTTGCCAGTGCTGAGTCTGCAGGTGAGGACGCAAGAGAGATCGCAAGGGCAAGAGGTATTGCATGCATCGGACAGGCGGATTATGCGTCAGCTGCGGGATATCTCCAGCAAAGCCTTAATTCCGGTACCGGATATCCTGATAAGATGGATGTTGATACCAATTATTACCTTGCCGCAGCATATAACTATCTGGGTGAATATGCCGCTGCCGAGGAACGTTACAATTCGATCATCGCAT
Source organism: uncultured Lachnospiraceae bacterium (assembly GCA_946531495.1). GTDB lineage: Bacteria > Bacillota > Clostridia > Lachnospirales > Lachnospiraceae > AC2028. Next base: position 3,095 of record CAMNAQ010000122.1, on the reverse strand, counting down.
ATTGCGACGATACGGAGAGTTATCTTCTGAGAGCTTCCGTCAGACTTAAGCAGAGCAACTTTGAAGGTGCGGTTTCCGACTTTAATGTTGTGATCTCCAGAAGACCCAATGATTACGATACTGTTATCGGAATCTATGAAATGCTCACCGCGATCGGATACCGTGACGCGGGACTTGAATATATCAAAGGTGCTCTTTCCGGAGATACCGGCAGGATGACCGATTCCGAAAAAGGGCGCATGTATTATTACATGGGTGATTATACCCAGGCCGCAGCACTTCTCGAGAGTGCGAGAAATGCGGACGGAAGCGTTACCAGTTCTCTTTTCCTCGGACGTACATATGAGGCGATGGGAGAATACAATTACGCAGCCAATGTTTACGAAAGCTACATCGGAACCAACGGAGCAAGCGCAGAACTGTACGATCAGCTGGGACTTTGCAGACTGAAGCTCGGAGAGTACGAAGCTGCTCTTGAAGCCTTTAAGGCAGGCATTGAGGCAGATGACGGAACATTTGCCAAGAGTCTTGATTATAACTTTGCCGTGGCTTATGAATATGTATCCGATTTTAATAAAGCTTACGAGCTTCTCAGCGCTTACGCCGCAAAATATCCTGACGACGCAGACGCTGCAAGAGAACTCGAATTCCTGAAGACCAGGATAACGACTACGGAGTAAAAATATGATTGAAAAACTTATAGCACAGATCAAAGAAAAACAGTCCCCCATTGTTGTGGGACTTGATCCCAATCTTAAGTTCGTTCCCGAATTCATCAAGCAGAAGGCATTTGCCGAGCTGGGTGAGACACTTGAGGGTGCGGCTCTTGCTTTCAAGGAATATAATAAGGGAATCATCGATGCCGTTGCGGACCTTGTTCCCGCAGTCAAGCCTCAGATAGCAATGTATGAACAGCTTGGAATTCCAGGACTTGAGGTCTTTAAGTGGACATGCGATTATGCACATGAAAAGGGACTTGTGGTCATAGGCGACATCAAGAGAGGCGACATCGGTTCCACATCCGAAATGTATGCTGTAGGCCATATCGGAAAAACAGTCATAGGGTCAAATGTGGTATCAGCATTTGACGAGGATATAGTTACGGTGAATCCTTATCTTGGATCTGACGGAGTACTGCCGTTTGTAAAGGTGTGTGAAGAGGAAAAGAAGGGAATATTCGTCCTTGTCAAAACCTCCAATCCTTCAAGCGGAGAGTTCCAGGACAGGGAGATAGACGGAAGAGCTCTTTATGAGCATGTGGCAGAGAAGGTGGTTGAGTGGGGAAGCACCACGATCGACCCCGAGACCGGATATTCGGAGGTAGGCGCCGTTGTAGGCGCTACATATCCCGAGCAGGGTAAGATCCTCAGAAAGCTGATGCCGAAGGCTTACATCCTTGTTCCCGGTTACGGAGCACAGGGTGGAAAAGGCGCAGATCTGGCATATTTCTTCAATGATGACGGACTCGGTGCCATAGTTAATTCTTCAAGAGGCATCATAGCAGCGTACAAGCAGGAACAGTATGCCCACGTTGGAGAAGAAGGATACGCAGAGGCTTCAAGGCTTGCGGTCCTCGATATGAAGGAAGATCTCAGACAGGCAATAGCAAGCAGATGATTGATTTGGCTTTTTGATCGGTTGATACGGAGGCGAGACTTTATGAAAAAAGTATTGTTCGTTGCATCTGAGGGGGTGCCGTTCATTAAAACAGGCGGATTGGCTGATGTAGTCGGTTCGCTGCCGAAGTATCTCGATAAGAGATATTTTGACGTAAGGGTATTTTTGCCAAAGTATGCCTGCATGAAACAGGAAATGAAGGATAAGCTTGAATATATCAATTCCTTCTATATGGATTACAACTGGCAGAATATATACGTCGGTCTGTTCAGGGCTGAGGTTGATGGGATAACCTATTATTTTATCGACAATGAATACTATTTCAGCGGGCCAAAGGTATATAACGACGATCCCAGATATGAGATAGAAAGATATACCTATTTCTGCAAGGCGGTTCTTTCCGCATTGCCCATGCTTGATTTCAGACCGGATCTGATCCATTGCCATGACTGGCAGACCGGACTTATCCCTGTTTATCTCAAGGAAAGATTTGCGGGCGGTGAATTCTATCGCGGCATCAAGACCGTTATCACCATCCACAATCTTAAGTTCCAGGGCAAGTGGGATGTTAAGACGGTTAAAAATATTACAGGCCTTCCGGATTATTACTTCACACCTGACAAGCTCGAATCCTATAAGGATGCGAATCTGCTCAAGGGCGGAATTGTTTTTGCGGATGCGGTCACTACCGTAAGTGATACCTATGCAGAGGAGATCAAGACCCAGTTCTACGGAGAAGGCCTTGACGGACTTTTAAGAGCGCGCAGTAATTCACTCCGTGGTATCGTTAACGGAATCGACTATGACAAGTTCAATCCCGAGACAGATGATTATCTTGTGAAAAAATATAATGCTTCCAATTTCCGTAAGGAAAAGTCTAAGAATAAAAAGGCTCTTCAGGAGCAGCTCGGACTTACGGTTGATGAGAAGAAGATGATGATCGGTATCGTATCGAGACTTACAGATCAGAAGGGCTTCGATCTTATCGCTTATGTAATGGATGAACTCTGCAGGGATGATGTCCAGATCGTAGTTCTTGGAACCGGTCAGGAGCAGTATGAGAATATGTTCAGACATTTCGACTGGAAGTATGCCGACAAGGTCTCTGCCAATATCTATTACTCTGATGAACTTTCCGACAGGATATATGCATCAAGTGATGCATTCCTGATGCCTTCACTGTTTGAGCCCTGCGGACTTTCACAGCTCATCGCACTCCGCTACGGAACCATTCCCATCGTAAGAGAGACAGGCGGCCTCAAGGATACCGTAGAGCCCTACAATGAATACGAGGGCAAGGGAACAGGCTTTTCGTTTGTCAACTACAATGCACACGAGATGCTCCATACCATACGCTATGCGGAAAAGATCTACTATGACCGCCGCCGCGAATGGAACAAGATGGTCGACCGTGCTATGGCAGCAAATTTCTCATGGGAGGTTTCGGCAAATAAGTATCAGGAAATGTACGACTGGCT
>CAMNAQ010000121.1 GCA_946531495.1 uncultured Lachnospiraceae bacterium | reverse complement strand
CGGACAGGTTGAAACCTGCCAGCTTGAAATGGGTATGACCGAGCTTAAGCCCGGAAGCGTATGGAACACGATGCCCTGTCATACACATGACCGGAGAATGGAGGTATATCTTTATTTCGATATTCCCGAGGATGCGTTTGTGTGTCATTTTATGGGAGAGCCTCAGGAGACGAGACATATCATCATGAGAAACGAACAGGCTGTCATCAGTCCCAGCTGGTCGATCCACTCGGGAGCCGGAACACAGGCATATACCTTTATCTGGGGAATGGTCGGTGAAAATCAGGATTTTGATGACATGGATGATGTGGCAATGAAGGACTTCATGTAACATCTTGCAAATCTTGTTCTACTTGTTGTATTATTTGCAATTCGATGCCCCTTTTGTAGTTATTTTACTGCAAAAGGGGTACATTATTTTTAGGTATCAGACTGCGTTTTCATGCATACACTGTTTCTTTACGAGGAGGTAAAAATGAACGAACTTCTACAAAAGATCCATGACATAGGAATAGTGCCCGTTATCGCGATAGATGATGCTTCCAAAGCTGTTCCGCTCGCCAAAGCACTCGTTGCGGGGGGACTTCCCGCTGCCGAAGTAACCTTTCGTACAGCGGCTGCCGAGGATGCGATCAAAGCTATAGTTAAAGAAGTACCCGATATGATCGTCGGTGCCGGAACCGTGCTGACCAAGGATCAGGCAGACCGCGCCATAGCCGCCGGAGTCAGTTTCATAGTAAGCCCCGGTTTTAATCCCGAGATAACCAAATATGTGCTTGACAAGGGAGTGTGTATGCTTCCCGGTACTGCTACGGCAGGCGAAATGGAGCAGGCAATGGCACTCGGCCTTGAAGCGGTCAAGTTTTTCCCAGCTGAACAAAACGGAGGAATAGCAAAACTCAAAGCGCTGGCAGGTCCTTACAGGAACCTTAAATGGATGCCTACAGGCGGAGTTAACACGGATAATCTTGCCAACTATATGAGCTTCCATCAGATACTTGCCTGCGGCGGTACATGGATGGTGAAGAAGGAGCTTATAGAAGGTGAGAAGTGGGATGAGATAACCGCGATATGCAAGGCAGCGGTTAAGAATATGCTGGGACTTGAGCTACGCCATATCGGTATCAATACCGGTTCAGAGGAGGACACGACAAGCATAGCAAAATGTCTTTGCACACTTTTCGATCTTGAATATAAGCCCGGTAACAGTTCAATATTTGCGGGCAAGCCCTTTGAAGTGATGAAGCCCGGCGGAAAGGGAACCCACGGACACATCGCACTTGCGGTTAATGACGTGGATCGTGCGATCTTCCATATCGGGCGGGCCGGAGCGACATTTGATGAGAGCACCAGAACGACCGATGAAAAGGGTACAAAATTCATCTATTTGAACGGAGAATTCGGCGGATTTGCGATCCATCTGATAAGAAAATAGATCCAAAACCAATCATTCCAACATATTAAGGAGGTATATATGGGCAGAATAGTTACTTTCGGAGAGATAATGTTAAGGCTTGCGCCTAACGGCTATTACAGATTTTTTCAGGATGACCAGTTACAGGCTACATTCGGCGGCGGAGAGGCAAATGTAAGTGTTTCGCTTGCCAATTACGGACTCGATACCGCATTTGTTACCAAACTCCCCAAGCATGCGATAGGACAGGCGGCCGTAAACAGCTTACGATATTTCGGTGTTGATACAAGCTTCATTGCAAGAGGCGGAGATCGTATAGGCATTTATTTCCTTGAAAAGGGCGCTTCACAGAGAGGCAGCGTATGCATCTATGATCGTGCTCATTCCGCTATTCAGGAGGCATCCGCATCTGACTTTGACTGGGATAAGATCTTTGACGGAGCTGAGTGGTTCCACTTTACGGGCATCACGCCCGCTCTGGGAGAAAATCTCGTTGAGATCTGCCTGGAAGCCTGCAAAGCAGCCAAGAGCAAGGGCGTCAAGATAAGCTGTGACTTAAACTACAGAGGCAAGCTTTGGACCAGAGATCAGGCAAGAGAAGCTATGACAAAGCTTTGTGAATATGTTGATGTATGTATCTCGAATGAAGAGGATGCCAAGGATGTATTCGGCATCGAGGCCGAGGGTACCGATATCACCGGCGGCAAGTTAAATACAGACGGATATAAGTCGGTGGCAAAGCAGCTTGCGGACAGATTCGGATTTGAAAAGGTGGCTATAACCCTACGTACTTCCATCTCGGCTAATGACAATGACTGGCAGGGAATGCTTTATGACGGAACCGATTATTGTTTCTCCAAGCAGTATCACCTTCACATAGTTGACAGAGTCGGAGGCGGAGACAGCTTCGGAGGCGGACTAATATATTCGCTTGTAAATAATTATTCCACACAGGATGCGATCGAGTTTGCGGTAGCGGCTTCTGCTCTCAAGCATTCGGTTGAGGGTGACTTTAACCGTGTGACCGTAGATGAGGTCAAGAAGCTGGCGGGCGGCGATGCATCAGGCAGGGTTCAGAGATAACGGGAGAATGATCATGAAGAATTTTATGGATGACGATTTTTTACTTGGCAATGACACCGCGAAGCACCTTTTCCATGACTATGCCGAGAGCCTTCCGATAATCGATTACCACTGTCATATCTCTCCGAAAGAGATATACGAAGACAAAAGGTTTGACAGTCTCGGGGATGTATGGTTCGGCGGAAAGCAGCCCGACGGAACCTTCTTCGGAGATCACTATAAATGGAGGCTTATGCGTTCCAACGGTATGCCTGAGGATAAGGTTACCGAACGCGATGATGAACTCGGACGCTTTAAGGGATTTGTCGACGCGCTTTCACTTGCAATAGGCAATCCCATGTATCATTGGTGTAACCTTGAGCTTAAGAAGTATTTCGGGATAAAAGAGCCCTTGACGGAAGCTAATGCGGAAGAGATCTGGAATAAGTGCAATGACCTGCTTGAAAACGGCTCCGACATGACTGTGCGCGGGCTTATAAAGCAGAGCAATGTAGCATATGTGGGCACAACCGATGATCCGGTTGATTCTCTTGAATGGCATGAGAAGATCGCAGCTGATCCCACCATAGATTTTACGGTAAGACCTTCCTTCAGACCGGATAAAGCGATCAATATCACCAAAGCCGGCTTTAAGGAATACATACAGTCACTTGCCCACGCTGTAGGCAGGGACAGCCTTGATTCAACGCAGGATGTGATCGATGCGCTTGTTAACAGGATAGGTTTTTTTGCTGCTCACGGATGTGTTGCTTCCGATCACGGACTTGATTATATACCCTTCAGGAAGCTTCCTATGGAAGTCTGCGATGCTGCATTTGCCAAAGCAATGAAGGGTGAAGCCGTAACCACAGAGGAAGCAGAAGGATACCAGACGGCACTTCTTATAGCTATAGGTAAGGCATATCATAAGTACGGTATTGCCATGGAGCTTCATTATTCATGTCTTCGAAATATGAACGAGAGAATGTTTAAGGCTGAAGGTCCCGATACCGGATTTGATATGATCGCCAACAATTCATGCGGCGGAAGCATTGCCGAGCTGTTATCCGAACTGGATAAGACAAACGAGCTTCCGAAGACCATTATCTTTTCGCTTAATCCTGCGGATAACGAGCAGATCGGAACTATTCTGGGTTGTTTCCAGTCATCCGAGGTCCCCGGTAAGATCCAGCATGGTCCCGCATGGTGGTTTAATGATACGAAGTCCGGTATGGAGAACCAGATGAAGTCACTTGCAAACCTCGGACTTCTCGGGAACTTTATAGGTATGCTTACGGATTCGAGGTCGTTTTTGTCATATACAAGACACGATTATTTCAGACGTATCATGTGCAATGTCATAGGAGAATGGGTCGAAAACGGCGAATATCCGAATGATGACGCTGCGCTTAAGAGAATAGTCGAGGGTATCTCATACTATAACGCTAAAAGGTATTTCGGGTTATAATCTGCCCGTCGGAGGATAAGCAAATGGAAAAATTAAGTTATAAAACCCTGGAAGATAAAGGATATGACGGATATCTGTTAAAGGAAGCACCGGAGCGCGTGCTGCAGTTTGGTGAAGGCAACTTCTTACGCGCATTTGTGGATTATTTTATTGATCTGATGAACGAGAAGGCAGGCTTTGATTCCAAGGTCGTGCTCTGCCAGCCGATCGCTACCGGACTTGCCGATATGATAAACGATCAGGAGGGGCTGTATACGCTTTTCTTAAGAGGACAGGAGAACGGCGAGAAGGTAAACCGTAAGAGGGTTATCTCCTGCGTATCAAGATGCATCAATCCGTACAATGATTTTGACGCGTACACTGCATGTGCCGCTAATCCGGATCTTCGTTTTATCGTGAGCAATACGACGGAAGCGGGTATAGCGTTTGATCCCGAATGCAAAGCAGACGATAAGCCCGCATCAAGCTTCCCCGGCAAACTGACTCAGTTTTTGTATGCCAGGTACAACAACGGACTGCCCGGATTTATCATTCTTTCCTGTGAGCTGATAGACAGAAACGGCGACGAGCTTAGGAAGTGCGTTGACAAGTATATAGAGCTCTGGGGGCTTTCGGAGGATTTTAAGAATTGGGTCTCATCGGAAAACATCTTCTGCTCAACGCTTGTTGACCGTATCGTCCCCGGTTATCCCAGAGCGGAAGCCGCTTCCATATGCGAAGAACTCGGATATCAGGATAATATCATCGACACCGCGGAAGTATTCGGAACATGGGTCATAGAGGGCCCTCAGAGCATCAAAAAGGAATTACCCGTGGACAAAGCCGGTCTTCCCATACTTGTAGTAGATAATGTCGATCCTTATAAGAAACGCAAGGTAAGGATCCTTAACGGCGCACATACATCAATGATCATGGCAGCATACCTCTCGGGACAGGATATCGTCAGAGACTGCATGAAGGATGATGTGATAAGAGGCTTCATGAACAAAGCGTTGTATGATGAGATCATTCCGGTACTTACAGGCCTTGAAGACAGTGACAAGCTGGAGTTTGCCGCTGCGGTTACCGACAGATTTTCCAATCCGTTCATCGACCACGAGCTTCTGTCGATATCCCTTAATTCAGCTTCCAAGTGGAAGGCCAGAGTTATGCCTACAGTGCTTGAATATTATGAGCAGAAAAAGGAGCTTCCGCCTGTTCTGACATTCTCTTTTGCGGCATTCTTATGCTTCTATCATATGGGTACGGAGATGAAGGACGGTGCGCTTGCAGCCAAAAGAGGAGATAGCGAATTTCTTATAAAAGATGATGCATGGGTTCTCGAAGATTTCCTCGCGCTTAAAGATGCCGATGATGAAAAACTCGCAGATGAGATCATCAAAAATGAGAAGATGTGGGATAAGTCTTTAAAAGAACTGCCCGGATTTGCGGAAGCGGTCAAAGCTGACCTTAAGCTTATCAGAGAAAAGGGTATGTACGAAGCAATGAAAGAGATTCAAAAATGAAATGTATCAAAATACATCCGAACGATAATGTAGCGGTCGCTCTTGAGGATATAAAAAAGGGCGGGCAGGTAAGCGCGGAAGGCATCAGCGTAATCGCACTTGATGATATCAGCCGCGGTCATAAGATAGCGCTTATCGATATCAAAAAAGGTGATCCCATCATCAAATACGGTAATCGGATCGGGCTTGCCACCGCTGATATCCCCGCCGGTTCGCATGTTCATGTCCAGAATGTGCAGACTGCGCTTTCAGAGGGCGGTAAATACGAATACCAGCCGGTAACATATCCTCTTCCGGAGCTGTCCGGACGTACTTTTATGGGGTATCGCAGAGCCAAGGGAAAGGTCGGTATCCGCAATGAGATATGGATAATTCCCACAGTCGGTTGTGTTAACTCCATAGCCGAAAAGCTTGTAAAAGACAATCAGGATCTGGTACAAGGCAATGTCGAAGGCTTGTATGCTTTTACCCATCCCTTTGGCTGTTCGCAGATGGGTGACGATCATGCCAATACCAGAAAGGTTCTGGCGGCGCTGGTCCAGCATCCGAATGCAGGTGGTGTACTTGTTTTATCACTTGGATGTGAGAATCTCACAGAAGATCAGTTTAAGGGAGAACTGCGTGAATGGAACAGCGACAGGGTCAAATTTCTTACATGCCAGAATTCGGAGGATGAGCTGGCAGACGGCAGAGAGCTTCTTGAAAAGCTTGCCGGATATGTGAATGGATTTGAGCGTGAAGAGATAGATGCGTCAGAGCTGATCGTCGGCTTGAAATGCGGCGGGTCGGACGGACTTTCCGGTATTACGGCAAACCCTGCTGTCGGAAGATTCTCCGACAGACTGATTGCACTTGGCGGCTCTACTGTGCTTACAGAGGTCCCGGAGATGTTCGGCGCCGAATCCATATTGTTTAATCGCTGCAAGGACACAGATACGTTTAACAAAGCGGTTTCGATGGTGGACAATTTCAAGAGGTATTTTACTTCACATGGACAGGTGGTTTATGAGAATCCCAGTCCCGGAAATAAAGCAGGCGGAA
>CAMNAQ010000120.1 GCA_946531495.1 uncultured Lachnospiraceae bacterium | reverse complement strand
AGCTTGAGAAAAAGCAGGTATACGGAATTACCTTTGAGCAGGGAAGAAATGAACTGAATGTGGATGAGGTTCTCCCCGGAAATGTTGTAACAAAGAATAAGAACATTCCCGATGATGCTCTTATGGATATGAAGGTTTCTCTTATTGTTCTTAAGTATACCCAGTCCAATTCCGTATGCTATGTAAAGGACGGACAGGCTATCGGTATCGGAGCAGGCCAGCAGTCCAGGATCCATTGCACCAGGCTTGCAGGCAGCAAGGCTGACAACTGGTTCCTCCGTCAGAGCCCTCAGGTTCTCGGACTTAAGTTCCTTGATACCATCAAGCGTGCTGACCGCGATAACGCCATTGATCTTTACATAGGCGATGAATATGAGGATGTTCTTGCTGAGGGCACATGGCAGAATATTTTTGCCGAAAAGCCTCCGGTATTTACCAGAGAGGAAAAGAAGGCATGGCTCGCAAAAAATACAGATGTTATTTGTGGATCCGATGCATTCTTCCCCTTCGCAGACAATGTTGAAAGAGCACGTAAGAGCGGCGTTAAGTACATCGCACAGCCCGGCGGATCCAAGAGAGACGATATCGTTATCGAGGCATGTGACAAGTATGACATGGTAATGTGCTTCACCGGAATCAGACTTTTCCATCATTAAGCAGAATACATAAAACTATTTCCCGGCGTGGCATTAAGCCTGCCGGGAAAAGACCATCAGGAGTTATAAAATGGCAGATACAGACATCATGACAGAAAAAACGGAAGAGAGCGAAAAGCGTTCAAGGCATTTCATTGAAGCCGAGATCGATAACGACCTTGCAACCGGAAGGTTTGATCATGTTCAGACCAGATTTCCTCCGGAGCCCAACGGATATCTGCATATCGGGCATGCAAAGTCCATAATCCTCAATTCCGGAATGGCTAAGGAATATGGCGGAAAGTTCAATCTGAGATTTGATGACACCAATCCCACCAAGGAAAAGACAGAGTTTGTCGAGTCAATCAAGGCCGATGTTTTGTGGCTTGGAGCAGACTTTGAAGACAGGCTTTTTTATGCATCGGATTATTTTGACCGGATGTATGAAGGCGCGATCAAGCTTATCAAAAAGGGAAAGGCCTATGTCTCCGATCTTACCGCAGATGAGGTTAGAGAATACAGAGGAACCTTTGAACAGCCCGGTAAGGACGATCCCGGAAGAGAAAGAAGCATCGAGGAAAACCTTAAGCTCTTTGAAGAGATGAAGGATGGAAAATACGCGGACGGCGAAAAGACCTTAAGAGCCAGGATCGATATGGCATCTCCGAATATCAATATGAGAGATCCCGTAATATACCGTGTTGCTCATATGACACATCACAGAACCGGTGATAAATGGTGTATTTATCCCATGTATGACTATGCGCATCCCATTGAGGATGCCATAGAGGGCATTACCCATTCGCTCTGTACCCTTGAATTCGAAGATCACAGACCTCTTTATGACTGGGTTGTAAGGGAGCTTGAATATCCCATGCCCCCCAGGCAGATCGAGTTTGCCAAGATGTATCTGACCAATGTCGTAACCGGCAAGAGATATATAAAGAAGCTTGTTGAGAACGGAACCGTTGACGGATGGGATGATCCCAGACTTGTTTCCATCGCTGCGCTCAGAAGAAGAGGCTTTACTCCCTCATCCATCAGAAAGTTCGTCGAGATGTGCGGAATATCCAAGTCCCAGGCTTCTGCGGATTATGCGGCTCTCGAGTATTGCATAAGAGAGGATCTTAAGCCTGAAGCTCCCAGATACATGGCTATCCTTGATCCCATAAAGCTTGTGATCGACAATTATCCCGAAGGACAGACGGAAGAGCTTGTTGCTGTCAATAATCCCGAAAATGAAGCACTCGGCACAAGGATGATTCCCTTCGGAAGAGAGCTTTATATCGAAAGAGAAGACTTTATGGAGGAGCCTCCCAAGAAGTACTTCAGACTTTTCCCCGGAAATGAAGTAAGGCTTATGAGCGCATATTATGTGAAGGCAGTTTCCTGCGAAAAGGATGAAAACGGAAATGTGACCGTTGTTCACTGCACATATGATCCCGAGACCAGAGGCGGTGATTCTGCCGACGGACGTAAGGTAAAGGGAACCATTCACTGGGTATATGCAAAAACAGCGATAAATGCGGAAGCAAGGCTTTACGAAAACCTTGTTGACGAAGAGAAGGGCGTATATGACGAGGAAGGCAATATCAACCTTAATCCCAACTCTTTGAAGATTTGCAAGGATGTAAAGCTTGAGCCCGCATTTGCCGGAGCGAAGGCCTTTGACAGGTTCCAGTTTGTCAGAAATGGATTCTTTGCCGTTGACTGCAAGGATTCTGCTGATGATCATCTTGTATTTAACCGTATTGTGGGACTTAAGAGTTCATTTACTCTTCCCGCTGGCAAATAGTTTAACCGGAGGTCTTTATGGCTGGTCTTTTATCGGGGCTTGAAAGCCTTGGACTTGGAAATCTCGAAAACGTCGGAATTTTCGATAAGGAAAAAAAGGAAGAAAAGGTAAGACAGGAAGCAAAGGTTCATAAGGAAGTGGTCCTGTCCGAGGAGGATTTTATTTATGACAAGTCATTCAAATGCCCTGTCTGCGAAACCTCCTTCACTTCCAAGATAATGAAGACGGGCAAGGCAAAGCTCGTAAAGACGGATTTTGATCTCAGACCGGTCTATGAAGCTGTTGCTGCGGAAAAATATGATGTTCTCCTGTGCCCGAGATGCGGATATGCAGCACTCGGAAGGTATTTTCCGTATATGCTTCCCGCTCAGGCCAAATTGATAAAAGAGAAGATAAGCAGCAACATACAGCTTCCGAAATATAATGATCCGACATATTCCTTTGAACAGGCTGTTGAGAGATATAAGATAGCGCTTGCATGCTCCGTGGTAAAGCGCAGCAAATCCAGCGAAAAGGCCTATGTATGCCTCAGAATGTCATGGCTGCTCAGAAGCTACAGAGAGTATCTGGAAGGGCAGGACGGGGATAATAAAGAGCTTATGGAAAGCCTCCGTGCCCAGGAGCAGGAATATGGCGAGAATGCATACAAGGGCTTTTTGGATGCAAGAAGCTCTGAGGACGTTCCGATAGCCGGAATGGACTCCACGACCCTGGACTATCTTCTCGCACAGCTCTCGTTCCACTTTAAGGATTATCAGACATGTGCAAGAATGGTATCCGGGATTCTTACTTCTCCTTCCGCCAATCCTCGTATCAAGGATAAGGTAAGGACGCTCAAGGAGCAGCTTGCGGAAAAGACCAAGGAAAATCAGTAATCCAAAAGTGTGATCAGATGAGATCCGGTAATCGGATTAAAAAATCAGACAGAAATTTAAAAGGGACAGCCAAACGGCTGTCCCTTTTAAGTAGTAGTTGTTTAATGATAAATGGCTTTAGGCCAGTTATTCCGGTTATTTCTTTACTTCCTCGGAGGTTCCTTCAGCGGTATCCGTATCATCGAAGAATTCTTCTACGGTCTTTTCCGCTTCATTTACAGCCTTCTCAGCTACATCCTCAACAGTTTCCGAAAGGGGAGTGAAATCCTCTTCGGTATCTTCATCCTCTTCTTCGTCTTCGAAGTCTTCGAAAAGATCATCAAGGTCGTCAGATGAGGTCTGGAACTTATCCTTTACCTTGGAATATGCTTCCTTGGCACTCTTGGAAACCTTGGATGCCGTAGTCTTGGCTGACTCGGTGAATTTCCTGGCTACATCGGAAATATCATCAAGAGAGGTATATGAGCGCTTGGGAGCATCACCTTCCTCATCACCTTCATCGAGTACGATGGGCTCAGCTTCCTTCTTCTGGTAATAATAATAAGCTGCTGCAGCGGCTACAGTACCAAGGACTGCAGTGCCAAAGAGAAACTTTCCAAACTTTTTGCTCATATTGCAAGCTCCTTTCAGCAATGAATATTCGCCTTTAAGGGCGTAGATTCATTGTAATATAATCACATCCGTTTTGAAAGTGGAAAAAATGAGTTAGAAATTGGTAAATATTTCAAATGAGCATGGAGATGGGGAGATGGCAACGGGATATCAGCGTTACAGATCCCAAAAGTGTAAGGAATCTACATGAATAACCGGACGGGAGAGCAGACGCTCAGGTTCTGTAAATAGCTGAAAATCAAATTAATTTCATACGTTATCATAAAAGGGAGAAGCGTGTGAAAAAAATCTGACGCAGAGAATAAATATTTAACGTTATGTATACACATTATAAATGATGACAATGATGTTAGTTTTATTGATGTCAGTGGCTGTGGATAAATTTTTTCAGTATTTTCGGTGAAAACTATGATTTTTCCACAGACATCAGTGTCATAAAGTGGAAATATCCACATGAATTTAACGTAATTTATTGCATGATAACAAACGTTTGCAAAATAAATGTGCATATATTATACAATCTTATGTCGACTGACAAATATGTCATTTTTCTTGCAAATCCACTCCCGTCCGCCTTTCGAGGAAAAAAAAGCTCCCCCGAGAGCGTTACGCTTACGGGGGAGCAGTAGCATGATCAGTCTTTAGGCCCCGGATCAGTCTTTCGGTCCCTGATCGGTCATCACGTACTTTTACGATTTGAAGAATACTCCGAGGAAGTTTCTTCCTATGCTTGATCCGATATTTCCGCCGAGGGTTTTGCCAAACCTGCCTCCAATTGCTCCGCCGACAGTCTTACCGACCTCTCTTCCGACGGTTCCGGAAGCTGTTTTTGCAACGCTTTGAGCGGCCTTCCGGGTTTTATAACTCATGGAATTTTTATCGACCTTTTCCTTCCCCTTTTTGCCGGATGTGCCTTCTGCAGGCTCTGCTTCCGCGGGAACCTCTCCCTCCACAAGTGTCTGGTTTCTCTGGAGAAACTCGTATGCGGAATCCCTGTCGAAGAAATCGTTATATCTGGAGAAGAGCATTCCCGATCTGATCTCGTTTTCACGGGTGGTATCGTCAATGGGGCCCATGAGTGACTGGGGAGGAAGGATCGATGTCTTTTCCACCACGGTCGGAACGCCCTTTTCGTCGAGAACGGATACTAAAGCCTCGCCGGTTCCCAGGGACAGAAGAGTATCATATGTATCGAAATCCGGGTTTTCCCTGAAGGACATTGCGGCTGCCTTTGCACTCTTTTGCTCGGCGGGGGTATATGCATGAAGGGCATGCTCGACCTTGTTGCCAAGCTGGGCAAGTATTGCATCGGGAATATCTCTCGGATTCTGTGTTACGAAATAAATACCGACTCCCTTTGAACGGATGAGCTTGACCACCTGCTCGATCCTTGAAAGGAGAACCTTTGGAGCGTCATCAAAGAGCATATGCGCTTCATCGAAGAAAAATACCATCTTGGGCTTATCCGGATCGCCGACCTCGGGAAGAGTCTCAAAAAGCTCGCTCATCATCCAAAGGAGGAATGTGGCATACATTCTGGGCTTGTTGATCAGCTTCTGGCAGTCAAGCACCTGAATAGTTCCTTTTCCCGAATTTTGAAGGAACCAGTCGGAGATGGAAAGTGCAGGCTCACCGAAGAACTGATCGGCTCCCTCGCCTTCCAGGGCAACGATGGCTCTAATGATCGCATTCACGCTCTGCTTGGCTATATTTCCGTATTCTGAGGCGTATTCCTTATTATGCTCCGATACGTAATTAAGCATGGACTTTAAGTCCTTGGTATCAATGAGGAGCATTTCATTATCATCTGCTATCTTGAATACGATCGAAAGAACATCTGTCTGGGTATCATTCAGGCCCAGGATCCTTGCAAGGAGCATGGGACCCATCTCGGAAACAGTAGTCCTTAAGGGCATTCCCTTTTCTCCGTATACATCCCAGAAATTGGCAGGATATGAATCATAATCGAATCCGTATTCTTCAAGGCCGAATCTCTTTATCCTGCTCTGCATATCCTCGGAATCTTTTCCCGGCATACAAAAGCCTGCAAGATCTCCCTTTACGTCGGCGAGGAAAACTGGTACTCCCATATCGGAGAAGCTTTCCGCGAGAACCTTCAGCGTAATTGTCTTTCCGGTTCCGGTAGCGCCGCAGATCATTCCGTGACGATTAGCCATCTTCGGATAGATGAATACTTTTTTATCACCGCTTTTTCCCAATAATATCGTGCCGTCTTGTTTGTCGTACATGAATGATCCTCCTCATTGCTTTCAGCAAGATTTTTATACAGAACCGCTGATGTGCGGACTATATGCCAAAATAACCGGAACATGGTTCTAAGCAATGGAATTGCCTGTGTAGAGAGTATAATATCTGCCCTTCATATCTATGAGCTGGTCATGGGTTCCCTTCTCTACGATGCGGCCCTGTTCCATTACCATTATACAGTCTGCATTCCTGACTGTAGAGAGTCTGTGTGCTATTACAAAGGAAGTTCTGCCATGCATGAGCTTGTCCATTCCTTCCTGAACTATACGCTCTGTTCTGGTATCGATGGAGCTGGTAGCTTCATCCAGGATAAGAACCGGGGGATCTGCGATGGCAGCACGGGCGATTGCCAGAAG
>CAMNAQ010000119.1 GCA_946531495.1 uncultured Lachnospiraceae bacterium | reverse complement strand
GTTCGCCATCTTACTGAATATATTTATCTATATTCAAACGGTTTACTTCTGTACAGTAACGTTGACAGCGCGCTCCTTGCCCTTTGCCTCGTCAACTTCGATATCGAAGGTAACGGTAGCGCCCTCGTCGAGAGTCTTGTATCCATCAGAATTGATGCCTGAGAAGTGTACGAATACGTCCTTCTGTGTAGCCTCATCGGTGATGAAACCATAACCCTTCTGTGCATTAAACCACTTGACAGTTCCCTTGTTCATTTAGTGCCTCCTTAAAGCCTTGGGATTCTTTAATCCCCTCTTGAAAATATGGGTCAATGACCCGTTAATGATCCAAGTATGAGATCCTATAAAAAAATCACATACTTTTGTAAATCATCACAACAGAGGTGATTTACAAAAATATGTGAGATCACACCCGTACCTGAATCTTTTTGAATCTTATCATCTGACTGCTCAATCTGTCAATAAAATTGAGGATAAATACTGAAAAATCAGCAATTTGTATGTTAATTGCCACTCATGTTATCAGATTGCACAAATGGCATTGTGGCGCATATACAATGATAATTCATGATATCCAAAGTATTTCCGTAACTGTCCGGAGTCAGATAATATGAGGCGCTTCCTGCCCATCCGCTTCCGGGTACGGGAATGAAGTTTTCCATAAATATCGGAAAGATCGTATTACTGCGACCAGTGCTTTCGGTTTCACCGGAACTTATGACATGATATATTCCGGGATTATCATACGGAACATTGTTTCTCAAACCGGATATATATCCTCTGGGATGTTCTGAATTGCAGATGTATACGGGAGTGGAACATATACCGGGATTGCCTGCCAGATCTCTTGCATCCGGGCCTGAATAAAAATTCAACGGGGAGTAGAGCATCTCGTTATCCATGGTATAGCAATATGTGACTACGTTTTGAAAAGTCAGGTTGATGCGGGCTGTAGGGAAAAAGGATGTAAGCCACATAATGTACGGGCCGCCGAAGCCTTCCCAGATATTATTGCGAAAGATCATATTCATATCGGAACCCGAATATGCGGGATTCAGTGAATCGTGTACATATATGCAGCCGTTTTCGCCTGTGGATCTGAGACTGCAGTTATCGACCAGAAGTGTGAAATGGTCTCTCAGTCCGAGTCCGAAACAATTGCTGTTTTCGGATATTATGGAACAATTATTAAAAGATATGGAACTCATGAATTCGGCATCATCATCTATATGTACGGTATAGGCACGATAATAATCGTCAATGTTATCGTCTGTCAGATATGTGTAATCCTTCTCCTTTTGATCCAGCGGTCCGTTATGATATCCGTACAGAGTAAGGTTACAGAACATGCCCGAAGAAGCATTCAGGACAGGAGCTGTGTAGGAATTGGTTTCATATTTGATGATGCATGTGTTGCGGTCAGTTCCGGTGATCACAAGATCCTTTCCCCTTGTATCGAGAGATTCCTCGTATTCTCCGGGAAGGATAAGGATGATATCACCGT
Source organism: uncultured Lachnospiraceae bacterium (assembly GCA_946531495.1). Classification (GTDB taxonomy): domain Bacteria; phylum Bacillota; class Clostridia; order Lachnospirales; family Lachnospiraceae; genus AC2028. Next base: position 5,106 of record CAMNAQ010000119.1, on the reverse strand, counting down.
TTGCGGCGGCACTGACAGCGTCCGAAACACGGTGATAATATCCCGGTACATCATTTTTTGATACCACGTATAAGGATTTTCCGTTTTGAAGCGCATAAGCGGAGAATGCATTTATATAATCCGTATCTGATGCTTTTACATATGATGATCGGGCGGATACAAGAAATATCACTCCGATGAAACAGAGGATCAAATGAAATATGCTCTTTTTAACGGAATTGTTTTTCATGGGATTAATTCTATAAAAAAAAACTCCCGTTAGCAAGAACATGAGTGCTAAATAAAGGATAAATGAACTCTTAATGAAAGAATAATGTACAACATTTAGGATTATGTGCTATAATGACTTTCGGTGGGTTACAAAAGTGCAGACTCATCAAAATACTTTACACTAACTTATTTAGGGAGGACTCGTAAATGAAAACATGTTCTAAGTGTGGAGCTCAGGTAGCTGATGATGCAGGATTCTGCACAGTATGCGGTTTTAACTTTGGCGCAGCACCTCAGGGCGCACCCCAGGGCGCACCTCAGGGAGCTCCTCAGCCTCAGTATCAGCAGCCTTATCAGCAGGCACCCGTAGCACCTTCACATCCTTTGTATGCACCTGTTAATCCTTGCGACAAGGTTCTCGGAATCGTTGCTGTTATGTGCGGATTTATAGGCGTTATCATTGCTTACTTTGGCGGTGATGTTAACGGACAGCGTTCCGATTATCTCAGATTCTATGCTAATGAGGGACTTGTTCTTGCTCTCTTTGCTCTCATCGGAATCATTCCTTTCATCGGATGGATCTGGAGCATTTTCAATATCGTATGCATGATCATCGCTATCGTTAATGCTTGTAAGGGTCTTACAAAGCCTGTTCTTTTCTACGGAACCATCAGGATCATTAAATAATCTTTGAATAATAAAAACTTCCGGCCAAGTGGCCGGAAGTTTTTTTATGCCCTGATATGCGATGGAAGCTTATCATACCACTGCCTGATTCATTGTGTTTTTACGCTTGCCTGATATCCGTCACCGCATTTATCGATCACTATGACCTGATCTTCGGAAACCCTGTCTTCGAGTATGAATCTTGCAGCCAGGGTTTCGATATATTTCTGGATATAACGCTTAAGCGGTCTTGCGCCGTACACAGGATCATATGCGGAATCAATAACGCTTTGAATTGCCGCATCTGTGAGCTCTATCTTTATATCCCTGTCTGAAAGTCTCCTGTTGATATCCTGTATGAGGAGATCGATGATTCCGCTCAGGTTATCCTTGGTGAGAGGCTTGAACATGATTATTTCATCAAGTCTGTTCAGGAATTCCGGACGGAAGCTGCCCCGGAGTTCTTCCATGGCCATTTCTTCCGCATCCTCCTTTATGCTGCCGTCTTCATCGATACCATCGAGAAGGAAGCGCGCACCGATATTGGAGGTCATGATGATGATGGTATTCTTGAAATCGACGGTCTTGCCGTGAGAATCGGTTATACGTCCGTCATCAAGTACCTGCAGCAGGACATTGAATACATCGGGAGCAGCCTTTTCAATCTCATCAAAAAGAACGACACAATACGGTTTTCTCCTGACTGCTTCGGTGAGCTGCCCGCCTTCGTCATATCCCACATATCCGGGAGGAGCTCCGATCAGTCTCGAAACGCTGTGTTTTTCCATGTATTCGGACATATCGATACGGACCATATTGGTCTCATCATCGAAAAGAGCGGCAGCAAGGGACTTCGCAAGCTCGGTCTTACCGACGCCTGTAGGTCCGAGGAAAAGGAATGATCCGATGGGCTTCGAAGGATCTTTTATACCTGCCTTGGAACGGATGATCGCCTCTGTCACTTTGGTAACAGCTTCATCCTGACCCATTACTCTTTTATGCAGTTCATCATCCAGATGGAGTGTCTTGGTCCTTTCGCCTTCCGTAAGCTTTGCTACAGGGATACCGGTCCACTTGGAAACGATACGTGCTATTTCTTCATCAGAGACTCTTTCCCTGACCAGCTTGTTTTCACCGGACTGCGCATCCTCAGCTTCCTGCAGCTGACGCTTTAATTCCGGAAGTGTTCCGTAAGAAAGCTCTGCGGCTTTTTCCAGATCTCCCTTTGTCTGGGCGATAACGATCTGGGAATTTACGGAATCGATATCTTCACGCAGCTTGCTCAGTCTGCCGGCTGCGTTCTTTTCGTTATCCCACTGTGCCTTCTGAACCTCAAAGCTTTCCTTGAGCTCTGCAAGCTCTTTCTGTAGATCCGCAAGTCTTTCCTTTGAAAGATTGTCCTCCTCCTTTTTAAGAGCGGTTTCTTCGATCTGAAGCTGGAGGATCTTGCGGTTCATCTCATCGAGCTCTGCGGGGAGAGAGTCCATTTCCGTCTTGATAAGGGCACATGCTTCATCAACAAGATCAATTGCCTTATCGGGAAGGAATCTGTCGCTGATATAACGGTTTGACAGGACAGCGGCCGAAACCAGCGCATTGTCCATGATCTTAACTCCGTGATAGACTTCATATCTTTCCTTGAGACCTCTGAGGATCGAGATGGTATCTTCAACCGTGGGTTCATCAACCATGACCGGCTGGAAACGTCTCTCAAGTGCGGCGTCAGTCTCGATATACTGACGATACTCATCAAGGGTGGTGGCACCGATACAGTGGAGCTCACCTCTTGCGAGCATAGGCTTTAACATGTTGCCTGCATCGAGGGCACCGTCGGTTTTTCCGGCACCGACTATCGTATGAAGCTCATCTATAAACAGGATGATCTGTCCGTCCGAGCCCTTTACATCATCAAGAACCGCCTTGAGTCTTTCCTCGAATTCGCCTCTGTATTTTGCACCAGCGATCAGAGCGCCCATGTCGAGAGAGAAAATCTTCTTATCCTTAAGGTTATCAGGTACGTCACCGCGGACTATACGCTGTGCAAGACCCTCTACAACAGCGGTTTTTCCGACACCCGGTTCACCGATCAAAACAGGATTGTTCTTGGTCTTTCTTGAAAGTATGCGGATGATGTTCCTTATTTCGGAATCTCTTCCTATAACGGGATCGAGCTTTTGATCACGCGCTTTTTCCACCAGATCCTGACCGTATTTTTCCAGAGTGTCATATGTGGCCTCGGGATTGTCACTGGTTACTCTCTGATTGCCTCTTACCTGAGAGAGAGCCTGCAGGAATCTTTCTCTTGTGATGCCGTATTCCTTGAACATTTCCTTCATGGTACGTGAAGGATATTTGATCATTGCAAGGAAGAGATGCTCGACCGAAACATATTCGTCGCCCATGGCTTTGGCTTCATCTTCGGCAAATGTAAGGACCTTATTAAGATCTTGGCTTATATGCATCTGTCCGGCACCGCTTCCGGTGACCTTGATGCATTTTTCAAGATATTCGTCCGCCTTTGCGCAAAAATGCTCGGTATTTATCTCCATCTTTTCGATGAGCTTGAGGATCAGGCTGTCTTCAATGTGAAGAAGGGAGACAAGGAGATGCTCCTGTCCCAGTTCCTGATTGCCGTATTCGGTACCGAGTCTTTCAATGCCGTTAATGGCTTCCATCGACTTTTGTGTAAATTTTTGAATGTTCATATATGCCTCCTTTCGAAACCGCATCGCGTTGGCACATCTCCGCATAATTTGCAGGTTCTTTTTTTGCGGGAATAACTGCTTCTTAAGGGAAAGCGCTTACCGTAAAAACATGCGGCTTGGAAAACAGTAATGTTCACTTTGTTCTATTTAAAGTATAACACCTTGCTCTGACAATGCAATATTTTAATTCTAAATATTTTCGAAATTCAGTGCATTCAGATACAGGCTGTTAAAATCGGATTCCTCGGCAAGATTGATCACAGTATGCGGCGGAAGATCGGAAAAGATCTTCATGGGATCCGGAACAGCTGTACCTTCATCAGTGCCTTTAGGACATTCGCCTGTCAGTGCGGCATATTCAAGTGCACCCATCAAAGCGGTATTTCCTCCAGGTCTGCAGACAGGGAGGAGCTTTGAAGGAAGCAGACCTGTTCTTACAGCGTCTCCCGGATCAAGGTGATATCCGAATCCTCCTGCAAGGATGCACATTTCCACATCGTCATATGTGATGCCTGCCTTGTCCAAAAGGATCCTTATCCCTGCATTCATTGCACCTTTTGCAAGCTGAAGTGCTCTTATGGATTCCTGTGTAACATGCGCGCTTCCGATCATTATTCCGTCATCGAAGTAGGGGTCCTTAAGAAGTCCGGTATTATCCATTATTCCTTCATCCAAGAAAAGAGAAGCGAAGTGTATCATATCCGCTCCCCATATTCCCTTGCAGGGACCGCCTTCAAACGCAGGTCCCGCAGCTGTTGCCGTGACATAGAGATGATCCCTGTTTCCGAGTGCTATTTCTCCGTTTGTTCCAAGGTCGCACAGCAGTCTGTATTTTTCCGAGCTGCAAAGCCCTGTTGCGAGAATGCCTGCATAGATATCTGCTCCCACAAATGCTGAGAATCCGGGCAGAAGTATGCACTTTAATGCCCGGTCTTTTACGGGAAGGTCAAAAACGGCACCGCACGTATGCTCGGCTTTGAACGGAGCTTCACCAAGCTCTGACGGGTCCGATCCCGTGAGAAGATAGGACATGGTGGTATTGGCTGAAATATAGATTGCGGAAGGGGAGCATAAAGACAGACATTCAGCCGCACCTTCCGAAAGAACCTTTAATACGGACTGTTTCATTTCTTCAAGTATTGCCGGATCCTTGCCGGCCTTTATCCTTGATATGACATCTGCACCGTATTTTCCCTGGGGATTGAGTGAGGGCTTTGAACTGATGACCTGTCCGCGGATGTCTGTACATATCATCGCTATGGTCGTGGTTCCGATGTCTGCGCATATCACAGGTGCACAAAGAGGCTTTGACGGAATGCTTTTTGATCCCGAGAAAGAGATTATATGCGGGATGCTTTCAATTTCGCCGAAGCACCTTCCGCAGCCCGTGCAGATTGTACATTTAAATCCTTTTTTCATACTTTTTTATGTTATTACGTCGGAACGCAAATATCAACGTCAATCACATTTCCAAATATCAATGCACTTTTACCGCGGATGTAGTAAAATATTGTCTATATTTATA
>CAMNAQ010000118.1 GCA_946531495.1 uncultured Lachnospiraceae bacterium | reverse complement strand
CATGCTCACCAACGAAAGATTCCTGTCCAAGGCTCCTCAGGCCAAGATCGATGAAGAGAAGGCCAAGCAGGAAAAGTACAGACAGATGATGGAACAGGTTGAGAGCCGTCTTAATTCTCTCGGATGAGCAATTTAAAGATTGTCTTAAGATTGCTTCATTAATTGCAATTAGTGCATGTTTTAGTTTATATTAATTGTGTATGCCGCAGGATATGTGTGCGGCATATGCAAATAAATAACGGTTAAATGCCATGATAGATTTTGATGAAGAACTTAAAAAATTTTATCCCAGTCTTGAAGTAGGTGAACTTGAAGAAGCAGTAAACGGCGCGGACCTTACCGATGCCGTTGATATCTATGTGAGAATGGGAAAGGAAGCCGCAGCGGCTCAGGCACAGGCGCAGATGCAGCCTGTACGTGATATGCGCCCCGGCAGAAGATATTGATAGCCTGATATGAAATGTTTTTACTGTGGGGCTGAACTGTCAGAGGTCTCATTTTGCACAAATTGTAAGAGCGATGTCTCACTCTACAAAAAGATCATGTATATGTCCAACAGACTCTACAATGACGGCCTTGAGAAGGCCAGAGTAAGAGATCTTTCGGGTGCGATAAAGAGTCTCAGACAGAGCCTTAAGCTTAATAAAGAAAATACGGATGCCCGCAATCTCCTGGGCCTCATCTATTTTGAGACAGGTGAGACCGCTCAGGCACTCGGCGAGTGGGTCATCAGTGCCAATTTCCGTGAAACGGAAAATATGGCGGGCGAATACATCGGCATGATACAGGAGAATCAGGCCGACTTTGACGTGTTCAAAAGATCGGCAAGGGACTTTAACAGAGCTCTTGATATGTGCAAACAGGGTAATAAAGATCTTGCGATGATAAGTCTCAAGAAGCTTACTACCTTAAACAGCAGATATATCAAGGCTTTCCAGCTCCTTGCACTGCTTTATATGGATTCGAACCAGTATGAAAAGGCGGAAAGAGAACTTTCCCATGCCCTTCATATCGATAAGACCAATACATTGAGTCTGAAGTTCATGCAGATGATCCATGATAATGCTGAAGCTTTTGAAAGTGACAGAAAGGGCGGCTTTTTCCAGAAGGATGACACGCCGGTCAGGAAGATCGTTGATAACGAACTCATCATTCAGCCTGCCAATGTTCATGAACCCAGAAGCGGAAGCTTTGGAACCATCTTCAACATACTCATAGGTCTGATACTGGGACTTGCGGTAATGTACTTCCTCGTACTTCCTGCGCGTATCACCTCGGTACGTGAGGAGACAAGGGCAACTGTTGAAGAACTGCAATCGAATCTGGATAAACGAAATGCGGATTATGATGCACTTCAGCATGATCTTGACGAAGTCAATCAGGAAAGGCTCCAGCTCCTTGATTCCCTCGACGGATATGTAGGCGAAACAGGAACTCTTGCGGATATCGATAAGCTGATAGATGCCGCTGATCTGTATATCAATGGCGGAGATATGGCTGTAGTCGGCGAAAGTCTCTGGGAAATCAACACTTCTCTCAATCCGGAAGAAATGTCGGACAGCTGCAGGGCACTTTTCGAAACGCTCAGAAGTGCTGTAAGCCCTTATCTTGCAGACATTACCAGCGGTTATGCATATGGCTCTTACAATATTAATGATTTTGAAAAGAGCTCCGTGCTTTTTGAAAAAGCATATTTTTATAACCATGATAATATCGATGCGCTCTATTTTGCCGCAGTTTCCTATCAGAATATCGGTGACAATGACAAGGCGAAGGAGCTTTATCAGTTCATAGTAGATAATTATCCCGGAACCAATATTGAGCAAATGAGTTCTGATGCTCTTGATACACTAGGCGGAGTAAACGGATGAATTTAAAAGATTACGATGATATAGAGTTTTACGAGGATGAGGATGAAGTGACCGAAGAGAATTATTCGGAAAAAGCACCCGCTCCCCGCAAAAAATCAAGAAAAAGAGGTCACGGTGTGATGGTATTCGTGATCGCTCTTTTGACGATTGCGGTGCTCGTAGCTGTTGGCGCTGCCGTCTATCTGATCTTTTTTACCAATTTTGATCAGAATTCTGTCTCGGATGACAAGCCTATCTATACTCAGGCACAGTTTGATGAAGAGCTTCATGCAGCCAAGATTGCAGCTGATCAGAGAGTAAATGATGCATTTGATTCCGGATTTGAGGAAGGCAGAAGAACAACTCTTACCGCACTTATGGAGAACCTTATCGCAACAGGTTCAAGCATCACAAGCCTTCGTCCTTTTTATCCGGACAAGGTAATTGTGGTAAGCCAGGGCCAGTTCAATTTCGTTGACATCAACAAGGATCTGAAGCTTACCGAGCTTGATCCTACATGCTTTTATACCAATGTCGACGGTATCATGGAATATTCCGTTGACGGACAGGTCCTTTCGTATAAGGGAATCGACGTATCCTCCTATCAGGGCGATATAGACTGGGCAAGTGTTGCAGCTGACGGCGTGGACTTTGCGATAATAAGGACCACATTAAGAGGCTATGGTACCGGACGCCTTGTAGAGGATGAGACCTTTGACGATAACATTCAGGGTGCAATGGCAGCCGGGATACATGTCGGTGCATACGTCTTTTCACAGGCGATAAACGAAGAGGAAGTGATCGAGGAAGCACAGTCTGCCATAGACAAGCTTTCCCCTTATGTTACAGGCGTTCCCATCGTCATCGATGTGGAGAGGATCTCCGGCGGTGACGGAAGAATGGATGATCTTACTCCCGCGGAAAGGACCGACCTTATCCTGAAGTTTTGTGAAGTTGTAAGTAATGCCGGCTACAAGCCTTACATCTACTACAATACCGAAATGAGCATACTCTATGTGGATATTGCAAGGCTTGAGGGCATTCCCAAGTGGTATGCTTCCTATTCATCGGATTTCTTCTATCCCTATGACATTGATATCCTTCAGTATTCTGCAACCGGAAGAGTTGCCGGCATAAGCGGAGATGTTGATATGGATATCTGCTTCAGACCTTTCTGGTAAATCGCATGAGCTTTCCCGTAAAATACAAATTTACGGAAGACTATTTCCGGGATGAGAACAGGATCGGCTTTGCAGTATCGGAATGCATGAAGCGTTATTGGGCTGCATCCCTTCACAGTCTTGAGATATTTGATGATATCTGCAAAAGACACGGTTTGAAATATTGGGCTGACTGCGGGACAATGCTCGGAGCGGTAAGACACAAGGGCTTTATTCCCTGGGATGATGATATTGATATCGGGATGTTCAGGGAGGATTTTAACGAGTTTCTGAAGATAGCTCCTTATGAACTTCCTCCGGAATATGTGGTCTCATTCAGGGATGATCCGCCGAGACATGAATATAACGGAATTGCAGTCGTTAATTCCCTTAAGGCGGTTTCATTCGATGACAGGGTTCTCAGGGAATACTATTATTGCCCCTTCCCTGTGGGATTTGACCTGTACCCTTATGATAATGTCCCTGACGATGATGAAAAGAGGGAGGCCTGGAGAGGCAGATATTTAAAGCTGCTTCTTGCGATCAAGCTTCTCAAGGAAAGACCTGAGGGTGACGAAGAGGCCGGCACGGTGCTGAGGGAATTTGGATTTGATCCCGCAAGCGCTTGGAGGGATTCGCAGAGCGTCAGAGACAGACTATGCGATATGGCCGAGCGGGTGGCAGGTGAAAACATCGCAGATTGCGGAACTTTTGTAAGCAGATTTATTTTTCTTGCGACGAGAAGATTTTTTCCGAAGCTGGAAAAAGACTGGTATATGGACTTTGCCGAGATTCCGTTTGAGACAGGCTCCATACCCGTTCCCGGCAATATATTCGAGGTCGTAAGGCTGATGTTCGGGGAAGGCTGGATGGAACCGAGGCAGGGAACAATGTCCCATAATTATCCGCTTTATAAAAGGGATATCAGATATATGATCGGTTTCCTTGAAAAGGGAGGATTAAAGCTTTCTTATCTTCCCCCTCAGCTTCAGTACATAGTACGTGAAGCTGATGCACTGGGAATTGAATATAAAAAATAAGTCGCGTATGAACGCGAAAGGAGTTAAAAATGCTTAAGCAGGTATCAATTTATGCAGAGAACAGAAAGGGTCAGATGGAGCATATCACCTCTGTTCTTGCAGATGCAGGTATCAATATTCTCGGATCTGTAACCAATGACAGTGCTGAGTTTGGCATCGTGAGAATGGTCACTTCAGATCCTGAGAAGACAGCGGAGGTTCTTGAAAAGGAAGGATATCACATCCGTCTTACCCCTGTTCTTGCTGTTGAAGTAACAGATGAGGTCGGTAATCTCAACAGACTTCTTAAGGCACTTGATGACAGCAATATCAATGTCGATTACCTCTATCTTTCATTCAACAGAGAAACCGGAAGACCCATCATGGTATTCCATGCAGAAGGACCTTACGAGGTCGAGTCCTGCCTTGTGGGCAAGGGCTTTGTGATGACGGAGAATCTGTAATGAGGACAATGGATTTTAAGATGGAAAGACCCGGAAAGCTCACGGAGGGTCAGAAGGTATATGTGTGGGAGGGAGAACTTCCCAGCAATTACTATTACACCATCGGGATTCCGGAAGATATGTCACTTGCAATGAGTCCCAACATCCCTTTCAGAAAAAAACTTAAGTCAAAAGAAGGGATCGTAAAAACGATCATCCAGAATGAAAAGGGATATTATGTTACTGCAGAATTTGATGAGGAAGAACCCGAATAATCTGCTTTTAAGCGGACATTTTTGCCGGATAATCGCAGCCGGGGTATTCCCGCAGAATTTATATTGAATAATAACTTGAAAGGATGACTAACATGAAGTATATCTCAACAGATAAGGCGCCCGCAGCGATCGGACCTTATTCACAGGCAATCATCACAGGAAACCTTCTTTTTGCATCAGGCCAGATCGCGATCATTCCCGAAACCGGCGAGATCCTTAACGGTACGATAGAAGAGCAGACAGAGCTTGTATGTAAAAATATCGGCGAGATCCTTAAAGAGGCAGGCACCTCATATGATAAGGTTGTAAAGACCACCTGCTTCCTTGCAGACATAAATGATTTTGCCGCATTCAACGGTGTATACGGAAAGTATTTCACCGGAAAGCCCGCAAGAAGCTGCGTTGCAGTCAAGGACCTTCCAAAGAAGGTTCTCTGCGAGATAGAGATCATTGCAGAGGTATAAAGTCTGATCATGTATGCCGATAAAGAGTCCCCCGTGTGTGTACACGGAGGACTTTTTTCAGGTTCTGCATATAACATGCAATGGCAGATATTTCGGCCTTATATGCATCAGCATGCGACAGGATATATTTATTGCTGCTTCGTAAAGGCAATATTTTTGGATGTAAGAAATTCCATGAATGCGTTGTCCCAGATAAGTTCTTCTGCCTTTGTCATCACAAAGGATTCATATGAAGTCCCTGTCATCATTGCGGCAACGCCTTTTTCAAAGCGTATATTTACGCACAGCTCTTTGATGGCGCTGCTGTACCCCTCGGGACTTTTTTCATGCAAAAGTGCATGCATCTTATCGTTTTTTAGGGAAAGCGTCATCCTGAATGAAAGAGGCAGATTCTTTCCTTTGATCATTTCGAATATTCTCGGACGGATCTCAGTCCATTCCGCAAACTCATTTTTTATCCCTTCAGCTTCCTCCTCGGAATAAAAATCCCGGTGGATACGCCCGTTTATACTGTAGGATACGGAAGTGTTTATGACAGCTTCCTGAAGACAGAAGTCTCCAAATACATCGGAGACAAGCAGCGCGGCCATAAAATCTTTTAAACTGTCGGCTGTAAGTAATATCACATCTATACCTTTCGAAAAAAGTTAACGGGGATCATTTGATCAGTGTCTTAAGATAGCTTTTTGATGCGCGTGAAAGACGGAATTTCTTTCCGTCTGACATACGCACAAACCCCAGCTTTGTAAGTGCCGATGCGTGGTCGCTGTTGATGAGCACACCCGGATTTGCATAGATGAACTGGGGATGCTTTGTTCCGAGAGTTCTTCTGAAAAGCCAGAGCTGACCTATGCTCTTAAGAGTGCGTCCGTCAGTGAGCGTGACCATTGTATCGCCGCCTTTTTCCCGTGCATATAATACCTCGGAAACATTCACGTATATTGTATCAAGAAGCTCTCTTAATTCGATCATGTCAGGTGCTGAATCCTTGATCCCCTGGGCTTTTTCGAGAACCTCGTGTAGCTCTGCAACCTTGATCGGTTTTTCGAGGAACATTGTATTTTCCGGAAAAGACATTTCCCTGTAATCTATGCCTGAACAGCACATGACAACAGGTGCTGTTGCACCGCTTTCGATCAGCTTATTTACCACATCAAGGGCATTTACGCCCTCTGTATTGCTCAGATCTATTATAAAAAGATCATATGCTCTCGGATGGGCGAGCATGGTCTCGGGATTTCCGTACGAATCTATAATGAACATGCTTGAGGAATCTTCCTGCTTGTCTGATTCCCTTTTGAGAAGTCTTTCTGTCTGGTGCCTGTCACCGAAATTGTCATCACAAAGTGCTATATGCATAATCTAAACCTTCAGCTTCTTACAATAAAACGGACGGATGTATTTTACACCCGCCCGTTAGTTTTTTCATCTGTTTACTTGAAGATTATTTATTTGCCTCAAGGGGATCGATGCCTGCTTCCTGCTGCTTCATTGCACGAACCTTGGTTGAAAGTCCGAAGAG
>CAMNAQ010000117.1 GCA_946531495.1 uncultured Lachnospiraceae bacterium | reverse complement strand
TATCTATATCAAGCTCCCTTTCGGGGGTATCGAGCCTTGACGAAAACTGTCTGAGTCTTCTGAAGGCAAGCTGGAACTGTCTGTTTGTCATAACTCTGTCATCACGGAAATCACGGTATTTCTTGGCACCGATAACAGCAAATGCGGACTGGTAGCCGGTCATTCCTCCGACTCTTACGCCTCCGATATTTCCTCCGGTATTACCGAAAGAAGTCTTGCCCATGGTTCCTATCCAGAAAGAACCGCCGTTGTGTTCCGAATCCTGATCCTTCAGACGCTGCTTGAACTTCTGCTCCACATCGTCCTTATCAATGATGATGCCCTCGCCTTCCATCTTGTTGAGATGATCCTTAGCTTCCATCTCGGCAAGCTGCATCATATCTGACTTATCAAGCCATCTGAGCATCTCCTTGCCTATCTCGGTATCTTTTTTCACCGCAGAAAAGCACTCCTCGAAGGCTTCATCATATTTATCATAATCGGTTTCGGATTTAACAAGGATCATTCTTGCACCATGATAAAACCTTGACAGCTGACCGCCGATAAGACCGCTGTCAAGAGCATTCTCAAGATCAAGCCACTCACCGAGTGTTACATGGATCCCGTGTTTTCTTAAGCTTTCAAAAAAATTCAAAAAAATATTTCAATATTGATTAAAAAAATGATCTGTGGACGCAGGATCAGTCGAAGCTGTGATGAACCGTCTGCTCGAGATCTTCATCCTTCTTGACAACAACACCGATGAAAGGAAGTTTTGCCTTGATCTGTCCGTATGGGATGCCGCCGAGCTGAAGCGCATTGATCCAGTCTATGAGTTCGGAAGTAGAGGGCTTCTTTCTTATATCCCTGATATCTCTTATCTGATAGAAAACATCCATAGCCTCGTTTAAAAGGTGCTCCTCCACATCAGGAAAATGAACCTTGATGATCTCCTCCATCAGTTCCTTTCCGGGGAATTCTATATAATGGAAAATACATCTTCTTAAGAATGCATCGGGAAGCTCCTTCTCCGCATTTGATGTGATGATAACGATGGGTCTCTGCTTAGCCTTAACGGTACGCTTCGTTTCATGAATATAAAACTCCATCTGGTCAAGCTCCCAGAGAAGGTCATTGGGGAACTCAAGATCAGCCTTGTCGATCTCATCGATCAAAAGAACAACCTGTTCCTCGCTTTCGAATGCCTCTCCGAGTTTACCGAGCTTAATATAATGAGCTATATCATCAACTCCGCCTTCACCGAATTGTCCGTCATAAAGTCTCTGTATCGTATCATACATATAAAGACCATCCTGGGCCTTGGTTGTAGACTTGATATTCCAAATGATCAGTTTTTTTCCGAGAGCTTCAGCTACAGATTCCGCAAGCATTGTCTTTCCCGTACCGGGCTCACCCTTTATGAGAAGTGGTTTCTTAAGAGCGATGGCGATATTAACCGAATCCATCAGTTCCGGACTTGCAACATATCCTTTTGTTCCTTCAAATTTACTCATTTATGCTTTCTCCATTAAAAAAATTATCAAGTTCGTTTCTGAGATCGTCCTTTCCTATTGACTTGAGCAGGTATCCTTCGGGCTTAAGTCTTATTACGGATTTTACGCTTTCCCTGTCGGATTTGCTCGTAAGGAAAATAACGGGAATGGATCTTGAAGCCTCCTCACTTCTTATCATCTCCAGTATCTCGGGGCCTGATGCTATAGGCATCATATAATCAAGAAGTATAAGATCCGCATGATTTTTGGCAAGCCAGGTAAGAGCCTGTATTCCTGAGTTTGCCATGATGACCCTGTATTTATCCTTCAGCCAGTCGCGGATCGTTCTAAGATATGTCGCATCATCATCGACGATGAGAATGCTCTTTTTATCCCTGTCCTCCTGAGCTGCGCCCTGTACTCCCTCTAAGATCCCGATAAGCTCCTGCATCTCTATCGGCCTTTCAAGCTTGCCGGCAAGATAATTATCGGAAATATAATTCGATAATGTATTAAAATCAGAGGGCGATCCGATGATTATGAGCTTCAGATCATCATCGTTACATTTATCCTTCAGATATATAAGCAGATCCTGCTTTTCAAATATCGATTCATCAACATACAGGATTATTACTCTTCTGTCATCGATAACAGCACAGATATTGGGACTGTCTGTGGATGCAAATGTACACATCAGGCCGGAAGCTTCCAGCTTGTTTTTTATCGCATTCACCATAAAGCTTTCTAATTTACTGATTATCAAAACCGAATCGGTCATAATGCCTCCCGGGCAGCTTTTTGGACTCCGTTCCAATCCAGCTGGTCCATCTTATTTTTTATATCATTTAATGCTTTTTTGTCCTTATCCTCAAAGCTGTACTTATCAAGTGTTTCGAAGATCATCTCTATACTATCAAAATCCATTACGGAAGCAAGCTCATATATCGAGCTGTATGCATCCTTTATCATTGCTTTATCGGCGGCGGGCTTACCTGCATAGGGCAAAGGATCCGAAGGCCTCTTTAAGGAATTCGCAAGATCAGAATACATTTTCAAAAGCTCATCCGTTTTTTCATCGATCAGGCTTTCATTACGTTCTTTACCTGCATATTCAAGAGTTTTTGCAAGCTCGGAAAGCTCCATGGCTCCAATGATCCTTGCAGAGCTCTTTAACGCATGTACCCTTATGGTATATCCCTCAATATCCCTGTTTTTATAAAGCCCCTCGATCTCTTCCGCCTTTGCCTTCCAGGTACTGACAAAGATATCGATAACGTTCATGAGTCCGTCTTCGGATCCGCAGTTTTCAACACCGGTCTCGGCATTTATGAATCTGTTATATCTGACATAATCCGGAAGAGCAGTTAAATCTGTCTTTTTATCATTTAAATCTGCATTCTTTATGCTGCCTGCAGCCGCATTATCGGAAGCTGTTCTGATAGGATTGACAGCTTTAACTGTTTCCGCATCTTTTCCCTTAGATCCGATAACTCCGGCCTTATCCTTGGGAAGATACAAAAGAAGCATTGCATCGAGTATCTCCGGACCGGTACCAAATTCAATATAGTCTGTATAGCTTTCATATATGACCTGAGGATTTATGTCCGTATCCTTCAGGATCAGGATCGAGGGTACGGAGGCATTGTTCCAGATATATGTACGGACCTGTCTGTTAAAAGAATCCTTCAGACCGTCTTCCACAAATACGATATCATAATCATTTTCCGTGATGTAAGTAACACAGTCATCACCGTCATATACAACTTCTATCTGGGCCAGGGTACAAAGAAGAAGTCTTGCTATACGGTTTATCTCATTCCTGTCTTCACCGGCAACGAGTATCCTTGCGCCGGGTGCAATAAATGGTCTGGAAAACGTCGAGGCAAGCATCATCCTCGTGATACCTACTTTTTCATTGACCCTGACAAGAGTGTCCATTGTGGCTATTGGCAGGAATTTTCCGAGTGCCCTTAAAAGCGAGCCGCCTGTAAAAGGCTTTGGAACGTAGGAATCAAAGCCCTCCTTAAGATACTTGTCCCTTTCACCCTTTACCGCATTGGCGGTTACAACTATGACGGGAGTAAGATCGCATACGGCATCGCGGCGCAGAACATGAAGAGCCTCCACTCCGTCCATAACAGGCATCATATGATCCATAAAAACAGCATCATATGAATTTTTGATCATCATGGAAACAGCTTCCTTACCGTTCACGGCACTGTCAACGGTAAAACCGAACTGCTTAAGTGTCCTGACAAGGAGCTCAAGATTAAGTTCATTATCATCAACACACAAAAGCCTGTACTGGGAGGAATCTCTTCTGTAGCCGAATAAATGAGTGCCCTCCGCACCGGCATTGTATGCATAATTACTGAAGGATTTGGCGTTTTGAGCACCGCTTTTTTCAACACGGTGAGGCTCCTTTTTATCAAGCCCGTCAGATAAATGTCCAAGCGAGATAAGGCCGGAATCATCATATTCTCCGGCATCCGCAATATTATTTACAAGATCGGAGAAGAACTGGTTAAGTCTTCTTGCACCCTTAAAGACTTTTCCCGCATTTTCACTGATCACGGGATCAGTGGCAGAATCAATGATCTCCTGGGAATAACCGAGAATGGCATTCAGAGGTGTCTTTATCTCGTGTGATAAATGTGACAGGAATCTGCTCTTTGCTTCATCGGATGCCTTAACCTTTTCGAGTGCTTTTTTTTCGTCATCCCTTGCTTTATCAAGCTCCTTTAGTATCTGCAAAAGCCTGATATAATCCGGAGTTTCAAGTGTAAGGAAAACCATGAACATTCCCATCGAGCCGATATAATAAAACATAAGTATATCGAAAGATGAGTTCATATTGATGTAAAAAAGGATAAGGACAGCAATCAGCCCTATGCCGAGGAACCCCCTCTGGGTAGAGGTGAAAAATTTTCTTTTTACGAAAGTAACCATTACGCCCGCAACAACAAACAGTAAAGGCACAATATAATAGATAAGGCTGAAGATCGGTCCATGTACAAATGTTCCGTCAGGAGCATAGGAGAATATGATCCCGGTAAAAAGATTTAATATGATAAACAGAAGATAAACGGTATTTATAAAATAGCTGGCATAATAAAGAACCTTTTTATATGAATATACGCCGGCAAACACTACCATATAGAGATAATATGCCATGCCGGCACAAGCACCCATCAGGCAGTCGAATGTATTGAAAAACAGTCTGAATCCGATGGGAACAAGATTTCCCATCCCGGTAACGATCGCGGCCACAACATTCAAAACAGTCCCGATGGTCACAAGTGTCGCAAAGATCTTGAATCTGTAATTGGTCTCCTCATCATCGTTATAGGTACCAAGCACAAATACAAGTAATATCAGATCCATCGGTATTACTGAAAGCTCAAAGAATAAATTGTATCCAAGACGAAATCCCAATTTCAGTTTGTGCCTTCCCTGTAGCTTCTTCCACGCTTATAGAGCATTCCTGCAGTCTTAAAAAGATCATCAAATCCGTCGGTATACTTTCTGATATCGTCCGCGCAGCCGATTCCCGGATATATATCTGAATCATCAAGAACTTCTATCTTGTCGGACGGAATGTATTTGAGCAGACAGTTTTCAAACTCATCGGAATCAATGGGTTTTCCAAGATATGAATCATATGTATCCCTGTCAAAAATATCCAGGACTCTGTTGCCGGGATTCCGTGTAATGGCAATACATGGCTTGTGCGAATTCAGTACATTATAATTGCCGCCTCTTATACGCCTTACAAGGTCAATACCCTTCTCATCCTTCATTTCCTCATCAATGAATATGACATCGTACTCATTGATACTTATCAGGGTAAGTGCCTCCTCGGTTGTAAATGCAGAGTCAAAGATCAAACCCGTACCTGAGAGCAGATCCCCTGCGATCTTTACACTGGAATCGTTACTGTCAGCAAAAAGTATCCTTGCTCCGCGGGAAATGAACTTATCCTTTTTTTTCGGAACAGGATTATTCTTGCTCTTTCCGATATTGCGGATTTCCCCGATGCCGTCCCAGTTTATGACTTCATGATTCATCGTAAACTTAAAGAATATACCTTTCCCTTCTTCCTCGCCTGCGATAAGCTCGGAACCCAGTGCCTTAAGCACACCTCCGGAAATGTATATATCAAGATAACCGGCATCATTATTGGAAAATATCAGTTTATTATCCGAGGGATCGGAAGACAGTACGGAACGTACTTTATCAAGATTGACCGGGATCTTTTTTCCGGAGATCATAAATGTGATATCTGCATGCTTATCATCAGTCTTTCGATAGTCAATGGACAGATTGATATATCCCTTTTCGGCATTTGTACATACAAAGGAAAAGAGATTTGTCAGACAGCGCTTTATCTTGGGGAGATCGCCCACAAGGATCCTGGGTGAATTCTTATCAGCTGTAACATCAAGTATAAGCCCCTTATTTCTGACCATGGGGCCGGCAAGAGAAATAGTATCTACGATCAGAGAGGTAAGATCAAATTCAGTGCGGATATTATCTATAAGACCGCGTTCAAGATTTGTAAAATCAATGGCACCCTGCATAAGAGCAAGGATATCCTCACCGGATGATCTGATATAAGAGGCTCTTTCCCTGATGAGAGGATCAGAGGATTCGCGAAGGATAAGCTCGTCCATTCCCATAACCATGATCATGGAATTCCTGATCTCTCTTGACAGAGTTGTAAGAAGAAGATTCTTATTATCTTCCGCTTTATTGCATTTCTTTGTCAGATCCTCAATTTGACGTGTATATCTGCGGCGCAGATCCATATACACAAAAACGATCACGATAAGACAAAAGATCGCAATAAGCAGGACCATCGACAATATGGTAATTTGAAACGCTGGATCACCACTGAGTATCGGAAACTTCATCCTTTTTTTCTCTTATCATCAGTTCCTTAACGGCAACTGCAGCATCTTTACCTTCAAACAGTACAAGATTGACCTGCTCGATTATCGGAAGATCAACACCATATTTGATCCCCAGAGCCATTGCAGCCTTTGCGCTGTAAATGCCCTCGACAACCATTCCGACTTCCTTTTGAGCTTCTTCGAGGCTTTTACCCTGTCCAAGGAGTATTCCGCATCTTCTGTTTCTTGAATGCATGCTGGCACAGGTAACTATAAGATCTCCGATCCCGGTAAGTCCGCTGAAGGTTTCGGGCATACATCCCATTTTGACTCCGAGTCTGGAGATCTCGGCTATTCCTCTGGTGATGAGGGCAGCCTTGGCATTACCCCCGTATCCGAGTCCGTCAGCTATTCCTGCCGCAAGTGCAACTACATTC
>CAMNAQ010000116.1 GCA_946531495.1 uncultured Lachnospiraceae bacterium | reverse complement strand
TTTTGCAATATCAAGTTCTGTTATCCTGCCCGCTTTAAGATCATCACTGCCCTGAATGCTCTTAAGATAGTGAATGATCCTTGTGACCGCAAGGCCGTCTGAGATATGCGCAGCTCTTTCGTTTTCGGCTTCGGTCTTAGTCTTTACGCCCTTAAGCATAAATGTGGGAGACCATTTCTTAATTGTCCGGGCTTTTTTCGGAATAGATGTAATCAGTCTTAAATTCGTACTTTCAGGGTCATACCATACACTGCAGGAGTCTTCTGTATTTTTAAGGTCATCAAAAATATCTTCATATTCGCGTATGATGATCCCGTCAGCTGACAATTCCTCCCTGATATCACTCGCCTTTTCACTGTCCATATAAAGGACAGCTTCGGATTTGGTTATCATCGTATAGGACAAAGTTACAGGATTATAATCTATGTCACTTCCCCTGAACTGATACAGCCAGGCGATATCATCCAAAGATGCAATGACAAGAACGTCACAATCCTTTTGAAGCATCTCACGACGCACCATGGATAATCTTTCATTTCTTGTAATTCCGGTATAGGAGGGATCGAGTATCCATGCTTTTCCGTCCGGAAGCGCCGGTCTGTCATCCCAGATATTTCCGACAAGATCCGTATCAGACCTGATAACAACCTGTTTTTCCCCCAATGCTTCCTTCAGCCTGTCACTAAAGTCTCCGGATACACATCTTCCGTCAAAGCCCAGCACAGATCCTTCTTCAAGCTCATCCTTAAGAAAATCGGTTATAGTCGGCACGCCCTTTTCACCCATTTTCATAAGCTGAATGCCGGTGCCCTCCAGCTGTTCTCCGGCCTGAAGAAAATATCTTCCGTCCGTCCACAGATAACTGTCCGTTTTAGTGATGATCATTTCTCCGTTCGATCCGTCAAAACCGGAAATGTATTCCCTGCATTTGAAATGATCTGAAATGTATTCCGACATATGAAAATCACCGCAGGGGATGTAAAGCACATCCACCCCTGCGGTATTCATCTCATTTCTTAATTCCTGTATTCTTTTTACGTAACAATCGGCAGACTGTCTCTTCATTTAAGAAATCCTTCAATAACCTTTTTCATTTCATTGATATCACACTCAGTCTTGTGAAGCACAGGAGCGGTCCTGATATCTTCGATTGCCTGAGGTATCGATGTATTTGAAAGCTTTGCCAGATCATCGATAAGCTCAAAATCCGTCTTCTTGTCATACTCAGGATCTATTGAATTCATTACGGATCTGGTGAATTTATAAGGGCTTGCGGTAGATGCTATCACAACGGGAGTATTATCTCCTGTCTTTTCCTTATAGCTGTCACATACATATGAAGCCACGGCGGTGTGTGTATCGATAACATAACCTGATGCTCTATAGATCTTGTCTATCTGAGCAGAGGTTTCCTTTTCATCGGCATATCCGCCGAAGAAATCCTTAAGTCCCGCTTTTTCAGAGTCGCTGATGGTATATTTTCCGGTTCCGGAAAGCTCCCTCATAAGCTCTGCACATCTGTCAGCATCATTTCCGGCAATATAATAGATAAGTCTTTCAAGGTTGCTGGAAATAAGGATATCCATCGAAGGGGAAGTCGTTACATGGAAATCCCTGTTTCTGTCGTAGGTTCCGGACTCAAAGAAATCAAACAGAACCTTATTTGTATTGGAAGCACAGATAAGCTTCTTAACGGGGAGTCCCATATTCTTTGCATAAAATGCAGCAAGGATATTTCCGAAGTTTCCTGTCGGAACACATACATTGATCTCGTCTCCGTCAGCAATCCTGCCCTCTTTGAGAAGTCTGGTATATGCATATACGTAATAGCAGATCTGAGGCACAAGACGTCCTATATTGATCGAGTTGGCTGATGAAAAAACAAATCCCTTCTTATCAAGCTCAGCTGCAAATTCCGCATCTCCGAATATCTTCTTTACTCCGGTCTGGGCATCATCGAAATTTCCGTGAATGCCTACAACCATTGTGTTTGCACCGCGCTGGGTAACCATCTGTTTTTCCTGGATGGGAGAAACTCCGCTCTTAGGATAGAAAACAACGATCCTTGTTCCGGGAACATCCGCAAATCCGGCAAGAGCAGCCTTTCCGGTATCACCGCTTGTAGCGGTAAGGATAACAATTTCCTTATCAAGACCGTTCTTTTTTGCAGCTGTGGTCATAAGATGAGGAAGGAGAGAAAGAGCCATATCCTTAAATGCAATGGTAGCACCATGAAAAAGCTCGAGATAATATGATCCGCAGCTTTCCGAAAGAGGAGCTATCTCCTCGGTGTCGAACTTGGAATCATATGCTGCGGCTATGCACTTTTTAAGCTCATCTTCGGTATAGTCCGTAAGAAAAAGCTTCATAACCTCGTATGCAAGTCCCTGATAATCCATTTCGGACAGTTCCTTAAGCGACTTGTCGAGAGCCGGAATATGATCAGGAACAAAAAGACCTCCGTCAGCAGCAAGTCCCTTAAGTATAGCCATTGATGCTGTATATTTTGCGGCATCGCCTCTTGTACTTGAATAAGTAACTTCTTTCATATTATCTTCCTTCCTGTGTTACAATCATTCCATGAATAAAATTCCGGGAAAAGAACATATCAGCCCTATGAAGGGCGTATACATCACAAAAACCGCAAGCGGCAAGGTACTGTACAGAGCTTCCGTGACAAAAAGCGGACGGCATATATCACTCGGCTCCTATCCTTCGGAAAAAAAAGCTCATCAGGCATACCTTGAAGCAGTGCGCATACTTGAAAACAATAGCATTTCACCGGATGATTTTCAAGTTTTCAGGCACCTTAAATACGAAAAAGCGGTGATCCTTATCAATTTCAGGGATAACGGTCTGTATTTCGGAACACCTATTTATCTGAGAAAGGACTATTTTAACTATTATCTCGACAGCGAGCGGGTCTTCACCTTTGACTTAGAGGACCTCTTCTACTTCTCATCCCACAAGATCAGTGCCCGTGGAGGCCACTATTTTGTCGCCGATTACGGTTCACAGATATCTGTCGGCTCGCGCTTTGGGTTAAAGCCCTATTCCGTTGCGGGCAGGGATTGCAGATTCATCAACTCGGACCCTTTTGACTACAGGCGCGAGAATCTCGAGATCACGAATACCTACCACGGAGTTATAAAATCTCCGGACGGAAAAGGGTATATAGCAAGGATACATACCTCAGGCTATACAAAGATCGGGCTTTACGATTCGGCGCTTGAAGCTGCCATTGCGTATAATAAGGCTGTTGACAGTCTGAAAAAAAAGCCCGGTGCCAAAAATTTTCCGGAAAATTACATTGATGAGATATCCGGAAAGGTATATGCGGAGATCTATAATTCCATTTCAATAAATCCGGCTTTATAAGCCTGTCTCGCTTTTCAGCGTCCCCCGCACAGTTCGGGTTTTACTTCTGAGTGTAATCAATAAAGGAGATAGTCAGGTCAGAGGATCCGTTGACCCCGCCAACATGGGCACTGTTTGTGTATTCCCACATGGTAAAGGCATATGGATAATCCGGAAGATCTCCGTAATTCTTAAGCCAGATATCAACATCCGAGAATTTACTGAGATCGATCTCTTTGATCAAAAATTCCTTATCCGCATGTATTGCGGGAGTATATCCGGAGGCCTTTATCGCATCCGCAAAGGTTCTGATAATATCGGTCTTTTCAGTCTTGCTCAGGCTTTCAATCCTTGAAGTATCGTTTAAAACAAAACCGACATCGAGAACCAGAGGATATGTTATGTTATAATCCGCGATAGCGGAAACAAGCGCAACCGCTTCCTCTGCCGCCTCCTCTTTCGTAATGGCCTGGGATGAAAAATATAATCCTATATCAAGTCCGGCCTGAGTTGCTCTTGAAAGGTTATCGGCATAGTATTCATCGAGAGTTATCACTCCCGTACCATAGCCTCTAACGCCGACCCTGAGCATCACAAAGTCTATTCCGTCATCTCTGAGTGCGTTAAAATCGATATAATCATCGTATTTGTCCACGCATATTCCAAGATATGATGTGACCTTGCCATCATTGTAATAAGCCATCCGCCCGGACTGTGATACAAGATTGGTATAATCATAATCATTCTTGGGAAGATACGGTGTTATAAGAACCCATTCTTCTTTTCCGTCACGGTTTACAACAAGTGTATGTCTGCCGTCGGTAGCTTCGGGAGGAAGGGTATCATCTTCAGGCTCTATTGGCTTATCATCTTCATCAGGATCTTCAGTTGACGATGAATTGTCTCCATCCTCCGGTTTATCTTCAGGATACTTATCCCAAAAATCAAGATCTTCGGGACTTAGGTTCTGATCAGAAGGCTCTTCCTGCAGTATTACGGGACTGCCCGAATCCGCTGTCTGGATCTGGCTCTGTGTATGGGGACTTTTTCTGTTTGCAATGAGAACTATCACAATAATGAACAGCGTGACACAGGCAGTCATAACCATCGCAGCTGTAAGCTGCGGAGAAATGTTATTTCTGTCATTGTCATCCGGAAGGTTCATTTGATTTCTCATTTTTTAATGATCACCTTTTTAGGGCATTTCTCGGCACATACACCGCATGAAACGCACCTTTCTCTGTCGATGGATGCAAGATTATCAGTCACTGTAGCAGCTCCTGCAGGACAGTTTCTTGCGCATATACCGCATCCGATACACCCTGCCGAGCAGGCCTTTATCACATCGGGACCTCTGTCATGAGAAGAACATGCAACCACGTATCCTTCGTTATACGGAACAAGCCTGATCAGTTTTCTCGGGCATGCCTGTATACATTTACCGCATGCTTTACATTTTTCCTTATCGACCAATGCAACACCGTCAACGATATGGATTGCATCGAAGGGACATACGCTGACACATGTGCCACCGCCAAGGCATCCTTCCCTGCATGCTTTCGGTCCGCCGCCGGGTGCAAATCCCATCATTCTGCAGTCCACAGGTCCGGTATATTCATAATTGATGGCAGCCTTATCGCATTTTCCCTGACATGCAACGAATGCAACCTGTCTTTCGGAGGAAGCACCTTCAGTTCCCATTATCTCTGCTATCTTGGAAGCTGATTCGTTTCCGCCGACAGGACATCCGTTAACGGGTGCTTTGCCCTTAACGATAGCTGCAGCCAGGCCGGAACATCCGGGATACCCGCAGCCTCCACAGTTATTTCCCGGAAGAGCCGCCAGAACCTTTTCTTCTCTTTCATCTGTCTTTACTTTGAATATGATTCCCGCTGCCCCGAGGAAGATACCTACAAATAATCCAACACCTACCGTACAAAGGGCAGCTATTATGACTGTATTCATATACTAATTCCTTTTCATCAAAGAAGTCCGGAAAATCCCCAGAACGCAATTGCCATAAGCCCCGCAGTTATAAGCACTATCGGCATTCCCTTAAAGGGTCCGGGAATCTTGTTATATTCCATTCTCTCTCTGATCCCTGCGAGAATGACTATAGCAACAGTAAATCCGACCGCGGTTCCTATACCGTTTATAATGCCCTTTACTACGCCGTAGTTTTTCTGAACATTACTTACTGCAACTCCGAGCACTGCACAGTTGGTTGTTATGAGAGGAAGATAAACTCCCAGAGCACTGTAAAGCGAAGGAATCGCTTTTCTCAGGAACATCTCCACAAACTGGACAAGGGCTGCAATGACAAGTATAAAGACTATGGTCTGCAGATAGGTTACATTAAGCGGTACAAGAATGAATTTGTATAAAAGACCCGCAACCGCACTGGCAAGTGTAATTACAAAGATTACGGCTGTACCCATTCCTGCCGCAGTTTTGATCTTTCTGGATACTCCCAGGAAAGGACATAGTCCAAGGAACTGGCTCAGTACTACGTTGGAAACAAGTGATGATCCAACCAGAAGAAGGAGCATTTCTTTTACATTTTCCATTTTTATCTCCTCCTCTTCTTTTTCTTCTTGTTACGGATATTTCCGTTTTGCGATGGATTGCTGTCTTTTTTATCAGAATCTGCGGCAGGATTGCTGTTACCGTTCTTCTGATCTTTTTCGGTATCAGCTTCCTCTTCGGATGATCCTTCGGAATCTTCTGCCTTACCGTTATTTGCAGAGTCAGTGCCATCAGATGAGGTACTGTCAGCAGCTGACGCGTTCTCCGATTCATTGGCATCTGACGCATCAGGCACCTTTACAGAATTTTCAGCATTCGCTGAATCAGGCTCTTTCTGTTCGTTATGATCAATTGCTGTTTCAGATGCTTTCTGATCGTTATGATCAATTGCTGTTTCAGATGCTTTCTGATCGTTATGACCAATTGCTGTTTCAGATGCTTTCTGATCGTTATGACCACCTGCTGCCCATGGCATCTTTACAGCATTTTCTTCCTTTTTTACCCCTGCAGCATTTTCGATATATGCATCTTCATCATCTTCTGCGACATATTCCGAATCGTTTTCGGGATAGTCGTCATCATATGCTTCGTCCTCATACTCATCATATTCCTCTTCTTCATATGAGGGCTCATCATCCGAATGATATCTGCGTTTTTTGGCTTCAAGAGCCTCTAACTTTTTCCTGCGCTTTTCTTCGGCTTCGGCTTCTTTTTTGGCTTTACGCTTTTCTTCAGCCTCTGCATTACGTGCCTTGTCAGCTTCGGGTCTCGAGCAATTCTTGCTCTGCGGACATCCCATGCAGCCCGATGCACATCCGGAACCTATCTTCGACACATCCTTTCCCTTTGCCACAAGCTTATCCTTTACGTAATTCTGAACGGCTACAAGTGCCGCAAGAACGAAGAACGCTCCGGGAGCCAGAACAAAGATCGTAACTCCGT
>CAMNAQ010000115.1 GCA_946531495.1 uncultured Lachnospiraceae bacterium | reverse complement strand
TTTATGGCGGTCAAAAAGCTTTCTTCTCGGAAAATTTATATAATATGAGATCCGCGCCTTAAGCAATGCCTGCTCCAGAAGAGACTTGGCCTCTTCGGAATAAACATTGCAAAGTTCATATTCGTTATTAACCTTAAGCGATGAATATATCGTTTCCATAAAATAAAATTACTCCGGCTGTCTGGAAAAACAATATGCACAAATGTTCAAATTTGCCAAAGATATATTATATACCAAAATGCTCTATTTTGAAAGAAGGCATACCCTGTCCCCGTGGACACCATCCTCCATAAGGATCGTAAGTGACGAAAAACCATACATCTCACCATAGGTCTTTATCACCTCGTCCCGGTCGACTCCGATGCCTTCGATCAGAACAACACTATCCAGCGAATCGATCCTCTCATCAAAAACTGAAGTTTCATCCTCCTTTAAAAGGAGACAGTTCCTGTAATTCATAAGCTCGGGAACATTTCTGTAAAAACCAGTTCCATCATATACCGCTATCGCATCATATCCCGAATACCTCTCGGATAATCTCTCCTGGGCAAGATAGCCGCTGAACAAATAACCCGGATTTACCGTAAATGCAAGTCCAATGATCACAATAAGGGCGGCGAGGTATGACAACACCTTTACATTTTTTTCAGCCATATCCGATCTGATGAACGTTTCTGCAAGAAATGTGATGGCATATCCCACTCCGAGGACAATGCATATACTGACTATGGGAAATACAGGCATAAGATATCTGTCCACGGTATAGGGAGCAATCTTTGAAACCGTAAGAAGATAACCGGCCGCCGAAACGCAGAGCATCGGTGCCCACGCTCTCATCCTGTGTTTTGCTATGGCCGCTGCTCCCGCAAAGAGCACCACAAGAAGGACGAAAAGTGCGGAATATACAGACCACAAAGTTCCTTCGGCCATCAGAACGGTAAAAGCCTTCAGCTTTTCGGAAAAGCCCGAAAAGCCCGAAAGATTTTCGATCACCGAATCGCCGATCTTGGTTCCGAAAAGATCATGGAAAACGAAAGGATACAGGGCGATCCCCCAAACCCCGGAGATGACCATTGCTTTTATGATGTTCTTCAATGTTTTTTTCTTTTTTTTGCAGATAAGATATACCGCAAGACAGCCTGTCAGGAAGAAAAAGTAGATGCAGACAAAATACTGTGTCAGATAGCCGAGTACAGTAACTGCGATGAGGGCTTTGTTCTTCCGCCTGAAGTCATCTCCTTCGGTAAACCTTTTAAGAATGAGATAAGTAAAGGCAAGGCACCAGAATGCAGTCATGGAGTACATCCTGATGAGCACCACGGTATTGATCCCGGCAGGTGACAATCCGTATAAAAGCGCAGCCGGCGGACCAAGGTACCGCTTTCCCGCAACATCACGAAAAAACAGGTTTATCACGATCAGTGAGCCGGCCATAAAGATCATGTTCAGGATACATCCGGGCCATACGGAAAGCTTTCCGAAGGCAATAAGGGAATAAATCGCAGATACGATATTAAGAAGCATAAAATACAGAGGAGGATGATTATCCGTTGTGGAATTATAGTAAGCGGATAATGCTATGACGGAATCCTTACGGTAATATGTGACATATTCCGTTATATCCTCAGAGCTCATCCACTGCGGTGTATCATATACATCCGCGGTATAACCGGCAGCGGTCGATGCCGATCTTCTTTTCACCACATCAGACACCTGACCAAACAGATTGGATACCAGCACCGGAAAGCTGCTGTTATAGATCTCGTTACGGTAATACTTTTCCAGTCTTCCTTCAGGCTGTGTGGGAGTTATCCACGGAGTGAATTCAGAATTTGAAAGCTCATAGCTAAGAATCTCATCCATATGATAGCCTTCTTTTTCAGACACGAAAAAAACATCGAAGGCGATCACGATGACAACAGATAATACAACCAGTATTTTATATTTAAGATCTTTTTCATTCATGATCCGTTATCGGTTTACACGTTATCTGCAAACATAAATGTCATAACCGGAAACAGTATCTACAGGCTCGATGCCACATATCTTTGAAGCATCCGTGCCTTCCGGAAGCGCAACAAAATCCCCGGGGCAGATACCTTCACCATAGAAACGATCGGGAGTAGACCACAGGAAAAAGCCACTAAGATCTCCGGTGAGAGCTCCTACCTCAAGTTCACCGTCGGACATTTCAACAAGGACATTTGAATCATCATAAAGAGTATATCCGTGCATCAAACCGTTATTGGTAAGATATGCTGCCAGTTCCCTGCGTGATGAGTTCTTGTCATTGGTTGCAAGGGAATATGTGATCTTAAGAACGCTCAAAGCAAGACATCCGGCAAGCACAATAAGATAAACATCTCTAATCGCTCTGTCATTTTCCCTGATCATCCAGATCACAAGAACCGGAAGAGCCATATATATACATGAGGAAAAATATCTCGGAGTGAGCGTTGTATCCGTAAAAGCAAGGAAGAATGTCATAACCGCAAATCCGGAGATAAAATAATGTATGAAGAAAAGATCTGAGATATCCGATTCGGAATAAAAATCATCACGTCCGAGCAGACCCGACCCTCCGGATACATTCAAAGCGGTTCTCCTTACCATATAGAACATCAAAAAGATCATGACAAACGCAGCAAGTGTGACCACCCCCCTCAGGGACAATACGCTTCCTCCGGGAATATAACCGAAGATCTCGAGCAGACAGCCGGCCACAGATGCCACTCTCTCATACCAGATGCCGTTATTTATCGGGACAAAAGAAACCGACTCATAGGTAGTAAAGA
This sequence comes from uncultured Lachnospiraceae bacterium, assembly GCA_946531495.1. Lineage (GTDB taxonomy): Bacteria > Bacillota > Clostridia > Lachnospirales > Lachnospiraceae > AC2028. Next base: position 4,060 of record CAMNAQ010000115.1, on the reverse strand, counting down.
TATAACCCGAACGGATGAACACGGTGTTATATACATATCCCACAAGTGCAGCAGCAGATGCAGCACATGAGATCAAAAACAGTCCCGAATTTGCTCTCCATTTTTTCAGTGCGCCTTCGGTGATCCCTCCTATACTGTACATTCTGAGTATTCCGGATAAAACAAGCGGAGCATAGATCATAAGAAAATATCTTACACCGGATGCCCCGCATATAAGACTAAGGAGCACAAGAAGAATACCCCATACCAGCTTCTTATTCCTTTTAAGGTCCGCGTCATCGATCCTCCTTACAAGTCCTACGGCAAGGAACATGAGTATCATATGCGACATATAAGTATTGCCGAGCTGCATATGCTGTGCGATCGTTTCCGAAATGGGAAGAAGAAGCACGGACGAAGTCAGCGCTACAAATCTTCTCTCATATCCATGCATCATAAAGAAATATGAGAGAACAAGAAACACATAGAAAAACAGATCTGTAATTACCCTTACAGCCGCCCAGCTTCCAAAAAGTTTTAAAAGCGGAACAAAAAGCAGCTGAGTATATGCAATCCTGAATTCAGTTGAATAATACCACTCGGGACTGGCAATATAGTGACCGGTATCACCGAGAAGATCCGAAAATACCATTTCAGCCGACATATCGGAATCGATCCAGTTCTGGCCCCAGCATATCCCAAGCACAAGCAGCAGAAGGAATGCAAGCGCAAGAGGAATATAAAATATTATATTGGTTCTTTCATCAGCGGAAATCCGCAGCTTAGATTTTTTCAAAATCATATTCGTATTTGATCTTATCACCAACGCTAATATCCAAACCGTTCTGAACCTCTATAAGTTCAAGTCTGGTCTTTGCAATTACGGTATGTCTGCATCCTATCGGAAGCCTTATGACATCTCCGTCCGAAATGTCGAATCTCTCACCGTCAACTATCGCAATGCCCTCTCCTTCGGTCACGGTCCATACCTCATCCCTCCGTTCGTGGGAATGATAATACATATGATGTCCGGGAAGGAGGGTTACCTTGATCGTAAGACTTGTGGAGGAAGAATCCAGAACCTTAAACGATCCCCAGCTCTTTTCGGAGTACTTGATATCGCCTGCAACCTTTTCGACTATGGGCTTTATATAGCTGGACTGATGCTTATCCGAAACAAGTATCCCGTCGGGTCCTGCGGCAACCACAACATTTTTCAGCCCCATGCATATGATCGGAATATCAAGGTCGTTTATGGCTGATGTGTTTTCACACTCTCCTCCGAAAACAACGTTTCCGAAAGAAGCATTGTCCATGGTCTCGGCAAGTGTATTCCAGGTTCCGACATCCTTCCACTCACCGGAAAATCTCACAACCTTTATATCGTCTTCCTTTTCAAGGACTGCATAATCAAAGCTTATGCTCTCAAGCGACTCATATCTTTCATACAGATCGTCATATCCTCTGTAATCAAGAAGCTTTCGTGCTATATCAAGCACCATCCCCGCACGGAATGCAAAAACTCCCGCATTCCACAGAGCACCCTCCTCGATGAGCTTAGCCGCTTCGGCTTCGGATGGTTTTTCCTTAAAGTACTTCACCCTGCTTACTTCATCATTATCCTCAGGGATTATATAACCGTATTTTGCCGTAGGAAATGTGGGAACGGTTCCAAGAAGGCATATACCGGTACCACTTTCTCTAACAACATCTTCAAGCTTTAAAAGTGATCTGAAATACTCATCCCCGACGTACGGGTCCACCGGACATATGATCACCGGTTCATCTTCCGGGATTCCTTTTTTATCTGCAAGGAAAGATACAGCAAGGACTATCGCAGGAAATGTATCTCTTCTGAACGGCTCGGGGGAAATGCTCACAGCATCACCGAGCTGGTTTTTTATCGAAGACAGCTGACTTTTGGATGCAGCGATAGTGATCGAAGCCTCGGGAGACTGGGATCTTATCTGCCTGTATATCCTCTGAACCATGGATTCGGCGCTGCCGTCAGGAGCCTTGAACAGTCTGATAAACTGCTTGCTCCTCACTTCATTTGAAAGCGGCCAGAGCCTTCTGCCCGAGCCGCCGGAAAGCAATACAATATTCATTATATGTTTTTCGCCTCTGATGCAGCCTTTTTTATATCGGCATCCATCATCATCTTTACAAGTTCTTCAAAAGAGGTTTCCGAAGGATTCCAACCAAGCTCTGATCTTGCCTTGGAAGGATCTCCGAGAAGATTGACAACATCCGTGGGTCTGAAGAAATCCGGACTGACTTCAATAAGCACCCTTCCTGTGGCCTTATCGATTCCCTTTTCATCCAGTCCCTCACCGGTAAATTCCAATTCTATTCCCGCATACCTGAAAGCCAGAGTACAAAATTCCCTGACGGAATGCTGGATCCCGGTAGCAATGACATAATCCTCGGGAACATCATTTTGGAGCATCAGATACATACACTTTACGTAATCGCCCGCAAAGCCCCAGTCACGCAGTGAAGATAGATTTCCGAGATACAGCTTATCCTGAAGTCCCGCTGCTATCCTGGCAGCAGCAAGGGTTATCTTCCTTGTTACAAATATCTCACCGCGTCTCGGTGATTCATGATTGAACAGTATCCCGGAACAAGCAAACATTCCATAAGCTTCCCTGTATTCCTTTACTATCCAGTAACCATACTGTTTTGCAACCGCATAGGGAGAGTACGGATGGAAAGGAGTCTTTTCACTCTGCGGAACCTCTTCAACCTTACCGTAGAGTTCGGAAGTCGATGCCTGATATATACGGCATGTTTTTTCAAGGCCTGTTACTCTCACCGCTTCAAGCACTCTGAGTACTCCGGTTGCGTCAACATCGGCTGTGAATTCAGGAACATCAAAGGACACCTGCACATGGCTCTGTGCGGCAAGATTGTATATCTCATCCGGTCTGACCTCTCCGATTATCTTAACAAGACTGAGCGAGTCGGTGAGATCTCCGTAATGAAGGATAAAATCCTTTCTGCCTTCGAGGTGGGCGATCCTTTCCCTGAATTCGGTTGATGATCTTCTTATGATCCCGTGAACCTCATAGCCTTTTTCAAGAAGAAACTCTGAAAGATAGCTTCCGTCCTGACCTGTGATTCCGGTAATAAGTGCTTTTTTCATATGACTCCGTTCTTTCATACACGATGCGGAAAAAACTGCCGCATATCATGTGATCATTTTCTGTAATACTCAATTAGTTTTTTTACGGCATGAATTGTATCTTCCACATCCTTGTCGCTCATCTTCGGATAAAGAGGAATGCTCATGATACCCTTGTATACCTCCTCTGCATTCGGGCAGAGACCCTTTTCGTATCCGAGGTGTCTGTAATAAGGGAACCAGTATACCGGTACATAATGAACCTGGCACTGGACATTCTCTGCGCTCATCGCATCAAAGAATTCCCTTCTTGAACATTTAAGCTTATCAAGATCCAGACGGATGATGTAAAGATGTCTGGAAGTATCCGATTCGGGAATATTCTTCTGAACGATGATCCCGGGCAGGTTCTCAAACTCCCTGTCATATCTTGCAACGATCTCCTTACGCCTTGCGGAAAAATCATCGATCCTGCCCATCTGACTGATAAGAAGCGCAGCCTGAAAATCCGTCATTCTGTAATTATATCCGAGACTTATCTGCTCATAATACCAGCTTCCCTCATGAGGAGCCTCTTCCATCTGATCCTCATCGTGAGTGATACCATGGGTATGAGCAAGAACAAGCTTATCATACAGATCATCGCTGTTTGTTAGAACAGCACCTCCTTCGCCGGCTGTAACGGTCTTGACCGGATGAAAGGAAAAGCATGTCATATCTGCCAGGTTCCCTACTTTAACACCGTTATAAGCAGATCCGATTGAATGAGCGGCATCCTCTATAAAAACAAGACCGAACTCATCACAGATCTCCCTGATCTCCCGGACCCTGACCACCTGACCGGTAAAGTCAACCGCTATGACGGCTTTGGTCTTCGGTGTTATATGTGCCCTTATGCTTTCGGGATCGATATTGTAGGTTTCCGGATCTATGTCGGCAAAAACAGGCTTTGCC
>CAMNAQ010000114.1 GCA_946531495.1 uncultured Lachnospiraceae bacterium | reverse complement strand
CCTCTATTATCAGCGTTGCGGATGCGAGTTGCTTCCCGAGCATGCAGGTAAATTCGTTCATCCTCCGTGTCACACAGCCATGGCATCCGAATGGGAAAACAAATCCTGTAAAAGATTTGTTACAGGCGGATGGCACGACGCCGGAGATTACGGAAAATATACAGGTCCCGGTGCGGTAACTGCCGCGCATCTCATCTATACATATCTGCTGTGCGAAAAAGGATGTTCGGATGACCTGAATATTCCGGAGTCAGGAAACGGTATTCCGGATATACTCAATGAAACCCGTTACGAACTGGAATGGATACTTAAAATGCAGCGGGATGACGGTGCATTTTATCATAAGCTCACCAAGGACCACTTCGCACCCTTTATCATGCCTCAGGACGACCATGATCCCGAATACCTTATGCCGGTGTCTCACTGCGCAACCGGAGCAGCCTGTGCATGTCTTGCCCTTGCCTTCAGAGTATATAAAAAATTTGACGAAGCTTTTGCAGGCAGAATGCTTACTGCGGCACTTAAAGCCTATGAATGGCTTGATAAAAACCGCGATTTTGTTCCGTTTGTTAATCCCGAAGGAGTCCGTACCGGTCAGTACGGCGACAGAAGTGATAAGGATGAAAGGTTCTGGGCCGCATGCGAGCTTTATGCATCAACCGGAGAAGACAGGTATAAAAACGAAGCGGAGGAGCTTTATTCAAACGAAATGAATATAACTTCATACGGATGGGCCGAGGTAAGCGGTCTCGGTGCAATATGCTGTTTATTTGAGATCGGAGAAAAAGCAGGAGATATTCTCTATACAGCCCTCAGGGAAAGATTTATCTCCGAATGTGAAAGGATCAGATCACTTTCGGAAAGTTCGGGATACGGCACTGCTCTTCATCCCAAAGGATACGGATGGGGGAGCATCCTTCCAATAATGTCAAATGCAATGAGCATGATCCTGTACGAGCTTCTTACGGGCGATCAGTCCATGAGAGATGCTGCGCTCCTTCAATGGGATTATGCTCTTGGATTAAACGCTCTGGATCTGTGCTTTGTAACGGGCTTTGGCGAAAGCTCCGTGATAAATCCTCACCACAGACCTTCAGGATCTGACGGCATTGAAGAGCCTGTTCCCGGCCTTATCTCCGGCGGCCCAAACAAAGGCTTTACCTATCCTCAGACAAAGGAAAAACTTGGGGAAGATGTTCCACCCGCCAAGAGTTATCTTGACGAGCTTTCTTCCGCGGATACCAACGAGATAGCGATCTACTGGAATTCACCTGCGATATTCGTGGGTGCATTCTTCAGTTCGCTGTAAAAGATAAGCTGAAGTCATAACCGGATGATCGCACGGCAAAGCTGCGGACATCATGGTTATACAGTCTTTGACAATTTATCTGTTTCTGTATCCCATAAGGTATTCATCAGCTTCAGCGGCAGCGGCACGTCCTTCGACAAGTGCCCATACAACAAGGCTCTGTCCTCTCCTCATGTCGCCCGCGGCAAACACTCCTGGCACATTGGTCGCATATTTTCCTTCAGGTGTTACTACTGTTCCTCTCGGTCCAAGATCAAGTCCCGCACTTTCGGGGAGATATTTTTCGGCACCGACAAAGCCTGCAGCTATCAGGAGCATATCGCATTTATGCTTTTTTTCCGTTCCCTTAACGGTGATAAGCTTTCCGTTTTCAAATCCCGTTTCCACCGTCTCTATACCGGTGATCCTTCCCTTTGTCTGAATGACTTTCTTAACAGTTGTCTTAAAGACTCTCGGGTCTATGCCGAACACCTCAGCCGCTTCAACATGACCATAATCGGTACGGAGTGTCTTCGGCCACTCCGGCCAGGGGTTATTTGCAGCTCTTTCAACAGGGGGCTTGGGCATCATCTCCAGTGCGGTCACGGACTTGCATCCCATTCTGATAACAGTCCCGATACAGTCATTACCCGTATCTCCGCCGCCCACTATCACAATATCCTTACCCTTTGCATCATAGTCCTTTGAAAGCTTCTTTATCCCAAGGACGTTCTTTGTTGCCTGAGTGAGGAAATCCACCGCAAAGTATACTCCGCCTGCACCTTCTATTCCGTCGCAGTTAAGCGCCCTGGGCTGCTTTGAACCGCAGCAGAGGATCACGGCATCATACTCCTTTTGAAGATCGGATAGCTTTACATCCCTGCCTACATCAACTCCCGTTTTGAAGACGATTCCCTCTTCCTCCATAAGCTGCTGTCTTCTTGCGATCACCTGTTTATCGAGTTTCATATTCGGAATTCCGTACATGAGCAGTCCGCCTATGCGGTCGTCCCTTTCATACACGGTCACCGCATGGCCTCTTCTTCTGAGCGCATCGGCTGCGGAAAGACCCGAAGGGCCGCTTCCGATCACGGCGACCTTCTTGCCGCTTTCGGAAACGGGAGGCTTGGCACACATGGTTCCGTTTTTGTATCCGTTTTCGATAAGATAAAGTTCATTATCCCTGATCGTTACAGGGTCGTCATATTGACCGCATATACATGCTTTTTCGCAAAGTGCAGGACAGACCCTTCCGGTAAATTCAGGAAATCTGTTAGTCTTAAGAAGCCTTGCAAGAGCATGCGCATCCTCTCCCTTATAGATAGCATCATTCCATTCGGGGATCAGATTGTGGAGAGGACATCCCACCACCATTCCGCTGAGGCTCATGGCCGACTGACAGAAAGGGACACCGCAATTCATGCATCTTGCAGCCTGACATCTCCTTGCCCCTTCTGTCTGAAAGGTATGGAATTCTTTATATCCCATGATCCTTTCCTTTGCAGGGACTTCATTATTCTCTGCTCTTTCATATTCAAGAAATCCGGTTTGTTTACCCATTTTATCCACCTGCTCTTCTATTCCGGTTTACAGCGTCTTGACTTATCGATCAAAAATGACATGCAAGTCACATTCAGGATCCTTATACCGCAGTACCGGTGATCTCTTTAAAAGCTTCAAGCTCAGCGCTTTCTCTTGAGATGCCCTGTTCCTCGTACCTGGCTATGGTCCTGATCATCCTGTGATAATCCCTGGCTATAACCTTCTTAAAGCTGAGTATCTCTTCATCAAAGTTATCAAGTATTGACTTTCCAAGTTCAGAACCTGTAGCTCCCACATAATCCTCAAGGATTGACTTAAGCTCTTCTACATCATATTTCTCGCTGACCTCTTCAAGCTCTACCATGTCCTTGTTGACCTTACGGTACAGGCTGTGATCCCTGTCAAGAACATATGCGATCCCGCCGCTCATTCCTGCCGCAAAGTTCTTTCCTACATTTCCGAGTATCACCGCTCTTCCGCCTGTCATATACTCAAGTCCGTGATCTCCGCATCCTTCTACGACAGCAGTTGCACCGGAATTTCTTACACAGAATCTCTCGCCTGCAATTCCTGTTATATATGCTTTGCCGGAGGTTGCTCCGTAAAGTGCAACATTACCGACGATGATATTTTCAGATGCCTTAAATACGCTGTTTTCCGGAGGCGTAAGTATAAGCCTTCCGCCCGACAGCCCTTTTCCGAAGCCGTCATTTGCATCACCAGAAAGCTTTATCGTAAGGCCATGCGGGATGAACGCTCCAAAGGATTGTCCTCCTCCGCCCTCGCACTTTACGGTAAATCTGTCCTCAGGCAGTTCGCTGCATTTGCTTCCGTACTTTCTTACTATCTCGGAACCCAGGATCGTACCAAGGCTTCTGTCTGTAGAGCTTACATTTAATCCAACTGAGGATGACTTTGCTTTTGACTTTTGTGCCTTCTCAAACCATGGAAGAAGAACTCTTTCATCAAGAGTTTTTTCCAGCTCAAAATCAAAGCTCTGTGCAGGATCAAATCTATTGTTCCCATCTGCTGATATATAAGGCTTAAGTATCTCTTCAAATGAAACTGTCTCTGCACTGCCCTGGACAAGGCCCGTTCTCTTTCGCAGGCAATCGCTCCTGCCTATCATCTCATCCACGCTCTTAAATCCAAGCTCTGCCATTATCTCCCTGAGCTGCATTGCTACATATGTCATAAAGTTGATGACATGCTCGGGCTTTCCGGCAAATCTTTTTCTCAGGACCTCATTCTGTGTTGCAATTCCCACAGGGCATGTATCCTTGGAGCATACTCTCATCATCATGCATCCCAGGGACACAAGAGGCGCAGTGGCGAATCCGAACTCTTCCGCTCCGAGAAGTGCTGCGATCGCAACATCCCTTCCCGTCATCAGTTTTCCGTCCGTCTCGATCCTTACTCTTTGTCTCAGACCGCTCTTTATAAGTGCATTATGAGTCTCCGCAACGCCAAGCTCCCAGGGAAGTCCTGCCGAGTGAACGGAACTGTATGGAGCAGCACCCGTTCCTCCGTCATATCCGGAAATGAGAACAACCTGCGCACCTGCCTTGGCCACACCGGAGGCTATTGTTCCGACACCCGCTTCCGATACAAGCTTGACCGATATCCTTGCATCTCTGTTGGCGTTCTTAAGGTCGTATATCAGCTGTGCAAGATCCTCTATTGAATAGATATCATGATGAGGCGGAGGAGAGATGAGCTGGACACCTGGAGTCGAGCATCTTGTCTTTGCCACCCAGGGATAAACCTTCTTGGCAGGCAGATTACCTCCCTCGCCGGGCTTTGCGCCCTGTGCCATCTTGATCTGTATTTCGGATGCACTTAACAGGTATTCTTCGGTAACTCCGAATCTTCCCGATGCAACCTGCTTAACCGCACTGTTTTTATCTGTTCCGAATCTGTCGGGGGCTTCTCCGCCTTCTCCGGTATTGGAACGCCCTCCAAGAGTATTCATAGCCTTTGCTATGGTTTCATGTGCTTCCCTTGAAAGAGAACCGTAACTCATGGCTCCTACCTGGAATCTCTTCACTATCTCGGAAACAGGCTCAACCTTATCAAGCGGAACAGGCTTTCCGGCAGGAACAAATTCAAGGAGTCCTCTCAGTGTATGTGCATGTGCAGGATCATCAACAATGGAAGCATATTCCCTGTATTTATCATAGCTGCCCGTGCGAACCGCCTGCTGGAGTAAAACGATGGTCTTGGGACTGTAGAGGTGATCCTCTTTTCCCTCACCGCTCCTTAGGTTATGGAATCCGGTACTGTCGAGAACAGGATCTATGGGGAGTCCCATGGGATCGAATGCCCTGTCATGTCTTCCCGCAATTCCATCTTCGATTTCCTTAACTCCTATGCCTCCAACCCTGCTTGTGACTCCGGAGAAGAATCTGTTTATAACATCATCCGACAGTCCTATAGCCTCGAATATCCTTGCAGACTGGTATGACTGGATAGTGGAGATACCCATCTTGGCAGCGATCTTAACAACTCCGTTCAAAAGTGCCGTATCATAATCATCTATCGCCGTATGAAGATCCTTATCAAGAAGTCCCAGTGATATAAGCTCGCCTATGCATTCATGAGCAAGATACGGATTAACGGCTCTTGCGCCAAAGCCTAGGATACATGCCATCTGGTGCACATCCCTTACCTCTCCGCTTTCAAGGATAAGTGACACTGCTGTCCTTTTCTTTGTCATGACAAGGTGCTGTTCAACAGCGGATACCGCAAGAAGTGCGGGAACCGGTACATGATTTTCATCCACTCCTCTGTCGGACAGTATTATGATATTTGCTCCTCCCGAAACCGCTCTATCCACCGAAAGATATAGCTGTTCAACAGCCTTAAGAAGCGATGTGTGCTTGTAATAAAGAAGTGAAACAGTCTCTGTCTTAAAGCCTGTTCTTTTCATGGATCGTATCTTCATAAGATCAACACCCGTAAGAACAGGATTATTGACCTCAAGAACAGTGCAGTTATCACTCTTTTCGCTGAGCAGGTCTCCGTCAGATCCTATATAGACGGTGGTATCAGTGACGATCTTTTCCCTGAGCGAATCGATGGGAGGGTTGGTCACCTGTGCAAACTGCTGCTGGAAGAACCTGTAAAGCAGAGGATGATTATCGGAAAGTGCACCAAGCGGAACATCATGCCCCATCGATACCGTAGGCTCCGCTCCGTTCATCGCAGCTTCAAGGATATATGTCTTAACCTCCTCATAGCTGTAACCGAATACCTTATACAGTCTGTCTCTTTCAGGCTGGGATGATACCGGCACCTGATGATTGGGAATGGTCAGATCCTTAAGCCTGATAAGATGAGAATCAAGCCACTCGCCGTAAGGATGTCTGGATGCATAGCTCTCCTTGCATTCTTCATCCGAAATGATCCTCTTTTTATGTGTATCAACAAGGAGCATTCTTCCCGGAGTCAGTCTCGACTTCTTAAGTATCTTCTCCGGTGCTATATCAAGAACACCGACCTCCGAAGAAAGGATCAGCCTGTTATCGTCCGTTATATAATATCTCGAAGGCCTGAGCCCGTTACGGTCAAGGGTTGCGCCAAACAGCTCACCGTCCGTAAAAAGTATGGCTGCAGGCCCGTCCCATGGCTCCATCATGGTTGCGTAATAATGGTAAAAATCCTTCTTATTCTCGCTCATGAAGCGATTGTGCTTCCAGGGCTCCGGAATAAGTGCCATCATTGCCAGAGGAAGATCCATTCCGTTCATGTACAGGAACTCGAGAGTGTTATCCAACATTGCGGAATCCGATCCGCTTGCGGATATGACAGGGTAGATCCTGGACTTATCACTGTCAAGAAGTGAAGAATGCATCGTCTCTTCGCGGGCAAGCATTCTGTCCGAGTTGCCCCTGATGGTATTGATCTCTCCGTTATGTGCTATGAATCTGTAGGGATGAGCTCTTTCCCAGCTGGGAAGAGTATTGGTCGAAAACCTCGAATGTACCAGCGCAATCGCGGTAGTATACTCGCTGCTCTGAAGGTCGTCA
>CAMNAQ010000113.1 GCA_946531495.1 uncultured Lachnospiraceae bacterium | reverse complement strand
AGAGCTGATGACCAGAATCGAACTGGTGACCTCCGCCTTACCAAGGCGACGCTCTACCGACTGAGCCACATCAGCGTAGCGAGGGGGAGATTCGAACTCTCGACACCGCGGGTATGAACCGCGTGCTCTAGCCAACTGAGCTACCTCGCCTAAAAAAAATGGAACCAATAGGGCTCGAACCTATGACCCTCTGCTTGTAAGGCAGATGCTCTCCCAGCTGAGCTATGATTCCATTTTGTCATCGGCTTTTTGCCGACAAAGGCTATTTTACATACTGAAGGCATTGTTGTCAACAAAAAAATATCTTTTTTTCAAAATATTTTTCAGGTTCTCAAAAATGCCGTAAAACAGGGCGATCCGCACTCATTTGCGAACCGCCCTGTCAAAAAAAACTATCTTCCGGTGCATTACATTCTGTCCGGAGCGGAGAATCCGAGCATATCGATACAGGTCTCCAGCATTTCCTTTGTAAAGCTTATAAGAGCTATATAACCGCCCTTCTTTTCCTCATCCTCCTCGGAAAGGATCTTGGTCTCGTGATAGAAGGAATTAAGTGCATTGGCAAGATCATAGATAAATGCACATATCCTGTGAGGCGCAAGCTCAGCCTCGGCGCTTTCCATAACCTGAGGGAAGGATGCAAGAACCTTCATAAGGTCCTTTTCATAAGAATTCACCGGCACTGCAAGCTTATGCGATGAGATATCCCCGCCCTGTGATGCGTATTTTGCAAGAATGGACTTGATACGCACTATTGTGTAGAGAATGTAGGGACCGGTGTTACCCTCAAAGGAGATGAACCTCTCCATGTCAAATACATAATCCTTCACTGCCTGATTGGAAAGATCACCGTACAGAAGGGCTGACAGTCCGACGATATCTGCTGTCTGTCTTGCCTCCGCATCATCAATGTCCTTGTTCTCTTTTATCTTGTTATACATCTCATTCTGAATATCATTAATGAGATCCTCAAGACGCATGACACCGCCGTCGCGGGTCTTAAAGGGCTTGCCGTCCTTGCCGTTCATGGTGCCGAATCCGATGTGGGAAAGTGTAACCTTGTCGGATACAAGACCGGCCTTGATAGCTGCTCTGAATACCTGCTCAAAGTAAAGATCCTGACGCTTGTCGGTGATATAGATGATCTGAGCGGGATCATACTTTGCAACACGCTCCTTGATCGTAGCAAGATCGGTGGTGTTGTAAAGGCTGGCTCCGTCGGATTTAACGACTATGCAGGGAGGTATTTCCTTGGTATCTGTATCCTTTTTGACATCGATGACAATGGCACCGTCGCTTTCATATGCAACGCCGCTTTCCTTCATCTCCCTTACCATATCGGGGATCAGATACTGAACAGAGCTTTCACCGTTCCAAAGATCGAATTCAACATGAAGCTTTTCATAGATGCGCTTCATATCCGATACGGATACATTTATGATATGATCCCATAACGCCCTGTATCCCCTTACTCCGGACTGAAGCTTAAGAGTGGCTTCAAGTGCCCTTGCGTTATAATCGGGATCCTCCTTGCTCTTTGCGGAAGCGGTGGGATATATTTCCTCAAGATCCTTTACGGTAAAAGGGGGCTCCTTAGGATATTCTCCGGTATATGTCTCGTCAAAATAGGGCAGATCCGGCTGCCTATCCTGAATCTCGGTCATGACAAGTCCCATGGGCTTTCCCCAATCACCCATATGAACATCACCGATAACATTATGACCCATGAATTTCAGGATGCGCTTTATGCTCTCTCCGATTATCGCAGGGCGAAGATGTCCGACATGAAGAGCCTTGGCGATATTTGGACCGCCGTAATCAACGATTATAGTCTTGGGATCGGAAAGGATCGCACCGAACTTGGGATCTGCAGACATATCGGCAACATATCTGTATATATATTCAGAGCTTATATTCATATTGATGAATCCCGGCATGACCGCCTCAACGGATTCAAATACAGAGCTCTCCTTAAGGATCTCCGCCACGGCATTTGCTATATTAATGGGAGCACACTTCTGCTCCTTTGCAAGAGCCATAGCTCCGTTACACTGGTATTCGCACAGATCGGGGCGGTTTGATACGGACACCCTTCCGGCTTCCTTCTTATATCCTGCTTTTTCGAAAGCAAACCCTACTTCTTCAGTCAGAAGATCAAGTAATTTCTTCATTAAAAACTCCTGTTAATCAAATTATTATCACATTCGCATATACGACGCAAAAATACTTATAGTTACCATAAGTACGGCGATCAGCAGCCTTACGCCTACTATAATGAACGCCGCAACGGTAAATCCGCTTGGTTTCTTTTTCTGCTGTTTGCATTTCGAAGCATCAATGATTGCAAAGACAAGACCCACGATTGGAAAAATAATACTGAAGATCAGTGCCAAAACAGGGAACATCTTATCAGGCGGAACCATGCTTCTCGAGCTGTACGCATACGCATCTCTTCCCATTCCCGGTTCAACGACTCTTATCACGATACCCATGATTCCTTTTGATACAAAGACCTTTACTGCCTTCCCATCACCCGGAACACATATGGATCGATACTCGGTCATTCCACCGGAGGTAACAACAAGGGTATGATATCCGGGCGGCACATCCTTGGCCACCACTTCGCCGCTTCTTATCATGAATCCCAGATTACTTTCCGCGAGCTTGATATTTATATCATCGGGAGTCGGAGTTTCGTTGGTAACGACCAGATTATAGAAATCATCGTTCCTGTTGTCGGAAGGATCCATGAAAGGCTCCTCATAACCGCAGTATTCACATACCTGTTTGTTACCTTTGATCTTTAACGCAGCTCCGCAATTTGGACAATTCATATCTTACTCCTCATCTATCAGATCACGAGGTTACCGGCTCTTTTATCGGATTATAACCGAATTATGCATATTATGCATCTAAACAGGCTAAAAAGGCAACCTGTTAAACCAAAAAGCGGCATCATTCATTTATTCTTACGCGAATAAACGCATCCGCAAAAATCCTGTCTGTAGAGATCATACTCTTTTGACAATTCTATGGAGCGCAGATATCCGTTTCTTTTCTTGAAATCAGAGGGCAGATACTTCATGCCCGTCTCTTCTTCTATCTTAAGTCCTATCCTGTTTATTACCTCAGAATCCTTAAGAGGCGAAAGCGTAAGAGTTGTGGCAAAATAGTCGAATCCTCCCACGGAGAGGGCAGCCATGGCAGTTTTACGCATCCGGAGCTCATAGCATTTATGGCACCTTACTCCTCTTTCGGGGCATTCCTCCAGTCCCTTTGCCATCATGTAAAAAGATTCAGGATCATGATCGGCATCAAGGATCTTTATGCAGGATATCCCCTTCTTTTCGCTGTTATAAGCATTAATGAGCCTTATCTGCTCTTTCTTCCTTTTAAGGTACTCCGCCTCATCACCTATATTGGGATTGTAATAAAATACAGTGATGTCGCACCTGTCACACAGTCTCTCAATGCACGCACTGGAGCACGGAGCACAGCATGAGTGAAGAAGGACCGAAATCGCCTGAGGAAAACATGGAGACGATCCTGCGTTTTCCGCTCCCCGCCTGCCAAGCATCTCTTCCATTAACTTGTCATAGTTGACTGCATTAGCCATAATCAAAGATCTTCCGTGTGATCAAAGGGCAGACCGCCCGAATTAATCATTAGCATTTTCCGCATCACATTTCAGGCATAATGATACGGCTCTTATAAACAGGGCCGGGAATTTTCGATTCCCGGCCGCATTTACATATTATTTGAAGTACTTAACTCCGGATTCGAAGATCTTAAGATCCTGTTCTCCGTAGATATTGACCGCAACGCCTTCGCCGATCCTTTCGGAGTGACACATCTTACCGAGGACTCTTCCGTCGGGAGAAGTAATACCCTCGATACATCTGAAGGAACCGTTGATGTTGTAATACTCATCCATTGAGGTATTGCCTTCAGGATCAGAGTAAACCGTTGCCACCTGGCCGTTCTTAAACAATTCATCAAGTACGTTCTCGGGAGCTATGAAGCGTCCTTCACCGTGTGATGCCGGGTTTGCATAGACATTGCCGAGACCTGCTTCCTGAAGCCAGGGGCTCTTGTCGGAAACAACCTTGATATACGCCATCTTGGAGATATGTCTGCCGATGGTATTAAATGTCAGGGTAGGTGAATCAGCGGTCTGGCCCGTGATCTTGCCGTTAGGAACAAGACCAAGCTTGATGATAGCCTGGAATCCGTTACAGATACCAAGTACCAGTCCGTCACGCTTATCGAGCATTTCCTCTACAGCTTCCTTGATGGCCGCATTCCTGAATGCGGTAGCAAAGAATTTTGCCGAACCGTCAGGCTCATCGCCTGCAGAGAATCCTCCGGGGAACATGATCATCTGTGCCTGTGAGATGGCCTTTCTGAACTCATCAACAGACTCTCTGATATCTGCTGCGGTAAGATTTCTGAATATCCTTATATCCGCAGTTGCTCCCGCCCTTTCGAAAGCCTTGGCCGAATCATATTCGCAGTTTGTTCCCGGGAATACAGGGATAAATACAGTGGGCTTTGCAACCTTGTTCTTGCATACATAAACATCAGAAGCCTTGTATTCGGGAACTTCAACCTTGTCCTTAACATCCGTTGACACGGAATGGAACACTCCCTCAAGAGTGCCGCACCATGCAGCCTTCATATCATCATATGAAACCCTGCTTCCCGCATATTCGAATCCGGCGCTTATGACTTCCCCGATAACGCTTACTCCATCGACTCCGTCAAGCTTTGAGATCATATCTGCAGGAACCTCCGCAACGATATTACCGAGGCCGTTTCCAAATACAGTTTCAGCAGGAATTCCGTCATCGATCCTTGCTCCGAGTCCGCAGCCCATTCCCATCTTGGCTACGGCTACCGCAAGTCCCTTTGAATCAAGAGCATAGGCACTGATTATCACCTTGCCTGCGATCAGCTTGTGAACCGAATCATACAGCTTAAGCACCTGGGCATATACGGGCTTTTTATCGGAATCCTTCTCGATGGTAAAGAGAACAAGCTTATTACCTGCAGCCTTGAGCTCGGGAGTTATAACCGTCTTAAGAGTTGAGATGTCGACCGCAAAAGATACAAGTGTAGGAGGAACATCGATATCGCCGAATGTTCCGGACATTGAATCCTTACCGCCGATGGAAGGAAGTCCGTATCCGATCTGCGCATCGAAGGAACCGAGCAGCGCGGCAAAAGGCTGGCTCCATCTCGAAGGTCTTTCGTCCATGCGTCTGAAGTATTCCTGGAATGTGAGTCTTACCTTGCTGACATCTCCGCCGGATGCCGCAATACGCGCAAGAGATTCCGTTACGGCATAGATAGCACCATGATAAGGTGACCAGCTTGAAAGATAAGGATCGAAGCCATATGCCATCATGGTCACGGTATCGGTCTTGCCATCAAGTACGGGAAGCTTGGCGATCATAGCCTGCTCCTCGGTAAGCTGGTATTTTCCGCCGTAAGGCATTACTACGGAGCCTGCTCCTATAGAGGAGTCGAACATCTCAACAAGGCCCTTCTGTGAGCACTCGTTAAGATCGGAAAGCGTATCGGTAAGAGCCTTTCCGTAATCTCCGTTCTTAACATCGGCAGCAACGCTGTCAAGTGCATATTTATCAAAATAGGAATCCGCAGAGGGTGATTCAACCTCTACCTTGGTCTCCTGGTGAGCTCCGTTGGTATCAAGGAATGCTCTTGCGATATTTACAACATCATTGCCCCTCCACTGAAGACGGAGTCTGGGCTCCTTGGTAACAACAGCGACCTCAACAGCTTCAAGGTTCTCTTCGCCCGCATACTTCAGGAATTCCTGTACGTCACCGGGAGCTACGACAACAGCCATTCTCTCCTGGGATTCGGAAATAGCAAGCTCTGTTCCGTCAAGTCCCGCATACTTCTTGGGGACCTTATCCATATTTACGACAAGACCGTCAGCAAGCTCACCGATAGCCACGCTGACACCGCCCGCACCAAAGTCATTACACTTCTTGATGAGTCTGGTAACCTCGGGACGTCTGAAGAGTCTCTGGATTTTTCTTTCGGTAGGTGCATTACCCTTCTGAACCTCTGCACCGCAGGTATCGATTGACTTGACATTATGAGCCTTGGATGAACCGGTTGCTCCGCCGATTCCGTCACGTCCGGTCCTTCCGCCAAGAAGAATGATGATATCTCCGGGATCGGAGTTTTCTCTTATGACATTCTTTCTCGGAGCGGCACCCATAACAGCACCGATCTCCATACGCTTTGCAACGTAATCCGGATGATATACTTCCTTGACGTATCCGGTAGCAAGTCCGATCTGGTTACCGTATGATGAATATCCGCTTGCAGCAGTTCTTACCAGCTTCTTCTGGGGGAGCTTTCCCGGAAGTGTCTCGGATACGGGCTTTGTGGGATCCGCCGCACCGGTGACACGCATAGCCTGATATACATATCCTCTGCCGGAAAGAGGATCTCTGATAGCGCCTCCGAGACATGTTGCAGCGCCTCCGAAGGGCTCTATCTCGGTAGGATGGTTATGTGTCTCGTTCTTGAAAAATACGAGCCATTCTTCAGTCTCTTTCTTACCGTTCTTTTCGATCTCAACAGGAACCACGATGGAGCATGCATTGATCTCGTCCGACTTCTCCTCGTCCTCGAGCTTGCCTTCCTTTCTGAGACGCTTTGCAGCGATGGTTCCCAGATCCATAAGACATGAGAACTTGTCGGGGCGGTCTGCGAAAAGGTCCTTTCTGGTATTCATATACTCTTCGAAGGACTTCTCAAATGCTGCCTTATATGCACCCTCATCGAACTTCACTCCGGTGAGCTCGGTGGAGAAGGTGGTGTGACGGCAGTGATCCGACCAGTATGTATCAAGAACCCTGATC
>CAMNAQ010000112.1 GCA_946531495.1 uncultured Lachnospiraceae bacterium | reverse complement strand
AAGCAACTCACCACCCGGCTGGTCTGCGGCACATGGACGGTCTGCTTAGTGCTGCTTGGTTCCCCACCTGACACGGTTCACAGGGTCGCACTGCGCAGGACCGAATGATGAGCTGCTGTCTGCACACAACGAGGATATATTATAGATTTTATGGCTTTTAGTCAAGTGCCTCTTTCCTGCGATTGACAAGGGGATTTGATAAAGGCAAAATAAAAATGTTATGAAAAAAGAAAGCAGGATCATTAGAATATGTGCCGTTGCGGCTGCACTTCTTGCAACTGTCTTGGGCTTTGTAAAATCGGTTTTTATAAGTCTTGATATAGATGAGTCATATCTGGTTGCATGTGCGTACAGGATTGCCGCAGGTGACAGGGTCTTTGCGGATATGTGGGAGCCGCACCAGCTGGCCTCACTGATCCCGTCTCTTTTTGTCAGAGCATATATGTCTGTTTTGGGCACTGCGGAAGGTATCGTTATCTTCCTCAGGATAGTGAGCGTGATCATTCATATCTGTATAGGCATCGCATTTTACAGATTCATGAACCGCAGGACCGAAAAAGGGATTTCGTTTACGCTATTACTGGTACATCTTAATTTCCTGCCCAAGTGGGTACAGTCGCTTGATTTTGAACTGATGGCATACTGGGCAGTGCTCGGATGCTGTCTTCTTCTGGTATCTGTTTCGCAGACATCATCTGAAGAAAAAACCACTTCCGGCTCGTCATTCAAAGACTGCATGAAATTTTTCGCAGCAGGCTTTCTCCTGCTGATATCAATGCTTTCTTACCCCACGCTTATAATTCTGTATCCTTTATTTATTGCAGGGATCATCGTCTGCAACGGAAAAAAAGCAGGGATCGGGGGAGCTGCATTATTTACCCTCGGAGCGCTCCTTCCCGGACTTTTGGTACTGTTTTTGATATTCCGCTCGGTTCCATCCGGTGAGTTTGTAAGCAGTATCTTCAACGTATTCAGCAACCCTTCTCATGCAACGCAGCCTTTTTTTAAGCGTATTGGAGAATATGCGGCGGAGGGCGGAAAGTCCCTGCTTATATGGGCGCTTATCACCTGTGGGGTATATATCCCGGCACGGATGGTACATAAAGGAATAAACGATCAGGAAGATACCGCCTGCTTTTCGATGCTTGTTTCATTTATCATACTTCAGTCTGTAATGATCATCGGATGTATCTTTTTTGATAAGAATCAGTTCTTTATGCAGGGAAGATATGCGGCTTTTATTATTCCGGCACTCATAATTTCCCTGAAAGGAAATGAAAAAAAAGTCTTATGGTTCGGACTGCTTCCCGGAATTGCTTCGGTGTTATCCGTTATTGCGGTGACCAATATGAATGCGGGAACGGCATGGTCAAAATCGATGCCGGCAGTACTCGCTTCGGTATATGTGTTTCTAAAAGCATATTCGAATGCAGAAAAAGACTTCATGAAAAAGAGCGCAGAATGCGCCGCAATTGCGCTTATAGCCGGGCTTGTTTTATGCAGGCTGGGGCTTATACGCGTTACCGGATGCCTTCCTGTTACGATAAATGCGGATTTTGAGAAGGTGACACATGGGCCTTCCCGGGGAATTTATATAACTCAGGCTTTTGCAGAAGCCGCAAACAGGGAATATGAAGCTCTTGAAGGACTCTATGATTCGGATACCCCTGTGCTCTATGTGGGGGCTGAGATGCTTCTTTATCTGAATCATCCCTGCAGGATAGCATCACCCTCCGTTGAGGGCACAACGATTTATGATGAGTATTTTCTGACATATTATGAAAAGCATCCGGAGCATCTTCCGGAAGTTGTTATCTACGACAGGAATTATACGGAAGTATACGAATACCGGAGATATCCGCGGGAATATGTTATCGATGAATGGATTGCGGATAATTATCCGAGAGTACTCATGGAAACGCAGGATCTTACAGTATATGCAAAATGATCCCTTTAGGGTTTATAATGCATTTATAAAAAATCAGCGAGGTGAAAAAAATGCTTGTACAGAAATATATTGATATGCTCGGAGCCAAATCGGTCATAAGAGACCTTGCGGGTAAAGCCGCGGAACGCGGCAGGGAAATAGGATATGAGAATGTATTTGACTACAGCCTCGGAAACCCTTCCGTTCCGGTGCCTGATCAGATCAATGAAACAATGATAAGACTGATCGGAACCCTCGATTCAAGATCGCTTCACGGATATTCCCCCAATCCCGGACTTCCGGAAGCCAGGGATGCGGTTGCGGCATCTTTGGAGGGAAGATTCGGAATACCCTATAAGAGGGATCATATCTTTATGACAAGCGCCGCCGCATCAGCGCTTGCACATGCATTCAGACTTGTTGCCGAGCCCGGTGATGAGATCCTTACCTTTGCGCCCTTCTTTCCGGAGTACGGTCCGTATGTAAATCTTACGGGCGCGGTGCTTAAGGTTGTTCCTGCAGATACAGCTACCTTCCAGATCAATTTTGATGAGTTTGAAAATAATCTCAATGAAAAGACCATGGCGGTGCTTATCAATACGCCCAATAACCCCTCCGGAATTGTCTATTCCGAAGATACCGTAAAGAAACTTGCGGATATCTTAAGGGATGCTCAGAAGAAATATTCGCATGCCATCTATATCATTTCCGACGAGCCCTACAGGGAGATCGTCTTTGACGGAAAAGAAGCTCCCTGCATTTCCAAATATTATGACAATACCATAATGTGCTATTCATATTCCAAGTCTCTTTCGCTTCCCGGAGAAAGGATCGGATATATGGCGGTGAATCCCGCCGCTGAGGGTGCGGATATTATGGTCAGCATGGCCGTTCAGATTTCAAGAGGCATAGGCCATAACTGTCCTTCATCCATCATGCAGAGGGCAGTTGCCGAAAATATCGATCTTACGGCAGATCTTTCGGTATATGAGACCAATATGAACCTTCTTTACGATAAACTGACCGGTCTTGGATTTACGGTGGTCCGCCCAGGCGGAACATTCTATATTTTCCCGAAAGCTCTTGAGGAGGATTCGGTTGCTTTTGCACAGAAGGCTCTCAAATATGACCTGGTGGTTGTGCCCGGTGACAGCTTCGGCGCACCCGGATTCTTCAGAATGGCATATTGCATCGATACCGAAAAGGTTGAAAGATCACTTCCTGTTCTTGAAAGATTCGTAAGAGAAGAGTACGGAGTATAAGAGATATGGGTGAAATGATAAACGGCGGCCTCGTCCTTGAAGGCGGAGGAATGAAGGGAATCTTCACGGCCGGAGTTCTTGATTTTCTCATGGATAAGGGAATCATGTTCCGGTCAATATACGGAGTGTCCGCAGGCGCATGCCATATGACCAGCTATATTTCCGGACAGCGCGGCAGGGCACTGGATGTGAGCGTTGATTATCTCGATACCAGATGGTATTGCGGGATTCCCTCTCTTGTGACCACGGGTAATCTTTTTAATACAGATGTCGTATACGGTTTGATCCCTGAGGATCTGAATCCTTTTGATCATGAAGCTTATGAAAAATACGAAGGATGTGCTTATTCTGTCGTGACGGATGTTGAGACCGGAAAGCCTGAATACCTTAGAGTAAAAACCTGTAGGGGCGAGGGCATGGACAGGATAAGGGCTTCCGCTTCGCTTCCTCTTGTGGCGAGAATGGTCAGGATCGGAGGACATAAATATCTTGACGGCGGACTCAGCGACGCGATTCCTCTTGAAAGATCCATTATGTCAGGTAACGAGAAAAACCTTGTGGTCCTCACCAAGGAGGTCGGATATGTCAGAACGCCGATCCCGGGTTATGAGCTTGCGACCCTCAGAATCAGATATGCCGCATATCCTGAGATATGGAAGCTTATGAGAAACCGTGATATCAGGTACAACAGGCAGATGGAATACGTTCACCGGATGGAAGAGGACGGAAGAGCAATGGTGATAAGGCCGCAGCATAAGAGCAATACCGGAAGGATAGATAAAAATCCCGAGCATCTGCAGGCTTTGTACCGTGAAGGATATGAAGAAGCAGGGCGTAATTTCGAAAAGCTTAAGGAGTATTTTGGAGTATGATAACCGGCCTGTACGGAGACCGGATTTTATAGGTCAGTTTCCATGGAAATGCCGAAAAAACACGGAAAAACAGGGATATTTATTTGACAAAAACCATTTGTTATATTAAACTCGTTTTTGTTGAGGACGCGTGTTTTGGGCACTCAGGTCCTCTGGGGAGAAAATTCTTTTTTTAGACAGTTAGAAGGGAGATTATTATGGCAGTCGAAAAGAAGTCTATTGCTAAGCCCGCTGCAGCAAAGGCAGAGCCCGCTAAGGCAGAAGCTGCACCCGCTAAGACAGAAGCAAAGGCAGCAGCTAAGAAGCCCGCAGCCAAGAAAGCAGCACCTGCAAAGAAGGCAGCACCCGCAAAGAAGCCTGCTGAGGCAAAGGCACCTGCAGCTAAGAAGTGCGATACAGAAGCAAAGGTCGTTCTTCAGCTTGGTGACAGAGAGTATACAAAGTGTGATCTTGTTAAGATCGCTAAGGACGTTTGGCAGTATGATCTTGGCAAGAACGTTGCAGATCTTAAGGATATCGAGCTCTATGTCAAGCCTGAAGAGTGCAAGGTATATTATGTTCTTAACGGAGAGAGCGGAGATTTCAATATCTGATACGCTTTCCGGATGAAAAGAGATTAAAAGACCGTTCCGCATAAGGAGCGGTCTTTTTTTGTTTCCTTTCTTTATTTTATTTTCATAAATGAAATGTTGACACATTCCGATATGAGTGATAATTTAATTCTTGTAAATGTTAGCACTCTAATTAAATGAGTGCTAACAAAGAAAAGAAAGGTGTTTCGAAACTGTCATTTGTCAGATCCTCAGAAAGGGGGACGGGTATGGAAATGGATGAGAGAAAAGCCACTATACTTCAGGCCATCATCCGTAATTATCTGGAAACAGGTGAACCTGTGGGAAGCAGGACCATATCCAAATATACCGATCTCAATCTGAGCTCGGCTACCATAAGGAATGAAATGTCAGATCTCGAGGAGATGGGATATATCATCCAGCCCCACACATCTGCGGGACGTATACCCTCCGACAAGGGATACAGGTTCTACGTAGATACGATGATGGAGGCTAAGGACCGCGAGATAGAGGAGATGAAAAAGGTCCTGACCGAACGCCAGGATAAGCTCGAGGACATGCTCAAGGGAGTGGTAAAGCTTCTTGCCAAAGATACCCAGTATGCCACACTTATCACCTCACCAAGCGCTTCGCGCAATAAGCTGAAATTCATCCAGCTTTCGAGGATAGATGATGAGCATATCCTTACGGTCATAGTCAAGGAAGGAAATGTCATCAAGAATAAGGTGATCGAAGTTCCCGAACCCTTGAATGAGGAGACGGTGCTCAAGCTGAACCTGATGCTCAACACCCAGCTGTCCGGAATGACGATGGACGAGATCTCACTCGGAATGATCACCGGATTAAAGGCCCAGGCGGGCGCGCACTCCGATGTGATAGCCCAGGTGATAGATGCGGTGGCTGAGGCAATAAGTGCCGGAGAGGATCTTAAGGTTTATACCAGCGGAACCAATAACATCCTCAAGTATCCTGAGCTCAGTGATAATTCGGAAAAGGCCGGACATCTTATCAATACCTTTGAGGAAAAAGAAGGACTTGAGGCGCTGGTAGGCACAGAAGCGGAAGGCGATGACGGAACCGGCATTCAGGTATATATCGGAAGTGAGAATAAGGTCGAGGGAATGGAAGACTGCAGCGTTGTTACGGCAACGTACGAACTCGGCGGAGGCATGAAGGGAACCATCGGCATCGTCGGTCCCAAACGAATGGATTACGACAAGGTCGTCGGAACGCTTAAGTCCCTAAGGAGCGGTCTTGATGATCTTTATAAGAAGGATTATTAGAGAAAGGATCTGTTGTAGATAATGAGTGAAGAAAGTACAGACAAGGTGATCAATAAGGACACGGGAGAGACTGTAGCGGAAGAGACATCTGCAGCAGATACCGCACCTGAGACGGAAGCAGAAGAGGCTGCTCCTTCAGAGGAGGCGGAAGGCGCAGAAAACGCCGGGAAAGCTGCCGAAACAGAAAGCCCTGAGGAAGCTCTAGAACCGGATGCAGATCCGCGGGAAGCGGGAGAGCAGAAAAAGTCCTGGGCTGAGCGCAAAGCCGAAAAGAAGGCTCAAAGATCCGATAAGGAAAAAGAAGAGCTGAAGGCAAAGATAGCGGACTTCGAGGACAGGGCAAAACGTCAGCTTGCCGAGTTTGAAAATTTCAGGAACCGTTCAGAGAAGGAAAAAGCGCAGTCCTTCGACATGGGAGCAAGATCGGTGCTTGAGAAGATCCTCCCGGTAGTTGATAACTTCGAAAGAGGACTTGCCGCGATACCTGAGGATAAAAAAGATGATCCTTATGTAAGCGGAATGGATATGATCTACAGACAGCTGATGACGGAGCTGGATAAGATGGATGTCAAACCCATCGAAGCGGTGGGAAAGGAGTTCGACCCCGCATTCCACAATGCGGTCATGCAGACGGAGAGCGAAGAATATGAATCGGGATTCGTCGCTCAGGAACTATTAAAAGGTTATACATATCACGGAACGGTATTGAGACACAGCATGGTATCCGTGGTTCAGTAAATATGAGAACAATCCTGTAAGGAGGCAAATATTATGAGCAAAATAATCGGTATCGACTTAGGAACGACCAACAGTTGCGTTTCCGTAATGGAAGGCGGAAAGCCCACCGTTATCGCTAACGCAGAGGGTGCAAGGACAACTCCTTCGATCGTCGCATTCACAAAGAATGGTGAGAGACTTGTAGGAGAGCCTGCAAAGCGTCAGGCAGTCACAAATGCTGACAACACCATTTCCTCGATCAAGAGGGATATGGGTACTGACAGAGGACGTAACATCGACGGCAAGAAGTATTCTCCCCAGCAGATTTCCGCAATGATCCTTCAGAAGCTTAAGGATGATGCAGAGAGCTATCTCGGTGAGA